>NZ_JAXCHU010000004.1:0-368493 GCF_035984695.1 Glaciihabitans sp. GrIS 2.15
CGGAAATACTCGGTGGCCCCACACCGCGCTACTGACCAGATCGACCAGTGGCCCCGAACGTCAATATCGGTGGCCCCCAAAAGCTCAAATACTCACTATCGCAATAGTGGCTGCGGCGTCGATGGTGATTTCGGTCAAAAGAACCGACTCAACAACTACCACGGGAACGTCGAACCGTCCCGGGTTTCATGCCGCTTTCGTTCTGGGGAATGAGAGCGGATCACGATCGGCCCGGGCGAGCTCAGACATTCAAGCGTTCGTCGCGTCCATGAAAGGTAGATCGAATCTGAATTCCGACAAATATGGCGCCCGCAGGCGGGACGCTGAACGGACACTCCCCCGTCGTTACTGGGATCGACGGCACGTTTCGGCGCAGGGTGCCCGTATAGGTGCCCCGTGAGGAATTCGCGCTCAGGTACGTCATACGCGACACCAGTTCGACGCTGTAGACCGTCTCGGAAGTCATGGGTTGCGAGGCAAGTAATCGGGGCACGCAGAAGCCGGCAAGACTAGCGAAATCGAGCGTGCGGTGGTGGATTGTTGTGTTGGAAGATCGCTCTCAACGTATTTGCAGGCAGCAGACCCGAGGTGGTTCGCTGTGTGTCTCAGTCGGTATCGACCTGCGTGACGGTTACTCCACTGACGCCTGCGCCACCCTTAGAAAGTTTGAAGCTGCGGCCATCGTAGGTTTCAATAAACCAGGCATGACTGCCCTTTCCAGTGCCGATGCGATAATCGAGACGAATATCAGCCGGGGAGAACCCCAGGGTCTTTCGCTCCCAGGCTTCGATGCGCTCCATCGGCACTGCCGGACGTGCAGACGTGGTGCGACCGGAATGAACAAACCAACGTTCGCCATCAGTGTCGCTGTAGACGAACCATCCATAGTTGCCCCTTGTCGGTGGAATGGTTGTCTTCTTCCTCCACTTCAAGCGTTCGAAATCGAGTTTTGCGTTATGTGCTTTGAGCTCGGCGATCAGCGAATCAATATTCGCTGGCAAATCCGCGCCGGGCTCAGCATCCGGACCCTCGTCGATCGAGGGGTCTGAAGCAATCGTTCGATCACGGAGCTCGACCAGCACACGAGCGTTGTCTCGCGTGAGGACGGAGACTTCAATGAGGACTTGTTGTTGCACGCCTGATTGTTTACCTTGGCGTTGCGCGATGAAAAGTGCGATGAGCACGCCCGCAGCGCTGACAACGACCCCAACGATTGACAATACGAACGACGCTGTGTCCACAGGGTCATTCTGACAGCGCTGGTTCGTTGGCAACGTGACCAACTCAGTTCGGTTTCTCCCACTGTGGTTCCCAGCCCACAGCAGCTCGTCTCACAAGGCTGCCGGCGTAGCTACGCTGGCAGGGTCGTAGCGCTGCTTTTCGGAGCTAGAGAGGGCCACTGCAAAGATCTTCTTCGTCTCAAATCCCTAGGCTTCACTTAAGCCTCGGCTACGTGCCGCCAGCCGAGTTCGAGCAAGCCCACTACGCGACCCTCAACCGAGAGCCGCACCCCGCATAGGAGCGGCAGAAAACCCGGCGCGCTTCAATGTAGCGGTATTGCCGGAACGTGTTGAGGCGAGTCCAAGCGAGTTGAGCACCAACTTGTAAGAGCTAAAGGCAAAATTTACGATGATCGAGACAGTCACGTTGCCGTTGGCGAAATCGAGCTCAGAAAATGAGGCGGTATTGCCCCGGGCATTCGAACCGGCGCCATAAACGCCGGCGCTTTGACCGTTGGCTGATACCGAGAAGTCGCTACTTGACGTTGCGCCCGCGGGTACCGGAGCGGTCGTCACCGTGCCCGTGCCCGCGAACGCCGGAGTGGGTTTGGTGATGCCGAGGAGAATCGCGGTCGTTACCGACGCGATTTTGATCAGTACTGCTCGCCGTTGAGACATTGGTCTACCTTTCCTTCATTGAATGAAGCCGAGCGGCCTCGGCATCATTAATCACCGTCACGGATCCGTGGCGTGCGTCTCGTGGTAAGTCCAGCCGGACAGGCGCCCAATCCCGCCCGTCCACGGAAGTCATTGCTTGATAGCCGTCCTCGAGGAATGGGTCGAACAGTATGACGAGACGGCCATCGCTTTCAAAAACCGTGGGGCCTTCGACAAATGATGGGCTTCCAAAGCGCACGCCTGTTCCTTCCGGCCGTCCATCTGGGCTCAGTGCCCAGATGAGCAGATCTTTTCGGGCTTGGGGTGTCTCGTTGGTTCCAGTTTCATCTTTGGCGACCAAAAAGCCTGACGAGTCGGGTCGTTTGAACACGGTCGCGTCGATCAACGAGAACCCCGGATCAAGGTAAACCGTCGATTCGGTGTAAGAGCGGAAATCGGGCGTTTTGCAGCTCCAGATGGAGTGGTACTGCTCGCTGGCCAGCCAGTCGACGCCAGCGTCGGGTTCCAGTCGCACCGAGGACGACCAGATGATATTGATCGTTCCGTCGCGGTCAGAGAAGAACTCAGGCGCCCAGGCATTCTTCGCGCCGGCAATTTTCGACATCACAGGGATGGCCTCAAAATCGGTCCACTCGAGAAGGTCGGCGCTTCTGGCGTGGATAATGCTCGTGCTTGCCCAGCCGTTTGTGGCTAGGAGATGGAAGAGCCCGTCGGATGCGCGCCCGATGAAGGGATCGCGGAGAGTCCGGTCCCCGATCGGACTGGTCACGATAGAACCGCCGCCTGCGACGGGCTCGAACACGATGCCATCCCAGCTGAGGGAAAGATGCAGGGATTCATCCTGAGTTGTAAAGTACGAGAACAAGTACGGCATCAGCCGACCGTCTTCGTCACGAGATAAACCCGCGCAGCAGGCTCATCACCCGACCCCGTGATGAGAAGCCGCCTGTTCTTCAACTCCACCGTCCACGGACGACCGATTTCCGGCGGCGGGAAAACCTGCTCGACGGTTGCGCCGTCATCGACTCCGATCTCGAGAACGACAGCGGGATCTGCACCACTCTGGCGCCAAACCATGACGACGACCTCGCCACTTTCCGCGTTGTCGAAAGCGACGGTAGACCATGGTTCGCCCCACCGAGCCATACCGGTCGGATACCTGACAATAGAGCTTGACTGGATTTTGATCAGACGCTTATGAACGGAGACACCTGCGGCGACGAGTTCCAGCTGACGGTCATCCATTCGACTCAGCACCCCAGCCAAATAAAGACGCCCCGCAAGACCGTTGGCAATCGTAAAACAGATCATCTCGTCGGTCATATCCGCTTGGGGATATGACCAATTGCCGGCTTGCTCGGGCAGGATGTGCGCCAGAGCGCCGACCGCAATGCTCGGGTAAAGAAGTGGATTTGGTTGATCCGACGTCGACTGGATATGTACGTTCTCGAGTATCCCGAAGTCGGACCTCATCCCGCCCGAGGCGCAGTTTTCGATGAGCACGTCCGGATGACGCTGCCGAAGCCGGGCGAGCCAAGCTACGTGAGCCCGCGCATTTTCTAACAATCCACCGCCAGCGCTGCCGCCATCTCCGTCGGGCCCAGGAGAGAGCATGGAGTTGTAATCGAACTTGAAAAAGCAGACTCCGAGCTCGACGACCAGTCGGTCCAAGACCCGGTCGAGATGGCGTGTAGCGGCGGAACTCCGGAAATCCAAGTAGAAGCGGCCGCGATCGCGGATCCGGCCACCGAATCGGTGGAGAAAAGCCTCCTCGGGAAGTTCGATGGCTGCGTCACTCGTTTCACCGACGACTTCCGGTTCCAACCAAAGCCCTGGTTTCATGCCGCGCGCCCGGATAGCGTCCAGGGTTGTCGAAATCCCGCGCGGAAAGCGGGAGACGGAAGGGTTCCAGTCCCCGACCGAATCAGCCCAACCCTCACCGTTATCGGCCCATCCGGCGTCGATACAGAAATAGTCGGCACCAACGCGTGCGGCGCTTTCAATGAGAGGGAGTAACTTCTCTTCCGTGGGGTCTCCCTCGAGAGTTCCCATGAAATCGTTATAGATAACCGGATATTCAGCGGCACCACCTCGCATTCGACGCCAGGCGCGTCGTATTTCAGTGAGCCCAGCGAGGGCATCTTCCGTGCTCTGCCCGACGCCGACGCTCACCGTGACCGACTCGAATGCGTCTCCTTGTACAAGCGCATGCGTCCATTGATGAAAGTCGTCAGTCGGCCCACTGACGACCAAATAGGCACCGTCGTCGATGTCCCGGCGCACGATCTGGCCGATCGGTTCAGGTTCCATAAATCGCGGAAGCGCCGATCGGTCCCAGGCTCGCTCCCCCACTTCCCATCGCCACGGGCTGGGGCTATCCACTTGCCAGGCGAGGGCGCGCACCGAGTTCACGGCAACCGCAGCGGGCGCGAAAGAGCCGGACGACCACGTCCCGAAGCTGGTGGCTGATGTGAATCCGCGCCGATATTCGGCAGGGTCATGAGGGGCTATGAGTTGAGCAGCTGGGTCCCGAAGGGGCACGACCTCCCAGCGGTTCTCCGCCGACCAACTGCTCCGGGCACGCCAAATTTTCAAGCTGGTCAAGTCATCCGACAGGATCGCGCCGGTGGCGAAGCTCGATACCGCGGCGATTCGTATCGCCGGCCGCCCCGGTTCAAGGCTGACAACGCTCCGGGTGCGAAAGGCGGCCGCCCCTTCGACGGTTTCGAAGACAGTGACGACGATCAGCCCGATCACATCATCATGTTGCTCGACGATCAGACGGAGCGTATCCGCGTCTCGCTCCTCGCTATGAGCTCGGTACCGAAGGCGTGCCCCCAAGGCGGTCTTGTCCATACGGTTGGGGGTGTCAGTCAACCCGAGACTGGGGATCAAGATTTCGACCAACGTTTGCTTGGGCGTTCGCGCGGGGGCGTCGGCGACGCCCCACATGATGTCCTCGAGGACGACGGGTTGATCCATTCCGTGAGTCAGCCGGAGACGAAGTAGGCCGTTGCCCCACTCGAGTACCGTGCCCTCACGGGTGAGCTGCTCGGCGATCATGCTTTCACCGCCCCCGAGGTCAATCCCTCAACGACGTTTCGCTGAAGGAGAAGGAATATCACGAGAAGCGGGGCAACCCCGAGGAGTGCTGCTGGGAAGAGAACAGTCGGTTCCACCGATTTCGGATCCACCAACGCGTACGCGTTTGCCATCACTGTGCGACTTCCGGTGTCCTGAAGAAACACGAATGGGATGAGGAGGTCGTTCCAAATGTTCAGCGTCATGAAGGTCGCGAGTGTCGCCGTGACAGGCCGAAGCAGGGGAAGCAATATCGAGAAGAAACTGCGGAGGGGCCCCGCCCCGTCGAGGGCCGCTGCCTCCTCCAGCTCGAGGGGGATCTGCCGGAAGAAGCTGGTGAAGAAGAAGATCGCCAGCGGCAGGTTCAACGCCGTGTAGATGAAGACAACTCCGAGGTGGGTATTGAGCAGTCCCATGTCGCGGATGAGCAAGTACAGAGGGGCGAGCAACACGAAAATCGGAATGGATGTTCCGAGCAGAAAGGACCGATAGACGGCGCTCGTCCATGGGCGAGATATGCGCGCGAGCGGATAGCTCGCCATTGCGCCGATCACGATCGTGAGAGCCGTGGATCCGAGAACCAATATGACCGTGTTCAATACGCTAATGCCGTAGTCCAGCTTGGTGAAAGTGTCGGTGATATTCGAGAACGTCAGGTGCGTGGGGATGGCGATGGCATTCGATGCGACGTCTTTCGCCGGTCTGAACGCGACTGACAACGTCAGAACGAACGGAAGCATCAGCGCAACGATGGCGAAGGTCAGCCCGATGTTGGAAAGGATTCGCGCGGGAGAAACGCGCGACCGCGACCCAGTGCCCCCGCGCTTCTTCGATGAGTGAGCTACGAGATTCATGACATCCGCCTTTCGCGAAGCTGGAGGGCCCTGTTGATGCTGGCGGTGATGATGACAACGGTCAACAACAAGAGGATTGAGATCGAGACGGCGTAGGCGAACTGATTGCCGCCGGAGAACACTTTCTGGAATATGACAAGGGATAGGGTCTGAGTCGAATTAGCCGGACCACCGTTGGTGAGTACCAGCGGAAATTCGAAGACCCGAAGCGAGCCGATGAGGGACAGCGTCGTGTTCACGGTCAGCGATGGCGCAAGAAGTGGCCATTCAATGAGAGCAAACCGTTTCCACCCAACCGCCCCATCCATCTGGGCCGCGTCGATGAGGTCGCCCGGCATCGATAGGTACCCGGCCAGGAAGATCACCGCAGAGTAGCCAGCGAACATCCACACGTTCACTGCCGCGACCGACATTAACGCCGTGGAAGGGTCACCGAGCCAGATATGTTTCAACCCGCCCAGGCCGACCTCATCGAGTGTCCGATTGAGAAGCCCATCAGGAGCATAAATGTAGGAAAAGATGAACCCTGCGAGCACTGGGGCAACAAGGGTCGGCAGCAGCATCACGATGCTGAGAGGACGCCGCCACCTCGGCCGACTGAATATCGCCCGTGCGAGCGCGACACCCAACACTGTCTGAAACACGACAACGACGACCGCGTAAATGATCGTATTTTTGAACGCTCCCAGCACAAGGGGGTCGGTCAGCGCCTCCGCAAAGTTCTGCAGCCCGATGAAATTCGCCACCGGACCACCGCGCGAGTCCGTCAAGCTGAGATATGCCCCACGGATCAGGGGATAGATGATCAGCGCCCCGTAGATGACAATCGCCGGGGCAAGAAATCCAATGGCGGTGAGCTTTCGGTTCGCGAACAACGATGTTCCTCTTTCCGGCGGGAGGTGAGTTGTCTCACCTCCCGCCTTCGATCATGGGCGCTTACTTGCTGGTGAGTGCTTTGCGGCCCAACGTGTCATAAGTAGCGAGCAGTTGCTGCTGTGTGCTCTGCCCCAACAACATCCCCTGGACCGCCTGCCCGAGCTGCCCCCCGTTGCCATTCAGCCAGGTATTGTAGGGCAGAATCCGGTACTGACCCGCAGCGTATGCGGCGTTGAAAGGTGCCGTCGCATCCGACTTCGGAGTACTAACGGACTTGAACGGACTGATGGCGTTCTCCGCATTCACGAACGGCGCAGAGTGACCGGTAGACCAGTAGTCGACGTATTCCTTTGCGACCGTGTCGGCCTTGGAAGCCTTGTTCACCTGCCACATCACGCCTCCGAACAGAGTCGCGACTTGCTTGCCATCATCTGCGGGCCAGGGGAAGATCTGCGCATTGATGCCGGCCTGGTGAACGCCAGACAGGTTCCATGCACCCTGAACCCAGAACGCACTCTTGCCGGCCTTGAAATCCTGAAGGCCCTGACTCCATTCATCGATGCCAAGCTCCGACTTCCAAGCTACGTAGCCTAGAGAATCCAAGTCCACCAACTGCTTCGCGCTCGAAGACCAATCGCGAACGAAACTGGTCTTCCCCGCGATGAATTTCTGATCCCACTTGGGATCGTCGCGATAAACAAGCGTAGAGGCGATCTGCTGGAGCGTGGACTCCGCCGTCCATGCCGACTTGTCGGGGAGAGAGAGGGGGGTGATGCCCGCACCCTTCAGCTTCGCCATGTCGTCAAGAAAGGTGGACCGAGTAGTCGGGACTTCGGTAATGCCGACCTTCTTGAGCAAATCCATGTTCGCGTATGTGGTGATGCCGATCAGTTCCGTGGGAGCGGCATAGACCTTCCCGTCGCTCCCTTGGGTGAAGGACTTCAGGTCCGGAAGCACGTCCGACGCCCACGACTGCTTTCCTAGATCGGCCAGATATCCGGAAGAAGCAAGCGTCTTGGTGCTCACTGGGTCGCCCATGAAGACATCCGGCGCATTACCGGCGAGAAGCTCGGCTGAGAGCTTCTGCGTGTACGAGTCGCCAGCGGGCATATAAGTGAAGTCGATCTTCACTCCAGGGTGAGACTTCTCGAAAGCCGCGTTGATCTCAGCAATCCCCGCCGGCTCCGTTCCACCGCCCTTCCAGGCAAGAACTTTCAAGGTCGACGAGGCCGCCGGGCTTTGTCCCGTACTGCAAGCCGAAAGAAGTCCGGACGCCACCACTGCGACGCCGACGAATACGCCAAGCAAGCGCAGATTTTTGTACCTCATCATTGGGGTCCTCTCATAGATGCTTCAGGGTTCATCGCTCGCGCACTTTGCGGGCGAAGTGCCGACTCTTGGCTAGCTGGAGTCGATCGCCATGCAGCTGGGTAAGTCATCTTGCGCATATATAGAACGCAATGTCAACGCTAACAATGAAATTGTTGTTAGCGCTGCCATCGCAGCGAGTAGAGTCTTTTTTAGACATCAGGACGGAGTGTGGAATATGGCGACGGACGCTTTGACCAGCAGGTTGATCTCCTCGGAGAACCAACTGGGAAACGGACACGCGAGTCTTGCCGACGTCGCCCGGTTGGCGGGGGTTTCTGCTCAGACCGTTTCTCGCGTCGTCAATCGCAAAAACAACGTCGCGGAGCCGACCCTCACCCGAGTACGCGAAGCCCTTGACGCCCTCAGCTTCCAGCCAAACCGGATCGCCAGAAGCCTCGTGTTGAGCAGGTCCGAATCAATCGGAGTCATCAACCTGGGCATTCCGATGAACGTGTCCCTCAGCCAAAGCCAGTTCGGGATCGGACAATCTGCCGAATCTGCCGGAATCGCAACGATCTTCGCCACAGTGCTCGAACCTGAGACGGGCCACGCCTCTGAAGACGCTGTCGCCCGAGCATTCGACCGATTACTCGGTCAACGCGTCGAAGGAATCATTCTCGCGACGCCGATGTCCCAACGCTACTCCGCGCCGCAGAAAATCGCCGCAACCCTTCCTGTCGTGGAGATGTCACGAAACCCCGCCGCGGGGATCTCGAGTGTGGGAACTGATGGCGTACATGGTGGCGTACTCGCTGGTGAGCACCTCCTTGACCTCGGCCACCGTCGCATCGCCTTTGTCGATGGGCCCGCCGATGAGGGCTATGCGGGCGAAAGGCTGACGGGTATCGAAAACGCCCTGCACAGGCGAGGCCAGTCGCTCGAGCGACACCTACATGGCGACTTCAGCTCGGCGAGCGGCTACCGGGCAGGGCAAGAACTGATGCGGCATGTGGGCGTGACCGCGATCTTTTGTGCCAACGATCAGATGGCGCTTGGCGTCATGCACGCGTATTCGGATGCAGGTCTCTGCGCGCCTCGCGACTTCAGCGTGGTCGGATTCGATGACATTCCCGACGCGCAGCATTTCACGCCTACACTCACCACGATTCATCAGGATTTCATAGAAACCGGCGCGCAAGCGTTCCACGAACTGACGCGTCTAGTGGAGGGCGAACTGCCCCGCCGCATCTCGCTCGAGCCGACTCTGGTCATCCGGGATTCCACCGGCCAACCGCCGTCACCTGTCTGATTATGGGCCCCGATGTTTTTTTAGTTATTTTTACTTTCTACCCGGTTGTCTGGTTCGGTTATTCATATATCTCCGAGGCTTTGGGAGTATGAAGCCGCGCTTGGAACCGAAGCGCTGAGATCCAAGAGCGCGCGCTCATTCCACCGCCTCGGCCATGAGTCTGCGAACCTTAGATATTTTGGTCGTGTGTCGTAACCCTAGGCATACAAGGCGTCTCACTGCCGTGAGCTGAGCATCCTTGAAATCGTCGGAATCTGCGAGCACAGCGAGTCTTATAACTACGTCGCATAACCTCCTGTTGTGGTTGCGGAACACACCGTTAGTTATGAGACACCCTAGGAGCACAGTGCCAAAGCTGATCGGCTACGCGCGCGTATCCACACGCCAGCAATCCACCGACCGGCAACAAGCCGACATCCTCGCCGCAGGCGTCCGGCGTGACGACCTCTACATCGACCACGGAATCTCCGGTGCTCGAGCATCACGGCCCCAGTTCGACCGTGCGCTCGACGCACTCCACGACGGCGACACTCTCGTCATCACGACCCTGGACCGATTGGGTCGGTCAACGCAGAACATGCTCGCGTTCACTGAAGAGCTTCGCGGTCGTGGAGCCGGCCTCCGCGTGCTCAACCTCGGCGGCGGTGATGTTGATACTGCGACACCGATGGGGTCTGTGCTGTTCGCGATCATGGCCGCGCTCGGACAGATGGAACACGAAATCAAGCGCGAGCGTGTTGTCGACTCCATCGCGAAACGCCGCGAGGCCGGCAAGGATCTCGACGGGAGGCCGCAGCGGATCGCCGACAGCCAAATCCGCAATGCCCGTCGACTCATTGACGCTGGAGAGACTGCAACAACGGTTTCCCGCGTTCTTGGAATGTCTCGAGCAACTTTCTATCGCCGAACACGGGCTGACGGCGCTCACTGAATCTCCCCAGTTCTGCTCACTGAAATTCCCCACTCCGGGTCGCTTCCGTTCATAGGAACGGGCCTTCCTCGATGCTGATGGTCTTCGACCACACACCAGCTCGAGAAAGGCCCTATTCCTATGCTTTCAGAGGAGGACGACGTGGATATCCACGCGCTCAAAAGACAAGGGATGACAATCAGTGAGATCGCTCGCCGCACTGATCATGACCGTAAAACGATTCGCGCCTATCTGGCCGGGGATCGGGTCCCGGGACAGCGGGAACGTGCGGAACCAGACACGTTCGACATGTTCGTCGATTACGTCACAGCAAGGCTGACCGAAGATCCGCATTTATGGGCCGCGACACTGCTCGAGGAGTTGCGGCCACTGGGCTTCACGCGGTCATATCCGACGTTGACCCGACAGGTTCGCGATCGCAAGCTGCGCCCGGCGTGCACCGCATGCGCGCATGTGACGAAACGCCCCAACGCGATCATCGAACATCCCGCGGGAGAAGAGACCCAGTTCGACTGGGTCGAGCTGCCCGACGCCCCACTCGGGTGGGCGTTCCCGACCAAACGCGCCTTCGTCCTCGTCGGATCGTTGGCGCACTCCGGCGTCTGGCGGGCCGTGATCTCCCCATCGATGGACCTGCCCCATCTGTTGGCCGCGATGACGCTGCTGCTGAGCTTGCTCGGCGGGGTGACGGCCACTTGGCGGTTCGATCGGATGAGCACTGTGTTGAAGGCCGGGACGATTGACCTGACGCCGATGTTTGCCGCGTTCTCCAAACATCATGCGGTCAGCGTGGTCGCCTGCCGGCCCCGGTCGGGGAACAGGAAAGGGGTGGTGGAGAAGAACAACCACACTGCAGCCCAACGGTGGTGGCGAAACCTTCCCGACGAGCTCACCCTTGAGCAGGCGCAGCAGAGCCTGAATCGTCCCGGATTTTCTGCCGCGTTCTTCTTGGTGAAAAGACAGGATTCAGGCCGAGAAAGTTCCCGGTGATGGTTCCCAAATGACACAGCGCCGGCGCGCTTGGCGCAGAGCTGGACTGGCCCATGAGCTGTCCCGTTCACCGCCCCGCTCACGGGGCCTCGGGGAAACTTCGAACGTGCCGATTCCACTCGGCGTGATCACTTTTGGAAGGAGACACTGTTCGTCTTGTTTTGGATCGTCTCTGCTTCCATAGATTCGAGACTCACGCGTTCCGTCCAGTAAAGCCCAATCACGCCACCGCGGCCATCCTCTAAAAGTCAGGCTTGCCCTCAGTGCTCGCGATTTGTGCCCCAAGAAACGACACACTGTCGCGTTCGTTGACGTCCGAATGGATCCTCTTAGAACCCCGAGTATCACTGTGAGCCGTGGCGGTCTAATCGCTCTTGCACTGTGCCTGTTAACACCAGCACCACGAAAGAACCATCCGTGCTTCCAGCTAGGAGGGCAGACAGCCAAGTTCGTGGAGTGGGTTTACCCAACTCAAGTTGCGCATACGACGAGCTGGCCGCTGAACCAAGCATCGAGCCGAAAGCGGCTGCTCAGGGAGTATCAGCAAATGCGAGCGAAACGACGGGAATCGGCACCCGCGAAAGTCGGACTAGTCCAGAGTTACGTGCGAAAAACCCAGAAATGGATGCGACGTGACAACAACCTGACGCGGAACCTGAGTGCCCCTGGAGGGACTCGAACCCCCAACCGTTTCCTTAGGACGGAACTGCTCTTCCATTGAGCTACAGAGGCTGGCGTCGCAAGTTTAGCCGGAGGGCGATGAGTAGCGAGAATTGCGCGCTCGGAAGCGTGGGCAGGGTGTCGTCGTCGATAGTCATGGGCGGGAGGGGACCATGGGAGATCTAAAAAGAAAGCGGGCGGCTGAGACCGGCCAGCAGAATCACGCCGCGGGCGCGAGGAACTCTTCCCACTCGGCCTCGGCTCGCTCGACCCCGCGCACCAGCCAGGCCGTGCCGTGCGGCGGCTTCGGGCGCACTCGCAGAGTCCAGTTCATCTCGGCGGGAGTGCGATCGCCCTTCAGGTTGTTGCAGCGCAAGCAGCAGGCCACGAGGTTCTCCCAGCTGTCGGCGCCCCCACGGGAGCGCGGGAAGACATGATCGATGGTGTTGGCCGTGCCCCCGCAGTATCCACAGCGCTGCCCGTCCCGGCGAAGCACACCGCGACGCGACACCGGGATGAGCCGACTGTTCGGGATGCGCACGTAGCGTGTCAATAGGATGACAGAGGGGCGGGCGTAGGAGCCGGATGCCGCCCACACCGGATGCTCGGCATCCGCCGCGACGATCGTCGCCTTCTGGTTCATCACGAGCACGATCGCTCGCTTGAACGACACAACGGCGAGGGGCTCGAAGCCCGCATTCAGGACCAGCGTGCGCATTGTCATCCTTTCGACGATGCCTGGACGGCTTCCAGGCAGTTCGATGCACCTTGGATTCCGGGAGAAGTCAGGGAAAGCGTGCGGTGAGGCGCCGGGGCAAACAAAAAGGCACTGTCAGTGAGACAGTGCCTGATGATTGCGCGCGGAGAAAACCGCCCGGTGCTGACAGCAGTGCCGTATGTAGAAAAGCGCGCGCGCATCCACGGATTGGATGGCTCGTGATTTCGACATCTGGCTCTTTCTCGAAAACGACTCTCAGAATTGCAAGAATCCCAGCGTAACCCAGAATATCTGCGCAACCCGAAGCGTGACGCACCACGAAAGTAACCGTTAACGCGTAGTTAGATTCCCACGTAAACGTGAATCGCGACCTCGTTAGGTAATTCGAGGCCGTCTTCATGACCGTCCGCCTGCACCCGCACGTACGAACCAAAGGCAGAGAAGCTCGCCCTCGCTCCGGGCATCACGCCAGCGGAACGCAGTTGCTCCAGAAGCTCGACCTCATACTGCACTGGCTCACCCAGGCGCCGGATGACGCCGACGATCGGTCCAACGGCCCCGAGCGTGAAGTTGACGATATTCACCACACCGTCCGAGAACTTGCCCGCGCTGTGATCACCGAATTCGTCGAGGCCCGGGATCGGGTTGCCGTAGGGCGAGTGCGTGGGGTGCTCGAGCATCTCGATGATCCGGCGCTCCACCGACTCGCTCATCACGTGTTCCCAGCGGCAGGCCTCCTCGTGAACGAGGGTCCAGTCGAGGCCGATCACATCGGCGAGGAGCCGCTCGGCGAGTCGATGCTTGCGCATCACCTGGATGGCCTTGCTCCGGCCCTCCGCGGTAAGGGCGAGGTGACGGTCACCCTCGACGACGACGAGTCCATCGCGTTCCATGCGGCCGACCGTCTGCGAGACCGTTGGACCGGAGTGGCCGAGGCGTTCGCTGATCCGGGCACGCAGGGGGAAGATGTTTTCTTCTTCGAGTTCGTAGATCGTGCGGAGGTACATCTCAGTGGTGTCAATGAGATCGGCCATCGTCGCCTCCTAACGCTGCATGCTTGTCAGGTAAGCCTAACCTGCGGTGCACGCCCGGCATCTCGCACGAAACCGAGCCAATAGAATCGAAATTATGCCGGTTCTGACCATTCCCTCGTCCCTCCTGCCCACTGACGGACGATTCGGCTGCGGCCCGTCCAAAGTGCGGCCGGAACAGCTCGCACATCTCGCGAGCGCCGGAGTGAACATCCTCGGCACCTCGCACCGCCAGGCACCGGTGAAAGACCTCGTCGGCCGAGTGCAGTCCGGCCTCTCTGCGCTCTTCCGCCTTCCCGACGGCTACGAGGTCGTGATCGGCAACGGCGGATCGACGGCCTTCTGGGATGCCGCGGCCTTCTCCCTCATCGAGAAGCGCAGCCAGAATCTCACCTTCGGCGAGTTCGGCGCCAAGTTTGCCCAGGCTGCAGGCGCACCGTTCCTCAGAGCGCCGATCGTGATCGACGCTCCCGCCGGAACCCGCAGCGAGATCGAGATCACCTCCGGCATTGACGTCTACGCCTGGCCGCACAACGAGACCTCGACGGGAGTCATGGCCCCGGTCATCCGTGCCGCCGGTGACGACGGTGCACTCACGGTCGTCGACGCCACGAGCGCGGCGGGGGGCATCGACTTCGATGCTGCGCAGGCCGACGTTTATTACTTCGCACCGCAAAAAAACTTCGCCTCGGATGGCGGCCTCTGGTTCGGGTTGTTCTCCCCCACCGCGATCGAACGGGTGGAGCGAATCGCCGCGAGCGAGCGCTGGATCCCCGAATTCCTGAGCCTGAAGAACGCCGTCGACAACTCGCGCCTCAAGCAGACCCTCAACACTCCGGCGCTCTCGACCCTGCTGCTCATGGAGAACCAGATCGACTGGATCAATGACAACGGCGGACTGGGCTGGGCTGATGCCCGCACCCGGGAATCATCCGCCGTGCTGTACGACTGGGCCGAGTCGGTCGCCTACGCAACCCCCTTCGTCACGAATCCCGACCACCGCTCGCAAGTGGTCGTCACCATCGACTTCGACGACACGATCGATGCCGCCGGCATCGCGAAGACCCTGCGCGCCAATGGCATCGTCGACACGGAGCCCTACCGCAAACTCGGCCGCAACCAGTTGCGCGTCGCCACCTTCACCGCGATCGAACCGGATGACGTGCGCGCCCTCGTGTCCTCCATCGAGTACGTCGTGGGCAACAGCTGATCATGCGCGTGTTCCTGAGGGATTCCGAGCGCCGCCCCGATCCGGTACCGGTGAAGACGGATGACCGCCGGCCCATCCTCATCGGTCTCGCCGTGTGGGTGATCGCCACCATCGTGGTCGTGCTGTTCTTCGCACCGATGAGCGGCTCCGGCAACAGCGGACTGCTGTCGACCTGCGTCGTCGGAATCGTGCTGGGACTCGCCGGTCTGGTTTATGCGGCCAAACGACCGAAGTAGGGTGCCCCGGCGCGCGACCTGTCTACGTGCTCAGACCGAGCGCTCGTGCTCGTCTGCGGGCTCATCGTCGACGTAGTCGTCATCAGTGTCGTCGTCGTCATCCGACTCATCGATGTCGACTCCGTCGAGATCGCCGCTGTGCAGCACGTCACTGCTGAGGTCGTCATCGTCGTCTTCGTCGTCAGATTCGTCGTCGTCCCTCTCGTCGTCATCGTCATCGTCATCGTCCGACTCGTCATCGTCATCATCCGATTCATCGTCGTCGAATTCGTCGTTGCTCTCGTCATCCTCCGCCGCGGTGTCCTGCGCGGCGGTGTAGTCGGCGAGGCGGTCGACCCACGGCACCCAGGCCGGAGAGAGCAGGGCGGCATCGCCCGGGGTCAACTCGGTCTCGAGCACGCTCGCGGGGGTCTCGTGCACATGGGCGATGCTCGCCGTCCAGCGCCATCCGGGGTACCCGGACAGGAGCGTCTCGAAGTAGACCGTCGTGACGCCGTCGCCCTCGTCGATCGATCCAGCGGGGGCACCGATCGACTCGGCTGACGTGATCTCGAGCAGGGCGCCACGACCGAGCTCGAAGTCGGAGTCCGGTGCCACCGAATCAGGCGCCACCGAATCAGGCATCGAGTTCGTCCGCTACCTTGCGCAGCATCGCGGCGATCGTCTTGCCATGCTTGCCGTCGGGGTAGCGGCCGCGCTTGAGGTTGGTACCGATGCCGTCGAGCAGCTTCACCAGGTCCTCGACGATGATCGACATGTCATCCGCTGGCTTGCGGCTCAGCTTGGCGAGGCTCGGCGGTGCCTCCAGCACGCGCACCGAGAGTGCCTGCGCTCCGCGCTTGCCGTCGGCGATACCGAATTCGAGTTTGGCGCCCGCCTTGACTGTCGTGCCCGCGGGGAGTGCAGAGGCATGCAGGAAAACTTCCTGGCCGTCATCAGAACTGATAAAGCCGAAGCCCTTTTCTTCATCGTAGAACTTGACCTTGCCGGTGGGCATGGCGGTACCTCTTTCGCTTGGCTATGCCCGTAAGACTACGGGGAGTCGGGGGCCGTATCCTTATAACTGTGGCAAAAGAAACCCCGGTGACCATTCATCGTAACGAACGCGTGTTGGCCTTCATGATCGCAGGGATCGTCGGCCTGTCCATCGTGGCGCTTTTCGCCCTAATGATCGCGCCTGCGTCCGGCCTGCCAGCCAACCAGTTCCAGGGTGGGTTCTGGCAGGCGGTAGCGCTCCTGCCCGGTGTAGGGCTGCCGATCGGATTCTTGTTGATCATCGCACTGCTCGTCATCAGCGCGCGTCGTCGCGGCCGCGATGCTGCCGCCTCAGTACCCCGCAACTCCAGCTCGACCAAGAAGTAATACGCAGCGATTCGGCGGTGCCGCCGGACACAGGAACGGGCGGGTAGACATGAGCGACACCCTGTCAATGGCGACGCGCCTCCGCGCGATGGACGACGCTGCGATCGCTGCTGCGATGCGGGCTCGGGACATTAGCCCATCCGGCATCAAGGACTTCTTCGACCTCGCCGAGGCCTTCGTCGACCGTGCGTCGATCCAACAGATTCTCACGCGACGGGACCGGGAGACCCTCGCGGTGCTCACCGCGATCGGCCAGCTCACCGAGGAGGCCGGGCCGCCGTCGGCCGCGGATCTCGCCACGCGGCTGTCGGCACTCTCCGATCGCGAGGTCTCCGCAGCATCCGTCTCCGATCGCGTCGCAGCGGTGGCGGGGCTGCTGCTGCTCGACGAAGAGTCGGGCCGCTTCGCCGCGTACGACAGTGTGCGCGACCAGCTGCGCTCCTGGCCGGCCTTCGGCCTCCCCTCACTCGCCGACCTCACGGCGGCGAGCGCCCCTGCCGCTCTAGAACCGGTGCCGGACGTTGACCACCGCTTCATCGACCGGCTCGGTGCCGAGCGCGCTTTCGCCGCCATCACGGCTATCACTGAGCTTCTCCTGGAAGTGGAGCGCGAGCCCGCCCGTCAGCTCGCGAAGGGAGGCGTCGCCCTCCCCGACAGCAAGCGGCTCGCCCACGCGATGAGCGTCGACCTCGAATCGGTGGCCGTCTTCCTCGCCGTCGCCGAGCGCGCCGGACTTGTCGCCCGCCAGACCGGGTCGTGGATGATCACCGAGAACGGCAGCGCCTGGATGCTGCGCTCAACGGGCGCCCGCTGGGCCACGCTCGGCTCGGCCTGGTTCGAACGCCTGCCCATCGACATCCGCGCGCTGCTTGGCGAGCGCACACACGCTCTGTGGGGCTCCGGGCTACGGGGTTACATCGACTGGCTGTATCCGGCTGGCGGCGACTGGATGGACGAGCGCATCGGCGCCTACACCCGCGACGCGGAGCTGCTGGGTATCACGGCCAATCAGGCGCCAACCGGGCCCGGATCCCTGTTGCTCGCCGACGGCATCCGCCCGGCTGAGGAGGCGATGACCGCCCTCTTGCCCGCCGAAGTCGAGCAGGTCTACCTGCAGCACGATCTCTCGGTGGTCGCTCCCGGGCCGCTTACCCCGCGGGTGGATGCCCGGCTACGGTCGCTCGCCGACGTGGAGAGTCGCGCCCTGGCCTCCAGCTACCGCGTTTCCACTTCGAGCGTCAATCGGGCGATGGCCTCGGGCGAGACGGCGGAGTCGATCCTCGAGTTTCTCGGCAGCATCTCGCTCACGGGCATCCCGCAGCCTCTCGACTACCTCATCGGCGAGGCATCGAGCCGCTACGGGCAGGTGCGGGCAGGCAGCGTGACGGACCCGCGTCCGGATGCCCGCAGCTACATCCGTTCCGACGACGAACTGCTTATCGGCACGATCGTCGTCGACCAGAACCTGTCGTCCCTCGGCTTCGAGCGCACCTCCGGGAACCGCGCCGAGAGTCGCTTCCCCCTTGATGTGGTCTTCTGGACGGTGAGCGATGCGCGCTACCCGGTAGCTGCGGAGGATGCCGACGGCGAGATCGTGGCCCTGCGGCGGCAGCGCACCGCCCGACCAGCTCCCGCGGACGGACCGCACCCGATTGATGCCCTCATCGAACGCCTGCGCCTCGGCGGTGAGCCCGAAGGTGAAGAGACCGGTCATGCGTGGCTGATCCGCCAGCTGGATGCCGCGATCAAGGCAAAGATGCCCCTCACCGTGAGCGTCACAATGCCGAACGGCACACTGGTGGACTACCAGCTTGAGCCGACGAGCGTGGCCGGCGGCCGCCTGCGCGGTCGAGATAACCGCGCCGCGATCGAGCGAACCCTGCCGCTGTCGCGCATCGCGGGCATCTCCCCGGCGAAATAGGGCTTTTCTCGACTCGCGCAAGGGTCCTCGTCAGCAGGACTATGGGCGGCTGGATTATGGACGGCTGGATTATGGGCGGCTGGGGCCGCCGCGGTAATCGTGTTCGCCGATCAGAGCATCCGACCGACACGCCGCACTGCGGGGTCGGCACGTTCGACGCGTTTCCTGTGCGGCCTGATCCGCGCACCGGGTCGACCTCGCGAGAGTGAGCGCCGGTGTCAGCGCCAGCGTACGAGGCCCGCGGATGCCGCGAACCAGGCACCACGGACGACCACCCACCCACGTGACCTAGGCTAACGAGGTGGATGCGCTGTCTGGACCCCTGATCGTGCAGAGCGACCGTACCGTGTTGCTGGAGGTCGCGCATCCCGCCGCAGAAGATGCCCGCCATGACCTCGCCGTCTTCGCCGAACTGGAGCGTGCGCCAGAGCACATACACACCTACCGCATCACGCGGCTCGGTCTCTGGAACGCCCGTGCCGCCGGCCACACCGCTCAGAACATGCTCGACACCCTCGAGAAGTACTCCAAATTTTCGATTCCCCAGAGTGTGTCCATCGATATCGCCGAGACCGTCGGGCGTTATGGCCGGCTCGTCATCGAGCGCGACGAGCACGGCACGCTCATCCTGAGGTCGAGCGATGCCGCGGTACTGAGCGAGATCGTGCGGGCCAAGCGCATCGCCCCACTGCTTTTTTTGCCTGACGACCAGCGGGGCAAAGGCACCGAGATCGACCGGTACGAGATTCGGCCCTGGGCGCGTGGAGAGGTGAAGCAGGAGTTGGTCAAGCTCGGCTGGCCGGCCGAGGATCTTGCCGGATACACACCGGGCACGCCACATCCGATCTCCCTCAATACCAGCGCGTGGAACCTGCGGGAGTACCAGAATCAGGCGATCTCGAGCTTTGTGGATGGCGGTTCTGGTGTTGTCGTGCTGCCCTGCGGCGCGGGCAAGACACTCGTCGGCGCGGGAGCGATGGCCAGGGTCGAGACCACGACACTGATTCTTGTGACCAATACCGTCTCTGCCCGGCAGTGGCGGGCCGAGCTGCTCAAGCGCACGACACTCACCGAGGATGAGATCGGCGAGTATTCCGGGCAGGTGAAAGAGGTGAAGCCGGTCACCATCGCGACCTACCAGATCCTCACGGCGAAGCGCAAAGGCGAGTACGCCCATCTCGCGCTGCTCGACGCCCTCGACTGGGGTCTCGTGATCTACGACGAGGTTCACCTGCTGCCCGCCCCCGTCTTCAAACTCACCGCCGAGCTGCAGGCCCGTCGCCGCCTCGGCCTGACCGCGACACTCGTGCGCGAGGACGGTCGCGAGGGCGACGTCTTCAGCCTGATCGGTCCAAAACGGTTTGACGCACCCTGGAAGGAGATCGAGGCTCAGGGCTTCATCTCCCCCGCCTCGTGCTTCGAAGTGCGGATCGACCTGCCCGCGCAGGAGAGACTCGAGTACGCCGCATCCGCCGACGACGAGCGTTACCGGCTCGCCGCAACCGCCCCGGCGAAGCTGCAGGTGGTGCGGGATCTCGTGAAAAAGCACGCGGGCGAGCGCATCCTGGTGATCGGCCAATACCTCGACCAGATCGATACCCTCGCAGAAACCCTCGACGCCCCCAAGCTCACCGGGTCCACCCCGATCGAGGAGCGTGAACGGCTGTATCAAGCCTTCCGCGAGGGTGAGATCACCCTGCTCGTGGTGTCAAAGGTCGCAAACTTCTCAGTGGACCTGCCCGAGGCGACGGTGGCCATCCAGGTCTCCGGGAGTTTCGGTTCACGCCAGGAGGAGGCCCAGCGTCTCGGAAGGCTGCTGCGTCCGAAGGAGAGTGGGCTCCCCGCCAATTTCTACACCCTGGTCGCGCGGGACACCGTTGACCAGGACTTCGCCCAGAACCGCCAGCGCTTCCTCGCCGAGCAGGGCTACAGCTACACAATCCTCGACGGGGACGCGATCTCGGCCTGAGGCAGTCGCAGATCCTCGAGCGGCGCGGCCAGTGAGCCCGTTCCGGCGGGATGACTCGGAGCGAAACGGCTCTTCGCGCCGAAATCGGCTCACCGTCGCCCGGGCGCCGGGCGGCGGGCGGCCGGCGCCCGGGCCGGGCGGCAGCCGCGGCTAGCGCGCGACCTCGTAGCGCAGCAGCAGGGTGTTGCCGGAGACCAGCACGTGCCCGAGAATCAGCTCGCTCGGATGGGCCAGTTCCCCGGCGGCGATGCGCTTGGCGTCGCCCGCCACCAGCTGCGGGCTCATCGTGAGGCACAGCTCGTCGACGACGCCGGCGGCGATGAGCGTGCCGAAGAGCGACGGACCGCCCTCGCAGTGCTGCTGGGTGAGGCCTCGCTCGGCGAGGGCAACCGTCATCGCGACGGGGTCGAGTTCGTCTACTCCCGCGATCACGATGTCGGCCACCGCTGCGAGCCTGTCTCGGCGATCGCGCGGCGCGGCATCCGTCGTAATGATGATCGGCCGAACCGGAGCGTCGGTGAAGATGCGAGAGGCCGGGTCGAGGTCGAGACCGCGTGAGACGATCGCGAACACCGGATGCGGCGGCAGCCCCCTGGCAATCCGCCGATCCGCCGACGGCTGCTGGAGCCGCATCGGACCGTAAGACTCCGCCCGGACCGTACCAGCGCCGACGATCACGACATCGCAGAGTTCACGCAGCAGGTCGAAGACCCGATGGTCGGCGTCGTCCCCGAGGCCGCCGGATACCCCGTCGACCGTCGCAGCACCGTCAACGCTCGAGACGAAGTTGACCCGCAACCAGGTCTCGGACCGGTCCGCCCGCGCATAGAGCGAAGAGAGAGCATCGTCGGCCAGGTCGGATGCCGCCACCGGATACACGCTGTCTAGGCGCACAGTGGCCATCAGACGTTGTGTCGCGCATGGGCAGGCTGGCGGAATCCGAGTACGGCTTCGGTGAGTCGCACCGCATCGACCGCCGCGGGAACGTCGTGCATCCGCACGATTCGCGCGCCGTTCATGATGCAGATGACCGCGGCGGCGATGGAGCCCGACTGACGCTGCCCCTGCTCACGATCGATCGATTCGCCGATGAAGTCCTTGTTCGACACCGCAGCGAGCGTCGGTAACCCGATCGCCACGATCTCCTGCAGGCGCCGGGTGATCTCCAGGGTGTGCATGGTGTTCTTGTTGAGATCGTGTCCGGGGTCCACCACCAGGCGATCCCGGGGGATACCGGCAGCCTCCGCCTGCGCGACCCGCTCGCGCAGATAGGCCACCACCTCTCCGGTCACATCGTCGTATTGCGGGCTCTGCGGCTCACTGCGCGGTACCCCATTGCTGTGGGTGATCACGAGGGTGGCGCTGCTCGCCGCCACGACACTCGCCATCTCCGGGTCAGAGAAACCACTCGTGTCATTAATGACGGATGCCCCGGCCTCGATGCTGCGCCGTGCGACCTCCGCGTTAGTGGTGTCGACTGAAATCACCACGTCGCTGCGGTGATTGATGGCGGCGATTACCGGTATTACGCGGTCGATTTCGTCGGCGAGGCTCACCGGATCACCGCGACCAAAGGGCACTCCCCCGATGTCTACCCAGTCGGCGCCGTTGGCCGCCGCTGCGAGGGCGGCGTCCACCGCCCGATCGAGCGCGAAGGTCGCTCCTTTGTCGTAGAAGGAGTCGGGGGTGCGGTTGATAATCGCCATCACTGCGACTTGGCGGTCGAAATCGAAGGTGCGTCTTCCGATAATGCGATTCACCCTCACAGACTAACCACGGAAAGCCGCATTCTCGCCGAGAACCGTGGGCGCGAAGCATCCGGGACCCGTGCTCAGGAAATGCACAGCTAACGCGCAGATACTAGTGCCATGAGCGATGGCCCGAAAATCCTGATTGTTGATGATGAACCAAATATCCGCGACCTGCTGACGACGAGCCTGCGATTCGCCGGTTTTGCGGTGCGCGCCGTGGGGAACGGAGCGCAAGCCATTTCTGCGGTGCTCGAAGAAGAGCCGGACCTCATCATTCTCGATGTGATGCTGCCGGACATGAACGGCTTCGGAGTCACCAAGCGCCTGAGGTCGAGCGGGTACACCTCCCCGATTCTCTTCCTCACTGCGAAGGATGACACCGAAGACAAGATCACCGGCCTCACCGTCGGCGGTGATGACTACGTGACCAAGCCGTTCAGCTTGGACGAGATCGTGGCCCGCATCAAGGCGATACTGCGCCGCACCATGCAGGATGAGGAAGATGCCATCATCCGCGCCGGCGAACTGACGATGGACCAGGACACTCACGAGGTCACTGTCGGATCCGAACAGATCGAGCTGAGCCCCACCGAGTTCAAGCTGCTCCGCTATCTCATGCTGAACCCGAACCGCGTGCTCTCCAAGGCCCAGATCCTTGATCACGTGTGGGAGTACGACTTCAATGGCGACGCCGGCATCGTGGAGAGCTACATTTCCTACCTTCGCCGCAAGCTCGATCAGTACTCTGAGGAGCCGGTAATCCAGACCAAGCGCGGCTTCGGCTACATGCTCAAGGCCGCGCGGGTCTGAGCATCCCCCCGGTAGCCAGCGATATGGGGCACACCCTCAGGGTGAGCGCCGTAATCTTGAGTTTCTAATGCACGTCAAACTCATGGGCTGGTGGAGCGGGGTCTCCCTCCGCACCAAGATCACCGGTGTCACCGTGCTCTTGGTGACCCTCGGCTTGCTCGTGGCGGGCGTCGGCACGATGACAGTGCTGCGCACCTACCTTCTCGCCGACGCCGATACGAAAATGACCAAGTACGCGCAGGCCGTTCCTGGCTATACGAAGACCGGGGCAAAAACCTGTGACGTCCTCCCCGGGATTAACAACTACTACCTCGCCGTGCTCGATACCAACGGTGACGAACTCTGTAACAACCGCGCCCTGACGCACTCGACTCCCAACATGCCGCCGATGCCGTTCAACACGGTGATCAAGGTCGGCGGTGTGCCCTTCACCGTCTGGGACAAAGAGCACGACGACCAGTGGCGCGTCGTGGCCGTCCCGCGCAACATCGTCGATTCAGCGGATTACGTCACCGTGGTGGTGGCCGTCGACCTGGTGAGCTCTGACCGGCTGATCAACCAGTTCCTTGTGATCTTCCTTGGCTTCGGGCTCGCGGTGATCGTGCTCGGTGCCGCGCTCACCCGGCTACTGGTCACCTCCACCTTCGCCCCGTTGCGTGAGGTCGAAGCCACCGCGGCCGCGATTGCGGACGGCGACTTCAGCCAGCGACTGCAGGGCGCCACCCCGAACACCGAGGTCGGGCGCCTCAACCGCTCGCTCAACACCATGCTCAACCGCATCGACCGAGCCTTCTCCGATCGCGCTCGCACCATCGACCAGATGCGCCGGTTCGTCGGCGATGCGAGCCACGAGTTGCGCACTCCGCTCGTCTCGGTTCGAGGCTATGCCGAGCTCTATCGCATGGGCGCGCTGCAGAAGCCAGAGGATGTGGCCCAGGCCATGGAACGCATCGAGAAGGAGGCGATCCGCATGGGCGAACTGGTTTCCGACCTGCTCGAACTCGCCCGTATCGATGAGGCAAAGCCGCTGCAGCTCGGTCCCGTCGACCTTGTGCCGATCGCCCACGACGCCGCCCTGGACGCGATGGCATCCGCCCCCCGGCGCACCGTGAGCGTCATCGTGGCCAATTCCCCCTCCCTACCGGCGACGGATGCCCCACCGGTCACGGTCACCCCCAGTAGCCCCGCTGCCTCGGTTGGCGCGCCAGCCGCGGCCGGCCCCATTCGTTTCGCCGGAGCTCAACTTGCCCGCCTGCGTCGCCGCCAGGCCCGCGGTGAACTGACGACCACCATGCCAATCGAGATTGCGCCGCTGCTAGTAGACGCTGTCGAGCAACCTGCGGTGGTGCTGGCGGAAGAGAACAAAATCCGCCAGGTGGTCACCAACCTCATCGGAAACGCGATGCGATTCACCCCGGACGACAGCCCACTCGAGCTCATCGTCTCGGTCGATCGCGTACACCGGGTGGGCGTGCTCGAGATCGTCGACCATGGCGAGGGCATTCCTCCGCAGATTCGCGAGAAGATTTTCCAGAGGTTCTGGCGTGCCGATTCTTCACGCACTCGAGAGACGGGCGGCAGCGGACTGGGGCTGGCAATCGTCTCTGGCATTATCGCGTCGCACAAGGGTGAGGTGACTGTCCAGGAGACTCCCGGGGGTGGTGCAACCTTCCGCGTGAGCGTTCCGCTCCTCCCCGAGGGCTACACCCCGCCCATTGCCCCCAAGCGCAGCTGACGCCAGCATCCTCCTGGCCGGCGGCGGCTAGCGTCGGACTTCTCGATCCGGCACAGACGGCGCCCGGACGCGAACCAGAGGAGGTACACATGACCCGCTATCAGGTGGACAGCGAAGCGGTACTTGGCGCGACATCGGCAGCCAAGAGCACTATCGGCCGCATTCAAGGCGAGGTCGGTGCACTGCACGGCCAGCTCACCAATCTGCAGGCGTCCTGGTCAGGGCCCGCAGCCTCCGCCTTCCAAGGCGCGGTGATCGAGTGGAAGAGTCTCGAACAGCGTGTGGAAGAAATTCTCGCCGCTATGGGAACAGCGCTCGGCCATGCCGGGCAACAATACGCCGAAATCGAAGCGGCGAACACGCGGCTGTTCGCTCACTGATCGGAAGGTGGCCCGATTCTTCGGCGGCTGTGCGGGCGGGATCGCAGTGAGGCACGAGATGACCGAGACCGCACGGACGACGGAAGGCGGCCCCTTTCGGGACCGCCTTCCGGGGTTTGTGCAGGTGAGACCTAGAAGTCCATGCCACCCGAGGGGTCACCCATCGGTGCCGCGGCCTTCTCGGGCTTGTCGGCGACGACGACCTCGGTGGTCAGGAACAGTCCAGCGATCGACGCTGCGTTGAGCAGTGCCGAGCGGGTGACCTTCACCGGGTCATTGATTCCGGCGGCCAGCATGTCGACATACTCACCGGTCGCGGCGTTGAGGCCGTGACCGCTCGGCAGGTTGCGAACCTTCTCGGCAACAACGCCAGCCTCGAGACCGGCGTTGAGCGCGATCTGCTTGAGCGGTGCGTCGACGGCGACCTTGACGATGTTCGCGCCAGTGGCCTCGTCCCCGGTGAGCGCCAAAAGGCCCTCGGTGGCGAAAGCAACAGCGCCGGCCTGGATCAGTGCAACGCCACCACCGGCGACAATGCCCTCTTCGACGGCAGCCTTAGCGTTACGAACGGCGTCCTCGATGCGGTGCTTGCGCTCTTTGAGCTCGACCTCGGTCGCGGCGCCCGCCTTGATGACGGCAACCCCACCGGCAAGCTTGGCGAGGCGCTCCTGGAGCTTCTCACGGTCGTAGTCGGAATCGGTGTTCTCGATCTCGGCACGAATCTGCTTGACACGGCCAGCGATGGCTTCGGTATCGCCGGTACCTTCGATGATCGTGGTCTCGTCTTTGGTGACGACGACCTTGCGGGCGCGACCAAGCAGGTCGAGGGTGGCGTTCTCGAGCTTGAGGCCGACCTCCTCGGAGATGACCTGTCCACCGGTGAGGATCGCGATGTCCTGCAGCTGCGCCTTGCGACGGTCGCCGAAGCCCGGAGCCTTGACGGCAACGGACTTGAAGATGCCGCGGATCTTGTTGACGACGAGGGTAGCGAGGGCCTCGCCATCCACATCCTCAGCGATGATGAGGAGCTGCTTGCCCGACTGGATGACCTTGTCGACGATCGGGAGGAGGTCCTTGATGTTGGAGACCTTCGAGTTGACGATGAGGATGTAGGGGTCTTCGAAGACCGCTTCCTGGCGTTCGGGGTCGGTGACGAAGTACGCCGAAAGGTAACCCTTGTCAAAGCGCATGCCCTCGGTGAGCTCGAGCTCGGTTCCGAAGGTGTTCGACTCCTCTACGGTAACGACACCCTCCTTGCCGACCTTGTCGATCGCTTCCGCGATGAGTGCTCCGATTTCGGGGTCACCAGCAGAGATGGATGCGGTTGCCGCGATCTCTTCTTTGGTCTCGATTTCCTTGGCCCCGGCGACGAGGGCGGCGATGACGGCCGTGACGGCCTTGTCGATGCCGCGCTTGAGGCTGATCGGGTCCGCGCCGGCCGCGACGTTGCGCAGTCCTTCGCGCACGAGCGCCTGAGCGAGAACGACCGAGGTGGTCGTACCGTCGCCGGCGACGTCATCCGTCTTCTTGGCTACCTCTTTGACGAGCTCCGCGCCGATCTTCTCGTAGGGGTCGTCGAGTTCGATCTCTTTGGCGATGGAGACACCGTCGTTCGTGATGGTGGGGGCGCCCCACTTCTTCTCAAGTACGACGTTGCGACCGCGCGGGCCGAGGGTCACCTTGACAGCGTCAGCCAGGATGTTGAGGCCGCGCTCGAGGCCGCGACGGGCCTCCTCGTTGAAAGCAATGATCTTTGCCATGTGTGTTTTTCGTCCTTCCGGGACGTCATAAAAGCAACAGCTATTGGCACTCTCAAGAAGGGAGTGCTAGATGATTCTGGCACTCTCCCCCTGAGAGTGCAAGTGAGCTGCCGACGGTCGGAGAGCTAACCGGGAGCGACGAACGAGACGGACCCCGCCGTGGGAACAAGCTCTATCCACGTGTTACCTGCGACGAGACGCACCGCCGCCCCCGCCCCGTCGACGAGATGAATCGGATCGGTCGCTGAGGACTTCGACCACGCGGCGTGCACGGTGCCGCCGCCGGACGATATCCAGGCCTCACCCGAGCCGATCAGGTTGGTCTTGGGCACGCCCTGGTCGTCGGTTACTGCGACGCGGATCACGACGACGTTCGTGGCAGAAAGCTGTGCTCCCGCGCTGTCCAGGTCGGGCCCGGCGCCCTGCGAGCGCAGAAACACCGAGCGCGCAGCATCCCAGGTCCAGCTGCCGGTCGAGATTCCGGAGAATGAATAGTTGACCACCGCCGTGGGGGTACCGTCCTTCGCCCCGGTCGACGCGGGCGTGGTGAGGGAGTACACGAACTGCTGCGCGGGGGCGGGGATGCTCGAGTGCTGGGCGAGAAGGTCCTTGGCCCTCACAAGCACATTGTGCGGTGCCGCCCTGGTGGGCGTGCGGAAGAAGGTGCTTGCGGTGTCCGCCTGACCGTGGATGGCGTTGTAGACGGGCGTCCTACGCATCAGGTCGACGAAGCGCTGCTGGCCGCCGGAGTAGCAGATGATGCCACCGAGCGGCGAGACGATGTCCGGGTCCATCGGGCGGATGGACCGGACGGGGCCGAGCAGTGCGGGGATCGTAGACTGCCACACTGCGACGTAGCGAGTGAGGCCGCCCTCCACCAGTTCCTGGTACACGAGGTCGGCGCTCTCGAGGCCGACCTGCGGCCGCGCTACTGGCAGGTTGTCGATCTTGGCGGCGATCGACGCGTGGTCGAGGGAACCGGCCGGCACTGTCGTACCGCGCAGCGGGGCGATCGCGGTGGGCGGCGGAGTCGTGAAGGTGGGAGTAGGGCTCGGGGTGGGAGAAGGCGCGACTTTCTCCGGCGCACACCCCGCGGTGGTGAACCCCAGGAAGACGGCGAGCGTCACCGAGACCAGCGCGCGAGCGCATACGCACGACCGCGCCCTAGAGTCCCCCACGGCCTCAGACTAACGGCGTCCGGGAGCCCGGACATCGTTACTCGGGGCGCGCCCTTCGATCACGCGGGCGGCGGTGGCATCCTATTGCGCCAGCCGCACGGATTCAGCCTGGGGGCCTTTGTTGCCGGAACCGACCTCGAAGGTCACACTCTGGCCCTCTTCGAGCGCTGTGAAACCGCCCATGTCGATCGCCGAGTAGTGAACGAAGACATCCTTGCCACCCACCTCCACCGTAATGAAGCCATAGCCCTTTTCCGCGTTGAACCACTTGACGGTTCCGTTCGCCATCGAATACTCCCCGGTTGTCGCCGCGCGCCGCTGCTGTCAGCAATCAATCCCAGATAACAGTGGGGATCCAAACAAATCGGGACGATTCAACCCGTGACAAAACACAAATTTGGAGCCGGGTGAACAGCAGCTTGGGTTCAACCAGCCGGGGGAACGTAATCGCTGCCAATGACCGCTGTGATCGGGGACCCGGGGAACGCCGGGGAGAGGCGGATCTCGCCGATCTTGAGCGAGAGCACCATGGCGCGTGCGGCTGATTCGTTTGCGGCATCTGCGTAGTACACGACGGTCTTGGTGATATCGCTCGAGCCGGCGTTGGTGCGAGACCCGATGCCTGGCGCGGCGCCGCTCCATCCCTGCTTCACCAGGTTGTCGCCGACCGCCGCAGCGAGGCCCTTGGTCTTCGTGCCGTTGAGAATCGTGATTGCCAGCGCCGGGTTGATTTTCACCTCAATGCTCGGCGTCGGTGTGGGAGTCGGTGTCGGTTTGGTGGTCGCGCGCGCGCTCGCGGTGGCGAAGGGGAGTTCGATGGTGCCGCGGATCACCGCAAGGCCAAACAACCCCGCCGCGACGAGCACACCGGTGGCGAGAGCGGCCCAGGCGAAAGCGATCCATCCGCGACCCCTCTTCGGCGCGGAACGGTGGGCGCCGTTCCGAAGCAGGTCGTCAGGCACGCTGTCGAAGCGGTCAGTCGATTTGGTCGCCATCAGTTCTTTTCGTTGATTGGGTTACTGGTGTGTGGAATCGGGGCTGCCGAAAACCCGAGCAGATCGCGCTTCGGTTCGGGCATCACGCATCCGCTGCAGCCGTCGCACCAGCATCGGATCAAAGAGAATGGCCTCCGGGAGGTCGAGCACCGCGTTCAGCAATTGATAGTACCGGGCCGCCGGGAGGGCGAACTCCGCGCGGATCGCCGCTTCCTTCGCTCCGGCGTGGCTCCACCATTGTCGTTCGAACACCAGAATGCGCTGCTCGCGCGACGGGAGCGATGACACACCCGGAGTCGCTGACGGGATCTCAGACCGGTCAGACGAGGCTGGCACGGTTCTCCCTCCGCTCTGCCGCAATACTAGGGCTCGGTCGCTGTAAAAAAGTCGATGCCCGCGGGCATGCCGCGTATTTGGGCGGCAGGGCGCCGCTGATGGCTACAGGACGGCGATCCAGTCGAGCGATTGTCCATGTGGTCCGGTGAACGCGAGCGGTACCTCGTCCAGCGCGAGCACGAATCGTCCGTCGGAGCCCCCGTCGTCGGGCAATGCCGCTCGCACGGTCGGCAGGCCACGCACGCCTTCGAGCGAGATCCAGCGGGTATCGAGGGAGCGCACCAACTCCACGAAACGCATCCGCGCGGCGAACGGCAGGTAGACGAGTACTGCACTCGTGATCACGACCAGGGTCGCGTCATCCGGAGCCTGCGCGGCGAGAGACGCGAGCACCGAGGCATCCCCCCGCACGATACGCGGCGGATTTTCAGCGGCAATGCGGATGGCGGCACGCAACCGTGCGCGGCGCTCGTGTTGCTCCGGCCAGACCAGCGTCTCGAGCCAGTACATGTCGTCGGCATCGCGCACATCGAGGGGATGGAGGTCGAGGCCGGCCCGCCAGACGATCCGCGGCACCGATCTCGGCCGCGGCATTCCTCCTGTCGTCGTGGACTCGAGCAACACCGTGCTCGGTCCGGCCGGGGGATCACGGGGCGCGCCGCCGTCGTAGGAGTAGCTGTAGCGGTCGGGGAAGAGACACAGGCCGGCGCTCGCACCGACCTCGAGCAGGGCGAGCGGACCGGGGATCAGTGACAGCGCCGGCAAGAGTGACGCGCAGCGCCTGGCCTCGTTGGTCTGCGTGCTGCGAGCAAGAGCCTCACTGACAACTGCCGACCAGTTCGGCATGAGCCAGCGTCGGAAGGCCGGGTAGTCCCTCTCTGGCGCCCCGAGCAGGCGTGCGCAGGCGAAGACGAGATTGGGCTGCCGCTTTTGCAGGGGAAGCTCCTCGATGAGAGTGATCAGCGCTGGGTCATCCGCCACACCCAGCGCCCACTGCTCGTAGATCGCGGACTGGCCACGCGCCTCGAGCTCACCAAAGTCGCGGTACCAGGTGGAGGTATCCACTAATGACCCGCGCGGTACATCGAGATGTGCGGGATGCCCGCCTCGATGTAGCTCCCGCCGAAGGATCCGAAGCCGAACTTGGCATAGAGCGGGGCGATGTACTCCTGGGAGTGCAGCAGCATTGACTCGTGGCCGTGCTGCTCTATCACGCGGGCAAGGAGCACCTGCGCGAGGCCTTCGCCGCGACGATCCGCCCGCACGACCACCCGGCCGAGACAGAGGTTGGCGTCGAGATGGGAGGCTTCGGCATCGAACAGCACGCGCAGGTAGGCGGCCGTGCCAGTGGCATCCGCGATCCAGAGGTGCTCGGTGGTAGGTTCCTGATCGCGGTTGTCGAGTTCTTCCTCATCGATTCGCTGCTCTACGAAAAAGACATCGGTACGCAGCTTGACGAAGGAGTAGAGCACCTCCAGTGTGAGTTCACTCCACGATTTCTGGACGACGGAACATTCGGGCATGGTGCCGAGTTTAATAAGATGAAGGTTTCATCTTGACCGTCTTATCCCCTAAGGACTCCTCATGAGCAAGAACACCGACTCCACCTCCTACCCGGTTGCCAAGAGCGACTCACAATGGCGTGCGGAACTTGACCCCACCCGGTTCTCGATCCTGCGCGAGGCCGCCACCGAGCGCCCCTGGTCGGGAGCACTGCTCGATGAGAAGCGCGCCGGGGTCTACACCTGCGGCGCGTGTCAGGCCGAGCTTTTCGCCAGCAACACGAAATTCGAGTCCGGATCGGGCTGGCCGAGCTTCTACGAATCGGTCAACCCCGATGCCGTGATCCTCAAGACCGACAAGAGCCTCTTGATGACCCGCACCGAGGTACTCTGCGCCAACTGCGGTTCGCACCTCGGGCATCTTTTCGACGACGCTTACCAGACGCCCACCGGCGACCGGTACTGCATGAACTCGCTCTCGTTGGACTTCACCGAAGAAAGCTGAGCCGTCGATGTCGATCCTGGAAGCCGTCACCCGCCGCCGCTCGCAACCAAGGGTGACGGCTGACGCCCCTAGCCACGCCGAGCTGCTGCCCCTCGTCGCGGCCGCGGCCTCCGTCGCCGACCATGGATCGCTGCGTCCGTGGCGGCTGATCGAACTGCGCGGGGATGCTCGCGCCCGCCTCGGAGTAGCGTTCACCGAGGCGAGCGGGGCCGACGCGAAGGATGCGGCGAAGCTCGCCGACAAGCCGCTGCGGGCATCCCTGCTCATCGCCGTGGTCGCATCATTCCAGCCGAGTCACAAAGTGGCCGACTGGGAGCAGGAGGTCGCGGCATCCGGCGTTGCCCACACGCTCAGCCTGTTGTTGGATGAGGCGGGCTGGGGTGTCATGTGGCGCTCCGGCCACCTCACCCGCTCGCTGCCGGTGCGCGTGATGCACGGTCTCGCCGACACCGAGCAACTGCTCGGCTGGCTCTATGTCGGCGGTCGCGACGGCGGCGAGAAAGCTGGCGAACGCAAGCCGTTCCCCTCAGAGCAATACCTCAGCGTCCTCTGATCGGCAGTTTTCCGAGCGTGCGAGACGGGAGTGCGGCGATCATGACCGCCACGAGCGTGAGCAGAGTGCCGATTACGGTAGAGGTCACAATTACCTGGCCCCGCGTCGGAAGTACGACGTCGAGCACGAGCGACATCACCAGTTGGCCGGCAACTGAGCCGAGCCCCAGAAGCAGAACCCCGGTGACTCGCACGACGATCACCGCGCCGCCGATGAAGATCGTGCCGATGAGGCCGCCGAGGTAGAGCACCGGGTTGGTCGGCATCCGCTCGGGCAGCCCGACGATGGCCTCGTGCACCAGGCAGACGACGAGCAGCACGATCGTGCCGACGAGGAAGTTCATGAAGGTGGCCGCGAGCGCAGATCCCGCGACGCGGCGCACCTGCCCGTTTACGGCCTGCTGGACGGCCACCGCGAACCCCGCCGCGAAGGGGAGCAGAAGCATCCAGGCCGGGATGTCGCCGCCGAAGCCCGCCGAGACGGCTACTCCGACCGCCGCGAGCGAAAGCACGGAGCCGACAAGGCGGGTAAAGGTGATCGCGGCTGGCGGGGTGTGGCCGATACCGTTGCGATCAATCGCGAGTCCACTGAGCGTCTGGCCGCAGACGGCGGCAACGGTGAACAGCGCGATCCCGAGCACCGCCCCGGTGATGCCCTGCGAGAGCACGAACAGGGCGCCGCCCGCTCCCCCGCAGAGGTACCACCACGGGGTGGTACCCGTGCGCACGGAGCCGAATGCCACCCGCAGTCCGCGCCGCCCCGGAGCCCACACGCTCAGCGCAACAAGCAGGATGACGAGACCCGAACCGAAAGAGATGACGGCGGCGAGATAACCGTCCGCGAGTGCCCGACCGAACTCGCCGTTCACCCGGGACTGGATGGCGGTGAGCACACCAACGATGATGGCCCCGAGAAGCCCGAGCGTGACGGCGGTTCGCGAGTGGGCCGGGTGCACGAGTGTCATGAGGTCCAACGTTATCGGCCCCGGCGCGACGACCCGCACACGGCAAGTAATATGAATACCCGTTCGCCCCCTTAGCTCAGTTGGCCAGAGCACCGCTCTTGTAAAGCGGGGGTCGTCGGTTCGAATCCGACAGGGGGCTCCACACCGCCCGGCAACCACCTCCCGTTTTTGCGAGCACCTGCAGGTCTGCACAGGGAGGTGATCGTAAAAACGGGAGGTGGATGTGCGGTCCGGCGGATTCGCAGGGCCTTGTGCGCGTCTGGGCGAATCGGAGCCCTTACACCGTCAGCTCCCTGCGCGCGGGCGGCCCGTCATCCGCAACAAACGAGGCGTAACGGATGCCGCCCTCGACCTGTGCCTGCGTGGATTTCCTCGCTGCCGGATGCGGGTCCGATTTTCGCAACGACTCCACGCCCTCCGGCCCGTTTGCGCCGACGGCAGTCAGTCGGCAGATTTCCTCTACGAGAGGTCGCTCCCGGCAACGAAGCCGAGCCCCCTCGCCGCGCCGCGTACCCCACATCCATCACCCGTTTTTGCGACCACCCGCAGGTTTGCACACGGAGGTGGTCGCAAAAACGGGAGGTGGATGCCGAGAGCGGCAACGCGGGATCAGGCGGCGACGCCGAGCTTGTTCAGGGAGTCTTCGACGATCGTGAGGCCTTCCATTCCGGGGAGGCCCGCGATGGCTGCGTCGATCTTACGGGCGCCCTTTCGGCCTTCGGGTCCGCCCATGAGGTGACCCATCACGTGCACGACCTCGGTGCGGTCCATGATGCTTGAGCCGACCGGAGCCCAGAAGTTCTTGAGCGCGAAGCGCGCGAGCACCTGCGCCTTGCGACTCTTAGCGAGGCGATCGCGGGCCTGGGAGGTGTAGAACGCCACGTGGCGCGCCTCCTGCCTTGCGATCCGCTTGAGCAGTTCGGCGAGCACCGGGTCTTCCTCGAGCTCGGCCATGCGGTTATAGGCGGTGATCGCCGACCACTCGTTCGCGGCGCCCCAGGCCATGTGCACGGCCACGAAGTCCGTGCCAACGAGCTTACCGGCAATGGACTGCTTGATCGGGTCGAGCTTGTCCTTCCACCCGAGCTTCAACCGATCGGCCTTGATCTCATCGAAGTCAACAACGATTCCGTGGATGCCGAGAACTGTCGCCAGCGCCTCGCCATGCCAGAACTCCTCGCGGTTCCACATTGTCATGAAGGCGCTCATGTCCGCTTCCTTATGGGAGGGGGTGGTGAGCAGGTCGCGGGTGTAGCAAACGGTGTGATATTCCACATCCGCCATATATCGAAGCGTCCGGAGGGATCCTTCGGGAAGCGGATGCTCGTGAAAACGCTCCAGGTCGAGATCGTCCCAATTCACGGAGACCGAGGTCGCGGTGTACTTGTCTACATCGAATGCCATGTGCTGTGGGAAGAGGCCAGGCGGCTACTCTCCCGCTCCTTTCGAGCTGTTACGAACCAGTGGGGTGGGATCCGCGTTTCCAGTTGTGGATGCTCCACTTTCTTCGTTGCGCTTCGCGCGACAGATTGGTGTCCGGATTGACGGCGCTGGGGTTTCCCAGCAGCTCGAGCCAGACCAGGTCGGCATGACTGTCACCGTAGCCGTAACTCTGTGAGAGATCGAAACCGTTGGTTTCGGCGTACCGCAGCAACCAGGCAGCGCGGGCCTCGTCGACAAGCGGCGGCTGGGCGAGATAACCGGTGAGCACACCATCGCGCTCGTGCATCGACCCGGCGATCACCTCGTCGAAGAGATCGGCAAGTGGCGCTACGAGCGTGCCGATGGATCCCGTGACGAGCACGGTGCGATGGCCGGCGGCCCGGTGTTCCTTGATACGGGCGATGGCGGCGGGCATGGTGTGTCGCAGCAGCGTCTCGCGGTAGCCGCCGGAGACGACGCTCTCGAGGCGTGCTGCCGGCATGCCACTGTACCGACGAAGGAAGACGCGGATGAACTCGCCTCGGTCTCTGCGCTCGGCGCTCAGGTAGCCGGGGAGCGATCCGAGCAGGCTCGCTACCTCGGCGGGCCAGGCCGCCTTTCGGAATCCGGCCGAGCGCACCCACAGGTACTGCTCGACGATGTTGGAGTCGACGACAGTGCCCTCGAGGTCGAAAACGGCCATGACATCCGTGCGCTCCGGAAGCGCCTTCTGCACCTTCTCTGCCGCCGCGGGACGCACCGCGAATGCGCGAGTGAGCGTCGTGATGGCCGGGAAGTGAACGCGCTGGAGGTAGTCCTCCCAGTCGATCGTCGTCACGTCGAATCCGGTGTCCTCTTCTGGCGAAGGTGCGAGGGAATTCCCGAGGGCACGCAGCTGTCGATCGTCGAAGATGATCTCGGTCTGCACGTAGGCGCGATACAGCTCGGCAAAGTTGCGCAGCGATTCGAGATCGCTGCGGCGGGACGTGACCTTCGCGATCTGCGCGCGGGTGCGGGCAGTCGACGGGAATCGTTCCAGCAGTTGTTCTCGCCGGTCATTCCAGCGCTCCTGGCTGCGCAGGGCACGCTCCACCTTGCGGTCCCCCGGAAAACTCCAGGTCGGAACGCGCACCTGGCCTTCGCTGGCGTGCGGCATCGGGTTCGCGGTGAAGAATTCCTTCATGTTCTGCAGCATGCGATGGATCGGCAGCGGGTTGCTCGCGCCGGAGCTCACGTGCACGTACTGGGCGACCGGGGCAGGGCGCGCGGCAATCGCAACGATCGCATTGACCACGAAGTCCACCGGGATCACGTCGAGCACACTGTCGGGAAGCCCGGGGAATTCGGGAAGAAGTCCACGGCCGTAGGCCAGGATGAGCGGATCGGCCACCTTGAAACCGTCGATCCAGCCGGGGAAAGGATGCCGCAAGGCACTCTCGATAATCGCGGGGCGAACCACGGACAAACGATGACCGACATCCCCCCACAGCTCCTCCGCTGCGCGCTCGGCGAATGCCTTGGTGAGCGTGTAGACATCGGTCCAGCCGAGGCTCTCTGCCCGCGTGCGACCGTAGTCAACGAGACGCGAACGCACCCATTCCACTCGCGCGGCCTCGCCAGCCCTCGCGACGGCTTGTGGACCCTCCTTGCCGTGCTCGGCACGAGCATCCCCGATCAGGCGACGGAGGGTCTCCGGCTGGCGTGAGGCCATTTCGACGCGGACCCGCGCATCGCGGGCCGCCTCGAACTCGCTCCGCCAGTCCACGGAGTGAGCGAGACGGGCCTCCGGCACGATTCCCTTGCGGATGCCGCCAACATACGCCGTAGACACGTGCACGACGTGCGGATCGGCGCCGCTCTCCTGGAGGGCCGTGTAGAGCGAGACCGCTCCTCCGAGATTCGTCTCGAAGGCCTGGTCGATGGGAGGGTCGAACGACACCGACGAAGCGCTGTGGATCACGATATCCACATCGGACGGGAGCGCTGGCACTGAACCGAGGTCGCCCTCGACCACCCGGAGCCGATCTCGCACGGCACGCTCTACCTCGTCGTCCCCGACCCGTTCGCGCCAAAGTCGGAACACCGGCTTGCGCAGTAGGGTGCCCAGGCGATCGGTGGCACTCGTACTGCCCTTGGAGCGGATGAGCAACGAGATCGTGGTGTCCGGGTGCGACGACAGCAACCGCTCGAGGATCGCCTGCCCCACGAAACCGGTGCCACCGGTGAGGAAGATGTGCGAGGAGCCGAGGCTTGACGCCAGCGCAGTCGCGACCTTCGGCTTTGCCCTTGACTTGCGAGCGGGAGCCTTCTTCGCGGTCTCGTCGGCGGCAGTCACGCGTGCAGCTTACGGGCGACGGCGTCACCGATGCGAGAGTCCATGCCGGGCAGCTCGGCGACGCGGCGCCCGATATCCGCGGCACGAGCGCGGCCCTCGTCAGAGCCGAACACGAACGACTCGAAGAACGAGCGGTCGTCGTCGGCACGATCGATGGCGCCAATCGGCCACACCTGGCGCTCGAGCGACCTGCGGGTGAGGGAGGCGGCGCGCGGGTCATCCGCCAGTCGTTCACGTGCCTCGTGGTCGAAGAAGGCCACATGTCGTGCCTTCACGCCGAGGATGGTGGAGATTGCCGACGAGAGGGCTGGGTTCGCGCTGGCAGTCTCGAGCCGGTCATATGCCGCACGGGTGATCCATTCGTCGACCAGGCCCGAGGTCACGTGCACGCCGATGATCGGAACGCCCTGGATCAGTCCGGTGATAGCCCGGCGAATGGGTCCGCGGCGCTCCACTGATTCGATTCTGGATCGACGGGTCGACCCCTCGGCAGCCTCGTGGGACTTCCGCTGCCCGTTCGCCTCGAGCACGGCGTCAAGGGCATCGGCGATCCAGAACTTCTCGAACGCCCAGGTCACCAGGAATGCGGTGATTCGCGCATCTTTATGGGTCGCCGTCACGAGCAGGTTGCGCAACTGCTCCATTGTTCCGCTCTCGAGGCGAGCAAGGTAGCGCACCGCACGGAGGCTTTCACCAGAGAGTGGGTCGGTGGCGAATTCGTCGAGCCGGAGCGTTTCGCGGTGATTGCCCTGCGCACTACGGGCAAAGGCGCGTACATCGAATCTTGCCGGGGATGCCCTGTCGGAACCCGCCGGAAAGTGCGTGGTGGAATCTCCATTCGCAAATGTCATGATTTCAAGCCCTTGCTACCATCGGAGCCCCCGTTTAGGCAACCGGTCCCCCGTGAGCAGCGTAACCTAACGGCATGGGTGTAGCTCTCGTCACCGGTGGGACGTCGGGCATTGGTGCCGCGTTCGCCCGACTCCTCGCTGCGCGTGGATACGATCTCGTTCTCGTCGCTCGATCGATCGATCGCCTCGACGAGATGGCTGCCGAGTTGCGGGCCATCGGTCGCACCGTCGAGGTGCTGTCGGCCGACCTGGCGGACCGTGGTGACGTCGCTCGAGTAGTCGATCGCCTCAGCGACCCGAGTCGTTCCATCGAAATTCTGGTGAACAATGCCGGATTCGGCATGCATGCCTCGCTCCTCGATATCGACGTGTCCGAATTCGATCGCGGCTTCGAGGTGATGTGCCGCGCGGTGTTTGTGCTGTCCGGCGCCGCCGCCCGCGGAATGGTGGAGCGAGGCTCCGGCAAGATCGTAAACGTTTCGAGCACCGCCGGTTTCCTCACCATGGGCAGCTACTCGTCCATCAAGGCGTGGGTCACCTCGTTCACCGAGGGCCTCTCGGTCGAACTGCGGGGCACCGGCGTGGGCGTGACAGCCCTCTGCCCGGGATGGGTTCGCACGGAATTTCATGATCGGGCCGGCATCCGTTCGAGCAGCATCCCAAACTTTATGTGGCTCGACGCCGAACAGTTGGTGAGCGCAGCCTTGCGCGACGTGGATCGAGGCACTGTGATTTCCATACCTACTCTTCGCTACCGAGCTCTCATCGGCTTGGCCCGCCTCGCTCCGAAGGGTGCCATCCGTTCCTTTTCCGGCGCGATTTCGTCATCGCGACGGAAGCCTGTGGCACGGTGACGGTGCGAATGCCACTCAATTCCCGCCCCTTCCTCCCGCGATCCGCAGCCAAGCGGCTTCACGATCGTTTCAACTCGCCGTACCAGGCGATCGCCCGCTTCCTTGCCCAGCGTGCCCTCCTCAAACCTCTCATCTGGTCGCTCACCCGCGTCACCGTGATCCGAAGCGAGAAACTCAAGGATGTCAAGGGAGGATTCGTCGTTGTGGCGAATCACTCCAGCCACCTCGACACTCCCCTCATCGTCGGCTCGCTACCCCGTCCCCTCGCGCGGTACCTCGCCGCGGGTGCCGCTGCGGATTACTTTTTCAACGTTTGGTGGCGTCGTGGCCTCACCGCGCTGTTCTTCAACGCTTTCCCGGTGCGACGAACGGGGACACAGACCTCGTCGACGAGCGCACGTTCGCTGCTGATGCGCGGCATCCCGGTGCTGATCTTCCCGGAGGGCACGCGATCGAAAGACGGCGAGCTCGGTCGCTTCAAGCCGGGCGCGGCAGCACTGGCCGCGGCATGTGATGTGCCCTGCATCCCGGTGGCCCTTATCGGAGCACACATCGCTCACCCGCGCGGTACGAACTGGCCGAAGCGCGGCAGATTTCCCGTCGGTGTGGTCTTCGGGGATCCGCTTCGCGTCGCCGAGGGCGAGTCCAAAGGAGAATTCGCCGAGCGCGCGCGCCAGGAGATCCTGCGTCTGAGAGAACTGCATTCGGCCGATATTCTCGGTCGGCACGAACTGCCGCGGCGAAAATAGCCGCGGGCATACGCAACAAGAGGAGCACAGAAGTGACCGATGTACAGCACATGAAGTGGTGGGGCTGGGGACGGGATGGCGTCGCGTTCCATCACGACGACAAGCCCGGCTTCGCCCCCTTCCTCACGTTCGCCCTCGGCCTTGAGCCGGGAGCGCCCACGGTCGCGGCCCCGTCCTTCGACGACCTCGATGTGCCGGCCAGCCGTGCAAGCAGAGACTTCCTGGCGCAGCTCGTAGCGATCGCCGGAGACGACCACGTGATCACGGACGACCTCAGCCGCGTCGTGCACACCTTCGGCAAGAGCATCCGCGATCTCATCCGGGTGCGAGCCGGGTCCCTCGCCCGAACCCCCGATGTCGTGGTCTACCCGGCCGATGAGGCCGAGGTGCAGCAGGTGGTGGATGCCGCCGTCGCGGCCGACGCCGTGATTATTCCGTTCGGTGGTGGCAGCAACATCGTGGGCAGTCTTGAGCCACTCGCCGATGAGACCCGCACCGTGATCTCCCTCGACCTCGGACGACTCAACCGCGTGATCGACATCGACGAAGGGTCGGGTCTGGCCCGCATCGAGGCCGGCGCACAGGGCCCCGACCTCGAAGCCCAGCTCGAGAAGCGCGGCTGGACGATCGGCCACTTTCCCGACAGCTTCACGCACTCGACCGTCGGTGGCTGGGTAGCCACCCGTTCCTCCGGAATGCAGTCCGACAAGTACGGCGATATCGCAGACATTGCCAAGGGCCTCCGCGTTGTGCGGCCGGGAACCGTGCTGGTCATCCGCGCCATCCCGAGCGCTTCCACCGGCCCGAGTGTTCGCGAGATGATCCTGGGCAGCGAAGGCCGTCTGGGCGTGATCACCGAGGTTACCGTCCAGGTGCACCGCATTCCGGCTAAGCGCGAAATCCAGGCCTACCTCTACCCGACCTGGAGTGACGGGCTTGCCTCAATGAAGGAGATCTCGGAGAGCGATGCCACCCCCTCCGTCACCCGAGTCTCGGACGGCCGGGAGACGGTGTTCTCGTTCGCTACGAGCAAGGAGAGCAAGGGCATCTCGAGTCTGGTGACCAAGGGCCTCGGTGTTTTCCTCAAGTCGAAGGGCTGGGACACCGACAAGATGTGCCTCTCCTTCATCGGCTACGAAGGCAGCGATGAGCATGTCGCCCGCAATGAGAAGCTCGTCGGGCGCATCGTCAAACGGCACGGCGGTATCGGCGTTGGCAAGGGTCCCGGCGCACTCTACGACCAGAAGAAATTCGATACCCCGTACATTCGTGACTTCCTGCTCGACCTTGGCGGATCTGCGGATGTCTCGGAGACCTCGGCTCCGTGGTCGAAGCTCCCCGCTCTCTATGACAACGTGATGGCTGCTGCCAACGCCGCATTCGACGAGATCGGGGTGAAGGGCTGGATCATGGCCCACCTCTCCCACTCGTATCACTCCGGAGCATGCCTCTATTTCACCTTCGCCTACCTGCCGAGTGGAGACTCGCTCGACCAGTACACCGTGGTCAAGAGCGCCATCCAGCAGGCTTTCATCGACTCGGGTGGAACGGTGTCCCACCACCATGGTGTCGGTCTCGAACATGCCCCGTGGCTCGAGCAGGATATTTCGACCAGTGGGGTCGCGGTGATGCAGGGATTGTTCGACTCGGCCGACCCAACGAACACGTTCAACCCGGGCAAGATCATCACCTCGGCTCCGGTGCCGGCGCTGCGGGACTGACCACAGAAGAAGGGCCGGACCTCTCGGCCCGGCCCTTCTTGCCTATCGGGGTCCTATTCGCCGGCGCTGGCAGACGGCGAGGGATTCGGGCTTGGCGTGGCCGTTGAATCCTCACTGAAGCTGTCACCCGAGGCCTTCGACATCGCACTGGCGAAGTCGGCGGCGCTGTCGATAGCTCCGGCATACTTCTTGCCGTTGATGATGACCGTCGGAGTACCGGCGAGCTTCTTCACGTCGGTGCCGGCCAAAGGATCGGTCGTCGCACGCTCCGTCGCGGCATTCGTCCAGGATTTAAACTCCTGATCGGTGATGCAGGTTGTGATCGAATCGGCCTTGCTCACCTTGGCCTTTCGAGTCAGCGCGATGATCTGGTCATCGGTAAGGCCTTCCGTGTTCTCCTTCGGCTGGTTCGTGAAGAGCAGGGCGCTGAAGTCGAAGAACTGGTTGGGCGAGTAGTTCGCAACGCATGCCGCCGCGTTTGCAGATCGCGTGGAATACTTCTTGCCGAGCGAGGCCTGGTCGAGGATGGCGAGCGGATGGATCTCCAGGGTGGCCGCCCCGATTGACACCCATTTCTTGATCTGGGCAGCGTTGGTCGCCTCGAAGTTGCCGCAGTACTTGCACTGATAGTCGATGTAGACGCGAAGGTCGATCACGTTCTTGGCATTCGTCTTGGACGGGATAGGGGAATCATCCGGCTGGAGGGCGCCGGTCGGCATGGCCTTAAAGCCCTCGCCAATCTTGATGCCGTCACTGAGCATATTCGCTGGGCCGGGCGAGGGTGGACGCACGCTGTTGACGATCACGAGACCGACGACGGCGACTATGGCAATCACCAGCACAGCAAGGCTCCCCTGCAGGATTACGCGACTACGCCGATCCTTTTTCTTCTGCTGCTCGCGCAGCACACGGGACTTCTCGCGCGCGGCCTCGCGCCTCTCGTTTTTACTGAGACCGCTGTCACTCGAACCGTCGTAGGTCATCGAACCTCACTCGCTATCCATCAATGCCGTGGCCGTCAGCCGCTGCAGTTTGCTGTGAGCGGGGCCCTAAGAACCCTAGACACGCTGTCTGGGAAAAAGCTACAGTGCCACAGATTCCGGCCTCTCCAGAGGAATTGTGCTGCGCGTGTGCCCAGTTCCAGTGTCATAATGGCCCTGCACCATCATCCATTCACTACGGATCGTCCGGCACGTACCTGCCGGTGAAGGAGTTGTTCAACCATGGCCTCTGTCACTTTTGACAAAGCAACCCGCCTCTACCCCGGCTCGACGAAACCGGCGGTCGACGCACTCGACCTCCACGTCTCCGACGGCGAGTTTCTTGTTCTGGTCGGACCATCGGGCTGCGGAAAGTCCACGTCGCTGCGCATGCTGGCCGGTCTCGAAGAGGTCAACGACGGGAATATTCTCATCGGAGATCGCAACGTCACCGACGTGCCGCCGAAAGATCGTGACATCGCGATGGTGTTTCAGAACTATGCCCTCTACCCGCATATGACCGTTGCCGAGAACATGGGCTTCGCGCTCAAGATCGCCGGTGTCAACAAGGACGAGCGCGCCACCCGCGTACTCGAAGCCGCCAAGCTCCTCGACCTCGAGCCCTATCTCGGCCGCAAGCCGAAGGCTCTTTCCGGCGGTCAGCGCCAGCGCGTCGCCATGGGTCGTGCGATCGTGCGTCAGCCCCAGGTATTCCTCATGGACGAGCCGCTGTCGAACCTCGACGCCAAGCTGCGCGTGCAGACTCGCACCCAGATCGCATCCCTCCAGCGTCGACTCGGCGTCACCACCGTCTACGTCACGCACGACCAGACCGAGGCGCTCACCATGGGTGACCGCATCGCGGTACTGAAGGATGGCGTGCTCCAGCAGGTCGGAACGCCCCGCGACCTCTACGCCAACCCGAGGAACGTCTTTGTGGCCGGCTTCATCGGCTCCCCGGCGATGAACCTGTTCACAGCGGACCTCGTCGAGGGTGGCCTCGAGTTCGGCACGGCGGTCGCCGCGCTCGACCGCGCCACCATGGGAAAGACCGACAACACCAAGGTCACCATCGGAGTTCGCCCGGAAGACGTGCGCGTCTCCACCTCGGGTGAGGGCCTCCAGGTCGCGGTCGACCTGGTCGAAGAGCTCGGTGCGGATGGCTACCTCTACGGCCACACCGACATCGACGGCTCGCGCGTCGACATCGTCGCTCGCGTCGATGGACGTTCGCACCCGAACGCCGGTGACACGGTTTTCATCCTTCCCGAGCCGGCGCACGTGCACGCCTTCGACATCGCGTCGGGCGACCGCTTGAGCAAGGCCGTGGTCGACTAGCCCGTCGAATACCCGAGAGTGCGGGCGACGATCTTGTGTCGTCGCCCGCATTTTTTTGTCACCTTCGTACGCGCGACTCCGATAGGCAGAGCACATGAGCGGTTCCCTCAACATCACCTCGGCGACGGTCGACCCCACTCTCCTCGACCTGCCATGGAACCTGCCGCTCGACACGTGGCCGGACAGCGTGATCGCCGCTTTGCCGAAGGGTATCTCGCGACACCTGGTTCGATTCGTGCACCTCAGCGGCTACGTGATCGCGATCAAGGAGACATCCGCGGAGCTCGCCCGCCGCGAATACGAGATGCTGCGCACCCTGCAGAAGCTCGATGTGCCGTGCGTCGACCCCGTCGCGGTGATCACGAATCGCACGGATGACGAGGGTAACGATCTCGACTCCGTGCTTATCACCCGGCATCTCAAGTTCTCATTGCCCTATCGAGCGCTGTACTCACAGACCCTTCGCCCCGACACCGCCACGCGCACTGTCGACGCACTGGCCGTGCTTCTGGTACGCCTGCACATCATCGGCTTCTTCTGGGGTGATGTCTCGCTTTCCAACACTCTTTTCCGTCGCGATGCCGGCTCGTTCGCCGCCTATCTTGTGGATGCTGAGACCGGCCAGCTCTACAACGGGCTGTCAAACGGCCAGCGCGAGAACGACCTCGAGATCGCGCGCGTGAACATCGCGGGCGAGCTGCTCGACCTTGCCGCGGGTGGGCGACTGGAGGAGGGACTGGATCCAGTGGAGGTGTCGAACGGTATCGTCGCCGCGTATCGCAGCCTCTGGATCGAGCTCACCGGATCCGAATCCTTCTCCTCCTCCGAACGCTGGCGCATCAACGAGCGAGTAGAGCGACTCAACGAACTCGGCTTCGATATCGAAGAGTTGGCCATCAAGACCGATGACACCGGCTCGCAGGTTCGCATCCAGCCGAAGGTCGTAGACGCCGGTCACCACCAACGCCGCCTGCTGCGACTCACCGGGCTGGATGCCCAGGAAAACCAGGCCCGTCGGCTGCTCAACGACCTCGACTCCTATACCGCGACCTTCAACAAACAGGGCGAGGACGAAGAGATGGTGGCGCACGAATGGCTCGCCAAGGTGTTCGAACCGGTGATCCGTGCCATCCCGCGCGAGCTCAAGGGTCGGCTTGAGCCCGCGGAGGTGTTTCACCAATTGCTCGACCACCGCTGGTACCTGTCGCAGAACGAGAACCGCGACGTTCCGCTCGCGGAGGCCGTGAGTTCCTATGTGGACACCGTGCTGCGCCATCGTCGCGACGAGGCCACGGTCATCGCACCTGCGACCGGCACGATCACATTACCGGTCGACATCATTGCCGAGGACGACTGGCGCTCGAAGGTCTGACTCGCGCTCGATACTCGATCGGCATGACCTGCTCGATCGGCAAAAAAGTGGGGCTACTTCTTCCGCGCGCGCTGCTTAGAGATCTCGTAGAGGGTTACGCTCGCGGCAATGCCGGCGTTGAGGGACTCCGTCGAGGAATTGATTGGGATCGACACGATCGCATCGCAGGTTTCGGTGACGAGGCGGGAAAGACCCTTGCCCTCGCTGCCCACAACCACGACGAGGGGTTCCTTCGCCCAGGACAGCTCAGGCAGCGGGGTGTCCCCGCCACCGTCGAGGCCGAGCACGAAGACGCCGCGCTCCTTGAAGGCCTTGAGCGTCTGGGTGAGATTCGAGGCCATTGCGACGGGGGTGCGCGCGGCGGCTCCGGCAGAGGTCTTCCAGGCCGCGGCGGTGAGCCCAACCGAACGACGCTGCGGCACGATCACACCATGACCGCCGAAGGCGGCGACCGAGCGGATGATCGCTCCGAGGTTGCGCGGATCGGTCACTCCGTCCAGTGCGACCAGCAAAGGCACCCGGCCGCTGGCGACGATCTTGTCGAGAAGGTCGGTGGGATGCGCATACTCATACGGCGGCACCTTGAGCGCGAGCCCCTGATGCACAGAGTCGAATCCCGCGAGACGGTCGAGCTCAGGGCGCATGACTTCGAGGATCGGCAGGCCACGCTTGGTGGCGATCTGCATAACCTCCTTGACGCGGTCATCATATTCGATGCGTGTCGCGATGTAGAGGGCGGTCACCGGGATCTTGGCGCGGAGGGCCTCGAGCACGGAGTTGCGGCCGGTGACGACCTCGAACTCGTCCGACTGCTTGGGGTTACTCACGCGAGTCGCGGTTCGCTGCGGTGCACCGGTGCTCGACGGACGCTTCCCGCCAGCCGCGGCGAAACGGTCGTTCGCCGCCTTGCGCTTTCCCGCGGGATGATAGGGACGGTCGGACGCCTTCGGTGTGGGCTTCTTGCCCTCGAGCGCCTGGCGGCCCTGACCGCCGGAACCCACCTGCTTGCCGGTGCTGCTTTTGCGCACGGCTCCAGCGCGCGGCTTGTTCGCTCCACTGCTCTTCATTAGTCAAGACTCCAATGCGACCCCGAGGGCGTGTCTTCGATCTGGATACCGGCTGCGGCAAGTTCATCGCGAATGCGATCGGCGGAACTGAAATCGCGCGCCTTGCGTGCCGCTGCCCTGTCCTCGAGCAATCTCTCGACGAGAATTGCGAGCGCTACACTCGCCGGATCACCCGCAGCAGTCTGCCATTCTACGGCCATCGGGTTGATTCCGAGAACTTCGGTCATGGCCAGCACCTGGCCCTGAAGGGCCGCGGCGCTGCCGAGATCCTCCGCGTCGAGGGCCGCGTTGCCGGCGCGAACCTGCTCGTGGAGTACCGCCATGGCCTGGGGGATGGCCAGATCGTCATCCATCGCCTCGGCGAATTCATCGGGAATTCGCTGCGGGCGACTGCCCGCAAACTGGGTGCCCTCGAGGCGTCGAGCGGCGCGATCGAGAAAGACCTCGATGCGATCCAGTGCAGCTTCCGCCTCGAGAAGTGCGCCGTCGTGATAGTCAATGGTCGAGCGGTAGTGCGCGGATCCCAGGTAGTAGCGCACCACGAGCGGACGGGCTCGTTCGAGGAATTCGGCGGCGAAGATCGAGTTGCCGAGTGACTTCGACATCTTCTGCCCGTTTACATTCACGAGTCCGTTGTGAACCCAGGCGTTGGCGAAGCCGTGCCCGGCGGCGGATGACTGGGCCAATTCGTTTTCATGGTGCGGAAAGCGCAGGTCGAGACCGCCGCCGTGGATGTCGAACCGGGTGCCGAGATACTGCTGCGCCATCGCCGAGCACTCGATGTGCCAGCCCGGCCGTCCATCGCCCCAGGGCGAGGAATAGGAGGCCGAGGATGGCTCGTCCGGCTTATGGCCCTTCCATAGGGCGAAGTCGCGGGGGTCGCGCTTGCCGCGGCCCAGGACATCCGCTGAGGTCGCGAGATCGCCGGATTTCTGGTTGGTGAGTTCGCCGTAGGTCGGCCAGGACGCCACATCGAAGTAGACATCTGCCGACGAGTCATCGGACACGTACGCATGCCCGCGCTCGATCAGCTCGGCGATCAGGCGCTGCATTTGAGGGATGCTTGCGGTCGCGCGGGGCTCGTAGGTGGGGGCGAGGATGCCGAGGTGCTCGTACCCGCGACTGAACTCGAGTTCGTACCGGTAAGCGAGCGCCCACCACTCTTCCGTGCCGGTGGCCGCGCTCGCGAGGATCTTGTCGTCGATGTCCGTGACATTACGCACCAGGGTAACGGAGAAGCCCCGATAGCTGAGCCAGCGGCGCCACTGGTCGTAGACGAGGGCAGACCGCAAGTGTCCGATGTGCGGCGAGGACTGCACCGTCGGCCCGCAGACATAGATGCCGACGTGCCCTTCGACGATCGGCACGAGGTCGAGAAGCCCCTGCGAGCGGGAGTCGTAAAGGCGCACTGTCACGCCCACCAGCCTACCGAGTACGCCTCTCTCGGTTGCGCTCGAGGAGGCAGGTCGCGATGACGCTGAGGCCTTCGCCCCGCCCGGTGAATCCGAGCCGGTCGGAGGTCGTTGCCGCGACACTCACCGGTGCGCCCACACAGTCACTGAGCCGTATTTCGATCTCGCTGCGGCGAGTGCCGATTTTCGGATGGTTGGCCACCACCTGCACGGACACATTATTAATCATGAATCCCGCAGCGGTCACGAGTTCGACGGTTGCCGAGAGGAAGACTTCGCCACGGGCATTCGCAAACCGGGGTTCGGCCGTGCCGAAGTTCGATCCGAGGTCACCGAGGCCCGCTGCGGAGAGCAGTGCATCGCAGATGGCGTGACTCACGGCATCCCCGTCGCTGTGGCCGGCAAGGCCGACTTCGCCCGGCCAGAATACGCCGCCGAGCCAGAGAGGGCGGGCGGTGTCGAAGGCATGCACATCGATACCGATGCCGGTGCGGGTCTCGACCCGCTCGACCCGCTCGACCGTGGGGATGAGGGACTCAGCGCGGCGGAGGTCCCACGGTGTCGTAATTTTGAATGCCTGGGAGTCGCCCTCGATCACCCGAACCTCGTGACCGGCGGCCGCGAACAGTGCCGCATCATCGGTGTGGTCCGCTGATGCCTCGGCATAGGCGGAAGCGAGTTGCGCGCGAGGGAAACCCTGCGGAGTCTGCACAGCGACGAGATCGGACCGATCGATGGTGGCTGTCGCACGCCCGTCTCCCACCCGCTTGATCGTGTCGGAGACCGGAAGTCCGGGAATGACGCCCGCCCCGGTCTGGCGCACGGCTTTGATGACCGCGTCGAATTGCGCTGACGGGGTGAATGACCGTGCCGCATCATGCACCAGCACGATCTCGATGCCCGGCGCGAGCGCCGCGAGCCCCGCGGCAACGGAGCCCTGGCGAGAGGCCGATCCGACGACGACGGTCACCGATTCGTGAGCGGCACCGGCGACCGCGGTGGCCAGATCGCGGGCTTCGGCGACCCAGTCTGCCGGGGCGACAATCACCACCTGCGCCCGCTCAGTGCTGCCGAATACCCCCTCGAGGGCGTGGGCGAGGATGGAGCGGCCAGCGACGGGCACGAATGCTTTCGGATCGGGATGCCCCAGCCGCGACCCACTTCCCGCCGCGACGACGACGATGCCGACGACGATCCCGGAGTGGGCGCCAGTTCCCGCGGTGTCAGGAGGCAAAAACCTCATCGAGCACGGTCGAGGCCTTCTGTTCGTCGGTCCTGTAGCGGCACGACCAATTGGACTGCCCGTCCGTAACCGGGTACGACAACAAATTGGTGATCGTCGCCGCGCCGTGGCGCGGGTAAACGACCGTCTCATCGACCTCGAAAAGCATTGCTAGCACTCCAATTCAATGGCCACGAGGTTATCACAGAGCGTTTGGCGTGAAGGGCTCTGGCCTCCGCGGCTGCGGCCGTAGGCTAAACTTCGAAAGGATTTCGTGAGGCACCCGGCCGCGTCTTCCCATCGTCTTCGTTCGTTCTGGAGGGTCCCGTGAGAGCTCGCATCGCCGCAACCGTCGTAGTGGCCGCTTCGCTGTTGCTCTCCACCGCCGGATGCAGCTTCTTCGCGCCGCAGGCAACGCTAAAGCACTACGACCCCAGCGACGGAGTCGGCACCACCGTTGGCCAGGTGAAGGTGCGCAATGCACTCCTCCTCACCAAGAACGGCCAGGAGGCGAGCTTCCTCGTCAACCTCATCAACGACGGCGAGAAAACGGTGAACGTGCTCATCCAGTACGACGGCACCACCGCAAGCGGAACACCGGGCAAGGTCGACACCCGCGTGCAGCTCGACGCGGGAGAGGTGAAGACCTTCGGCTCGTCCGACACGCGCCAGCTGCTTTTCAGCGGCATCAACTCGAAGGCCGGATCGCTCCTCCCAGTGTTCGTCCAGTACGGCACGCTGACCGGCGAGCAACTTCTCGTTCCGGTGCTCGACGGATCCCTGACCGAATACTCGAAGCTGTTACCGTCGCCTCTTCCCTCCGCGACTCCCCCGGCGAAGCCGACCCTCATCCCCGTTCCCACGCCATCGGCGACGACGACCAAGTAGCCCGGCGCTGCGGTTTGTGCAGAACCTGTAACCCTCAGGGTTCGAAGCGGTAGCCCAGTCCGCGCACCGTCAGAAGCATCTGCGGGTCTGACGGTTCTTTTTCGATCTTGGAACGGATGCGCTTGATGTGCACATCGAGCGTCTTGGTGTCTCCGAAATAGTCAGAGCCCCAGACCCGGTCGATGAGCTGCCCACGAGTGAGAACCCGACCGGAATTACGCAGAAGCACTTCGAGCAACTCGTATTCCTTGAGCGGCATGGCCGTATCGACACCGCGCACCGCGACGGTGTGGCGATCGACATCCATTCGCACGTCCCCGGACTCCAGGATGGCGGTGTCTTCTTCGTCCGCTTCTACGCGACGGCGCATGACCGCTCGGATACGGGCGAGCAACTCACGAGTGGAATAGGGCTTCGTCACGTAGTCATCGGCCCCGAGCTCAAGGCCGACCACCACATCCACCTCACTGTCTTTCGCCGTGAGCATGATGATCGGCACCTGCGAGCGGGTGCGGATCTCACGGCACACCTCGGTGCCAGCGATACCGGGCAACATCAGGTCGAGGAGAACGAGGTCGGCACTGTTGCGGTCGAATTCCGCGAGGGCGGAATTACCGTCCGCCGCGATCGAGGTCTCGTATCCCTCCCGCCCGAGAAGGAAGGCGAGCGGCTCGCTCAGGGAAGGTTCGTCTTCGACGATCAGGATGCGCAACTCAGGCCTCTTTCAGGGATGCTGCCACAGCGAGAGACGCCTTGGGCAGTCGGATGGTGAAGGTCGAACCATTGCCAGGCTGGGACCACACCCGGATGTCCCCGCCGTGGTTTTGCACGACGTGCTTGACGATGCTCAAGCCGAGTCCCGATCCGCCGGTATGGCGAGAACGCGCGGGATCGATGCGGAAGAAGCGCTCGAACACCCGGTCGAGTTCCTCGTCTGGGATACCGATGCCCTGGTCGGTGACCGCGATCTCGACGATACCGTCGGAATTCTTCACTCCCACTCCGACCCTGGAACCCTTGGGCGAATACTGGATTGCATTGGCGATGAGGTTGTGAAGGGCCACCGCGAGGAGCGGCTCGTCGCCGTAGACCTCCGCGCCGGCATCCCCGCCGCTGACGATCGTAACCCGACTGGATTCCGCGGCGACCCGGTTCTGGTCGATGGCAAGCGCGACAACACGATCGATCTCCACGACCTCGGGCTTTGTGAGGGCATCCGCTGCCTGCAGCCGGGAGAGCTCGATGATCTCCTGGGTGATGCGGGCAAGCCGATCCGCTTCCTTGGTGAGACGTTTGGCGAAACGGCGCACCTGGTCCGGCTCATCGGATGCCGCCTCGAGTGCCTCGGCGAGCAGGCCGACCGCGCCGATCGGTGTCTTGAGTTCGTGGCTGATATTGGCGACGAAGTCCCGTCGCACCTCGTCGAGCCGGTAGGACTCGGTACGGTCCTCCGCGAGCAACAGGATGTAGCGCGCACCGAGGCGCGCAACTCGCACGAACAGGTAGATATTCGCGTCGCCGAACGGTCCCCTGGCGAGCTCGAGCTCCTGGGTGATCGGCTCACCGTAGCGTCGCACCCGGTCAACTATCGTGACGAGTTCGGGATGCACAAGCGACTGGTTCCACACCAGTCCGAACGCCATCGCGCCCGGGCTCGCCTTCACCACCGTGTTGGACGGGTCGAGTACGATTCCCGCGGATTCGAGGGCCTCGATCACCTGGTCGACACCGTCTGGAACCGCCGTGCTCACGACATCCACCGCCCGCTGGCCGCGGCGTGCGGACGTAACGAGTACCGCAGTGACGCCCGCGCCGACGACGACGCCGAACGCAAGCGCGAGCGGCACCAACAGGGCGGAGTCCATAGCGACTAGATTAGTAACATCCGGCAGGTTGGCTCACCCCCGCACCACATGCGGCTCCGGCACTTGGCGTGTTGTTCAGACGCGGTTCCCCCGCTGTTCACCTGCGCGGGAGAGGGTTGGAGCAGAACTGTGCGGGAATCCAAGGCTCGCAGCGAAAGGGATTCAGACGATGCGCGAGGTATTTCAGCAGGAACTGGCGGAGGTGCAGGAACGCCTAGTGGAGATCGCGACTCTCGTAGAGAACTCGATCGACAACGCCACTCGCGCTTTCAATGAATCCAACGTGTCTCTCGCCGAGGCCGTCATCGCCGCCGACGACAGGATCGACACAGCGGCTATCGCACTCGATGAGCTCGCCATCAACATCCTTGCTCGGCAGCAGCCCGTCGCCCGCGACCTGCGTATCGTGGTGAGCGCTCTGCGAATCAGCGCCTCGCTCGAGCGGATGGGCGACATGTCTGAACACATCGCCCAACTCGCGCGATACCGCTTTCCCGACAAGGTAGTACCGAAGTCGCTCCGCAGCACCTTCGCCGAACTCGGCCGGCTCGACGTTCAGATCGCTCGCAAGCTGACGGAACTGTTGCGCACCGAAGACGTACGGCTCGCAGAGGAGATCCGCAACGAAGACGACCAGATCGACGCGTTGCACCTCAGCGTGTTTGAGAAGGTGCTCGGCGAGAGCTGGAAGGGTGGGGCCGTTGACACAGTGGATGCCACTCTCGCGTCGCGCTATCACGAGCGTTTTGCCGACCACGCCGTGTCCATCGCCAAGAAGGTGCAGTACCTCGCCACTGGCGACTGGGTAGCCGCAGGAATCCACCCCGGAGGGTCGTAACGCCAGCCACCCACCATCTCCCGTTTTTGCGACCACCTCGCTGTTCACACAGCGAGGTGGTCGCAAAAAGCCGAGGTGGTCGGGTGGGATCGCTCGCGAGCTACTTCTGAGCCCCCTGCGCTGCGACCGCGGCAGCGCCGGCGGCAGCGGCCTCTGGGTCGAGGTACACGCCCGGTTTCACCGGCGCGAAGGTCTCGTCAAGCGTGTAGACGAGCGGGATGCCGGTGGGGATATTGAGTTCCGCAATCTCGTCATCCGAAATGTGGTCGAGGTGCTTCACGAGAGCGCGAAGTGAATTGCCGTGTGCGGTCACGAGCACCGTCTTGCCCGCGGCGAGGTCGACGGTGATTTCGGATTCCCAGTAGGGAAGCATCCGGTCGATCACCAACTTGAGGGACTCTGTGCGCGGAAGATCCGCGCCGAGCCCGGCATAGCGCGGGTCGTGCGCCTGCGAGAACTCGCTGTCGTCCGCCAGCGGCGGCGGCGGCACGTCGAACGAGCGACGCCAGGTCAGGAACTGCTCCGGTCCATACTCGGCGAGGGTCTGCGCCTTGTCCTTTCCCTGCAGCGCGCCGTAGTGGCGCTCGTTCAGCCGCCAGCTGCGTTTCACGTCGATCCAGTCGCGATCCGCGACATCCAGGGCGATGTCCGCGGTATGGATCGCGCGCTTGAGCACACTCGTGTACTGGATGTCCGGCAGGATTGCGGACTCGGCGAGAAGCTCGCCCGCACGTCGAGCTTCGGCGCGTCCCTGGTCGCTCAGGTCGACATCCACCCAACCGGTGAACAGGTTTTTCTTATTCCAATCGGAGTTGCCGTGGCGCAGAAGAATGAGCGTGTACGTCATGCGCCAACTCTACCGAGCGCCCTGCACCCCGGGACTCCTGCAATTCGCGGCGCCCGGACTCCCTCGGCCCAAGAATCGCCGCAGTGATGCGCGGAAAGTCACTGGGATACTGGAGTCATGCCCATCGGTTCGATCACGCGAGGGACCACCGGCACCAACCGCCTTCGCCGAGTCGACCGGTGGATCGCGCAGCTTCCGGCCTTCCGCCGCGCGACCGATCCGCTCGTGGTGGACCTTGGATACGGAGCATCCGCGACGACGACTCTCGAATTACACCAACGCCTGGGCCGGGTGCTGCCGAAGGTAGAGGTGGTCGGCCTCGAGATCGATCCGGCGCGGGTGAAACTGGCAGCGATCTCCGCCCGGCCCGGCGTGCGCTTCACTCTTGGCGGATTCGAGGTTCCATTGCCCGGTGGACGATCGGCAACGGTCATCCGCGCACTCAATGTTTTGCGGCAGTATCGGGAATCCGAAGTTTTCGCCGCCTGGCACCACATGGTCTCCCGCCTTGAGCCGGGCGGGGTGCTGGTCGAAGGCACCTGCAATGAGGTGGGTTCTGTGGCTAGCTGGGTGGATGTCGCGGCCGACGGCCCGCGCACCCTCACGGTGAGCCTGCGCCTCGCCGACCTCGAACGGCCGTCCATCGTGGCGGAGCGGCTTCCCAAGGTGCTGATCCATCGCAACGTGCCGGGCGAACGGGTGCACGAGTTTCTTCTCGACCTTGATCGACACTGGCAGTTGAACGCTTCCCTCTCGGCCTACGGCCCATCGCAGCGGTGGATCGCCACCGCCAAGGGACTGGTCGAAGCGGGCTGGCCGGTGCAGGCCGGCCGTTCCCGCTGGAAGCTCGGTGAACTGACCGTGGACTGGGCTGCGGTGGCACCCCAGGGTTTTACCTGGTGAGAAGACCCCGCAGCTACACCTCGGGAAGCAGCGCGCGGGCCTTATCGACCGGCAGGTCGGCCGCGGTGAGCAGGTCGACCAGCAGCGGTCGCATCATCAGGATCACGACCGAGTCGGTTACCGGCGCACCCTTGACGGCGGTGTCCGGACGCAGCCTCTCGACCACCGCCACGAGTCCGACTCGCACGGTGTCCCCGAGCAATGGGTCGTCGAGGCTCTGGCCGAGTAGCTCGACCGAGGTGCCGAGGCTCGCCATGATCGATGCAATCACGGGCCGCGGCACCCCGTCGCGCACGAGGAAGTCGATGCGCCGGGCGATCACTCGCAGGTTGCGCGTGGCGAGATCCATGCCGCGCAGCACCCGAACCTGGGCGAGCAGGTCGGGCCGGTACCGACGGAGGAACGGTGAGATGCGCGCGATGGCTGCCGCCGAGTCGAGGGATGCCGCCCAGCTATCAATGACCGGCTGAGTCGCGCGCAGGCCCTCGAGGGCGTGCTCCGCGGCGGGTTCGTCCGCCTTCTCCAGTGCGATGACGAGGGAGGCGAGCGCGTCGGTGAGTGAGGCGAACAGGCGGCGAGCGTCCCGACTAGCGAAACGTCTCGGATCTCTCGGGAGCAGCGCGGTGACGGCTAGCGCTACGACACCGGCGACGATACCGTCGATGCTGCGCACGAACGGTCCACCGGGCGGGACCGGAAGCAGGATGACCAGCATCGACTGCACCCCGGCGGCGATCGCGAACGCATTGCTCGAGGACAATACTCGCGCCACCACCAGAGTGATCATCAGCACGACCGCGATCTGCCAGGTGCCCTGACCGATGAGGAGCACCATCACTTCGCTCAGTGCGATACCGATGACCATTCCCACGGCCGTTTCGAGCACCCGTAGCGGGCGGGCATCCCGCACGAATCCCAGGCTCGAGATCGTGACAGTGACCGCGATCAGGGGCAACGCGTGCCCGAGCACGAAATGGGCGAAAGCGTAGGAGAGGGTGGCGGCGATCGCGATCTGCAGCGCCGGCACCAGGGAATCGATGGCGCGCTCCCCCGACGACCGCAAGTCGAACAGGTGCGGCACCGCCGAGCGCAGGCTGCTCGCGTTCATCCTCAGCGCTTGACTGCGCCGAGACGGGGCAGTCGGGGCACGTTCGCAGCGGCTCCCGCGTCGGGCGGCACGACGATCTCCTGGGCGGCTGGCACGAGGATGCCCTCGGATCGCACCGCAAGTTCAGCCAGCGGATCGGTGGTGCGCTTGACGACCGCAAGCGCGATCGGACCGAGTTCGAAATGTTGGGCGGCGGATGTCACATGCCCGACCGTGCTCTCGCCGAGCAGCACCTCATCTCCGCGCGACGGCAGCACGGAGTCGGAGCCGTCGAGGTGCAGCATCACCAGGCGACGCGGCGGATGCCCCAGATTGTGCACCTTGGCGACCGTTTCCTGCCCGCGGTAGCAGCCCTTGGTGAGGTGCACGGCCGAGCGCAGCCAGTCGAGTTCGTGCGGGATGGTCTTCTCGTCGCCCTCGGTGGCCAGCCGTGGCCGCCACGCGGCAATTCGGAGGGCCTCTAGGGCGAGAAATCCGGCTAACGGCAGGTCGAGTTCGGCGAGAGTTGCGCGAGGAATGAGCATTTCGCTGTACGTCCACTGCACCGCCGGGTGATGCTCGACGGCGGCATACTGCCAACCCCCGGGAGTCACGGCCGACCACGGGTCGTTCCACACGAGCGGCACGCCGTTGGGTGAGGCGACGAGAATCTGCGGCGACCCGAAAGCGCCGATCGTCGCGAGCTCGTTCGTGCGGTCCCGCAGCTCGACGCGCAGCATGAACACCATTGTGGAGAGCCAGGCCAACAGGCCGGGCGCTTCCTCGCGCTCGAGAAGCAGCCAGAGATCGACACCGTCGTCGAGCAGTCGCACGGCGTACTCGAGGCGGCCGGTCGCATCGAGGAGCAGTGTCTCGCTCGACTGGCCCGGCTTCAGATCGGTGACGCTCTGCGAGGTGAGCGAATTGATCCAGGTGAGACGATCGGCGCCGGAGATGGAAAGCACTGCTCGATGGGAGAGGTCGACGACCGCATCGCCCGCGGCGAGGGCGCGCTGCTCAGCGAGGGGGTTGCCGTAGTGCGCGGCCACGCCGGCATCCGCCCCGGTACCATCCACTGCACCGCTTCGCGTGAGCTCACTCAAGGCGAGCCAACCTTCCGGAGGCATGGGTGGCGAGTTCCTGGCCGAGAGCAGCCAGGTCCCACGCCCAGAGCATGTGGTTGTCGACCAAGCCGTAGATACGGGTAGAAGCGGTGTGCTCTTTCGAGGTCACGGAACGCATCACCGCGTCCGTTGCCAGGTCGATACGTGGGCCTTTCACCTGGCCGACATAGAGCTCGCTCACCCCGCCCGGATGCAGAATCGATACCTCGATGTCGAACCCGTCTGTCGCGTTACGCAGGGTCTCGACCGCGCGCGCGGTCGTGAATGGCTGGATTCCCACCCCCGCTAGCAGCCCCGGCCCCGGATCGCCCTCGGTTGCTTGCCTGCTGAGCCGCCAGTAGCCGGTTTCGGTGGCAAGAGGAGTGAGATCGTCATCGAGCAGCCAGGTGTACGAGGTGTAGTTGAGGTGCGGGAGTCCGTCGTGGGTGAAACTCATTCGGTGCCCGAACTCGTAATTGCGGGTTTCGCCCCCGACGTCGTAGTTGACGACACCGGTTCCTTCCCAGACACCGATCAGCCAGGACAGCGGTACCAGCTCAGCAGGCAGGTTGACCGGTAGATCGATCACGGCGGCCCGGACTAGCGCTGGCCGCGGAAGAGGTTGAACAGCACCACGACGGAGACATAACCGATGGCAAGAGTGGTGAGAATCAGCAGGCCGATGAAGAACAGCTCAAGACCGAGATACATGCTTCGATCCTACGCGGCGCGCAGCTGCAGAGTGCCAAGCACGAGGGTTGCGATGCCGAGAATCAGCACCGAGCCGCCGAGGCAGGCCATCATGCGGTCGACAAGGCCTTCTTTTTGCACTATCGCGAGCTGGATGCAGAAGGTGAGCAGAACATCCGCCGCGAGCACGAGAGCTAACCAGTCAAGGTACTGCGGGCGGGGCGCGATCAAGCCGATGAGAACAGAGCCGACGACCGCAAGCGACCACACCGGAACCACGCTCGTGAGCGCGAGGCGGGTAGCGGGCTGGTTGAGGGTCACGCCCTAATTCTGCCCTACCCGCGCCTGACGGGGCCCACAAGTGCCTTTAGACTGTTGATCGGCACTTGGAGGACTCGTTGGCGCAGATATTGATCCTGACCTCCGCCGTCAACAGCGATGTCTTGCCCGCCCTCGGACTTCTCAGTCACCGAACGCGGCAGATCCCCGCCGAGCCGGCGTCGCTCATCACCGCGCCGAGTTGTGATCTCATTCTCGTGGACGCGCGGCGAGACCTGGCAAGTGCCAAGTCACTGTGCAAGATCCTCAACACAACCGGTGTGAACGTTCCCCTCATGCTCATCCTCACCGAGGGTGGTCTCACCGCCGTGAGTGCAGACTGGGGCGTGGACGACGTGATCCTCGAGACAGCGGGGCCCGCCGAAGTGGATGCCCGCATCCGCCTCGTCGTCGGACGCCAGGCACTCGACAAGACCAGCAACAAAATCCACGCCTCTGGCGTGGTTATCGACGAAGCGAGCTACTCGGCGAAGGTGCATGGGCGACCCCTCGACCTCACATTCAAAGAATTCGAGCTCCTGCGGTTTCTCGCGACGCATCCGTCCCGCGTCTTCACCCGCGAGCAGTTGCTCAGCGAGGTATGGGGCTACGACTACTTCGGCGGCACCCGCACCGTGGATGTGCACGTGCGGCGCCTGCGCGCGAAGCTCGGCGACCTCGAATCGTTGATCGGCACCGTGCGCAACGTCGGCTATCGCTTCAACCTCTACGAAGACGACACCGAGCGCCTTGCCCAGGCCGTCAATTCCTGACTCGCTCGCTCGACTCATCGAGCGATGCCGGGATGCCGACCGCCAGCCGCCGTTCTCGGACGGCACGCTCGTGCAACTGCGCAGCGGCGAGAAGCAGCTGCTCGAGCGGGATGGAGCGGCGGCCGTCTACTCCGCCACCGAGGCTGAATTCGCGGTGGATCCTGCTGTGCGCGGGAGGGGGATCGGCACCGGGGTACTCGAGGAGATCCTCAAGAAGAGCGATCCCACCGTAAAAATCTGGGCGCACGGCGATCATCCGGCCGCCAGCGCTCTCGCGGCCAGCCACGGGTTCGCGCCGGTGCGACGCCTGCTCCAGCTGCGTGCACCGGTGGAGGATACCCCCGCCGCACAGACCGCTGGAAGCACGTTTCGCCCTGGGGTCGACGATGCGGCCTGGCTGGCGCTGAACTCCCGCGCGTTCGCCTTCCACCCCGAACAGGGTTTGGTATCCCAGGCCGACCTTGAGGAGCTGATGCGCGAGCCGTGGTTCGACGCCGAGGACTTCCTCGTGCTTCGGGACGGAGACGCCCTGATCGGATACTGCTGGCTGAAGATCCAGGAGCCGATCGGCGAGTTCTACGTGGTCGGTGTCGCCCCGGAGCGGCAGGGTGAGGGCCTCGGCCGCCAGCTCATGGACGCCGGGTTCGCGCGGCTCGCCGCCCGCGGCATCCGCACCGCCGCCCTGTACGTCGAGTCTGACAATGTGCCTGCCGTTGCCCTGTACCGCTCGCTCGGATTCAGCGAGCACTCACTGGATATTCAGTACGCCCGCGCCTGAGTCGTTTACCCCGCGTTAACACGGCCCGCGATGTGGGCAAGAGGCGAGGTGCAATGATGAATGTATGAGCAACGAGACCTATATAGGCGACGCCGGATTGGCCACCGACAGTCTCGACGACGACGACTACGAGTCCACCTGGGTCGACGACGGCACCCTGCCGCCCGATCGTTACCTCGACCGCGAGCTGAGCTGGCTGGCCTTCAACACCCGGGTGCTCGAACTCGCCGAAGATCCGGAACTCCCCCTTCTCGAGCGGGCTAACTTCCTCGCGATCTTCGCGAGCAATCTCGACGAGTTCTTCATGGTGCGCATCGCAGGGCTCAAGCGCCGCATCCTCACCGGTCTTGCCGTTCCCACCAACATCGGGGCGGCGCCGACCGAAGTACTTGCCGTGATTCAGGATCGTGTCCATGAGCTGCAGGCTCGCCACGCTCTCGCCTTTCGCGAGCTCGTCAAGCCGGAGCTCGACGACGCCGGGATCCACATCGAAACCTGGGCCGATCTCGGGCAGGTCGATCGTGACTCCCTCGACGAGATCTTCGCGGCCCGCATCTTCCCGGTGCTGATGCCACTGGCAGTCGACCCGGCGCATCCGTTTCCTTATATCTCCGGACTCTCGCTCAACCTGTCGATCCGGGTACGAAACCCAAGGATCGGTAAGGACGAGTTCGCTCGACTCAAGGTGCCGCCGATGCTGCCGCGTTTCGTGCAGCTACCGGATGACGGCAGCGGCCTTCTGCGCTTCATCCCACTTGAAGACCTCATTTCCAACCACCTCGGTGACCTGTTTCCCGGCATGGAAGTGCTCGACCACCATGAGTTCCGCGTCACCCGCAACGAGGACGTCGTTCTGGAGGAAGACGAGTCAGAGAACCTCATCCAGACCCTCGAGCGCGAGTTGCTTCGTCGGCGATTCGGTCCGCCCATCCGCCTTGAGATCACCGATGACATGGATGACCGCACGCTCAACCTGCTCGTGCGGGAGCTCGATATCACGGACTCGGAGGTCTATCGGCTTCCCGCTCCCCTCGACCTCGGCGGACTCTTCGAGCTGAACAAGATTGATCGCCCGACGCTCAAGTACCGTCGGCACGTGCCGACGACTGCGGCTCAGCTCATGCCGATCGAACCGAACGCTGCACCGGACATCTTTGGGTCGATAGCGCGGCAGGATATTCTGCTTCACCACCCTTATGAGTCCTTCGCCACGAGCGTGCAGGCTTTTCTCGAACAGGCCGCGACCGATCCGAACGTGCTCGCCATCAAACAGACCCTCTACCGCACCTCCGGCGACAGCCCGATCGTCGAAGCCCTCATTCAGGCCGCCGAAGCCGGCAAGCAGGTGCTCGCCCTGGTCGAAATCAAGGCTCGTTTTGACGAGTCGGCGAACATCTCCTGGGCGCGCAAGCTCGAGAAAGCCGGCGTGCACGTTGTCTACGGTCTCGTGGGGCTGAAGACTCACTGCAAGCTGGCGCTCGTGATCCGCCAGGAGAACGGCGTGCTCAAGCACTACAGCCATATCGGCACGGGCAACTACAATCCCAAGACGAGTCGAATCTATGAGGACTTCGGACTCCTCACCGCAAGCGGTACCGTCGGTAAGGACCTCACTCGGCTGTTCAACGAACTCTCCGGCTACGCGATTGAGAAGAAGTTCAAGCGACTGCTCGTGGCGCCGCTGCACTTGCGCAAGGGTCTGATCAAACGCATCCGTATCGAGGCAGAGAACGCACGAAACGGTATGCCGTCGGGCATCCGGATCAAGCTCAACTCGATCGTCGACGAGGCCATCATCGATGCCCTCTATCGGGCCAGTGAGGCCGGTGTGCCCGTCGAACTGCTCGTGCGCGGCATCTGCGGCGTGAAACCGGGAGTCGAGGGACTCAGCGGCAACATCGACGTTCGGTCGATTCTCGGGCGCTATCTCGAGCACTCCCGCATCTTCTCATTCATCAATGGCGGGGATCCGCAGGTCTATATCGGCAGCGCCGACCTGATGCACCGCAACCTGGATCGCCGGGTGGAGGCGCTCGTGCGGCTCACCAACCCCGAGCACCTGCGCGAGATTGAAGACCTCTTCGATCTCGCGATGTCTGACGATACCGCCCACTGGAAGCTCGCGGCCGACGGCAGCTGGACGCGTCACTACCGGGCGGATGACGGCTCGTTGCTCGACGACATGCAGAACGTGATCATGCAACAGGTTTCCCAGAGAAAGCGCACCGGAGTAGTCCGTTGACCCTCACCGGCCCCGCTGTCGTGCAAGCCGCTGGAGCAGTCTGTTGGCGCGAGACCGCCGACGGTATCGAACTGCTCGTGGTGCATCGCGGTGACCGTGCAGACGTCTCCATCCCCAAGGGCAAAGTCGACCAGGGGGAAACCCCGCCCCAGACCGCCGTTCGTGAGATCGCCGAGGAAACCGGGCTCGTGATCGCCCTCGGTGCCCCGCTCGGCACGACCGAATACACCATGCCAGGGGGGCGCGAGAAGATCGTGCACTACTGGTCGGCGGAAGTTTCGGATGCCGCGATCTCCGAATCAACTTTCGTCGCAAACAAGGAGGTCGCCGCCGTTCAATGGCTCTCGGTCACGGCGGCCCGTGCGGCGCTCAGCTACGACCTCGACCGTGATGTGCTCGATCGGTTCTCGGCCCGCGTGGAAGCCGGCACCATCCGTACCTTCCCGATCATCGTGTTGCGCCACGCCCGCGCGGTGCCACCGGGCAGCTGGGATGGACCGGATGCCACGCGCCCCCTGCTGCACCGCGGCATCGAGCAGTCTCACAATGTCGCTCCGGCCATCGCCGCCTGGGCGCCGCAGAAACTCATCAGCAGCACGGCGGTGCGCTGCCTCGCCACGATCGAACCCGTCGCGGTTATCACCGGACTTACCGTGAAGCGGTCTGTCGGCATCAGCCAGGACGCCTACGAAGACGGAACCGCCCGCGTGCGCAAAACCGTGCGCAAACGACTTGCGGCCGGCATCGCGGTGGTTCTGTGCAGCCATGGACCCGTGATCCCGGAGATCATCGACGAGACGGCCGCGCTCACCAACACGCCGCTCGATGCGCCCCTGCGGCGGGCCGGAATGTTATCTACCTCGGAATTCACGGTGATGCATGTCTCGTCCGATCATCCGGATGCCCCGCTCGTGGCCATAGAAACGCACGGTCCGGCCTTTCTCTAGGGCCCCGACCCGCGTGATAATTCGAAGCTCGTTAACCTCTTGTTCACCTTCTAGGACGATCGTGGACACTCGCCGCACATAGCGTCTTCTCTTGGACCAGCACCGGTCTTCCCGGCGGCCGAGCCACAAGCTGCTCGCCTGCCGGAGTCACCATCCCGAAGGGAACACAGTGAAGTTCACTCACGCCGCTTCGGCGGGCGCACTCGCGCTCGTCGCCGCACTCGCACTCTCCTCTTGTGCAAGCACCCCAAGCACGCCGGCCGCCAGCAACACGCCAAAGGCGAGTTCCGCAGCGATCGATAAGAACCTCACCGGCACCATCACCGCCGGAGGATCAAGCGCACAGGCCAACGCCGAGGCAGCCTGGATCGCCGCGTTCAAGACGCAGGCCGCTGGCGTCACCATCAACTACGACAAGTCGCAGGGCTCGGGTGGTGGAGTCACCAACTGGCTCGCCGGCAGCTACGACTTCGCGGGCTCCGACTCGCCCCTCAGCCCCGTGCAGCAGACCGCTGCCGCTACGCTCTGTGGAGCTGGCGGAGCGCTCAACCTGCCGGTCTACCTCGACGGCGTCGCGATCGTCTTCAACCTCACCGGAGTATCGAAGCTCAACCTCTCCTCGGCAACGGTCGCCAAGATCTTCAGCCTTCAGGTGAAGACCTGGAATGACCCGGCAATCGCCGCCGACAACCCCGGCGTCACGCTTCCCGCCACCGCGATCACCACCGTGACCCGCTCGGATGGATCGGGCACCACCCAGAACTTCACCAACTACCTCAGCACCGTGCAGCCAACGGTCTGGACCTCGCCGGCGAGCAACAAATGGCCGATCGCCGGATCGAGCGCCCAGCAGGGTGGCTCCGGTGTCGTGAACACCGTCAAGGCCGGTAACGGAACCATCGGTTACGCCGACCACAGCGCCATCGGCACCCTCACCGCCGCCTCAATCCAGGTCGGTACCGATAAGGACTTCGTTGCATTCAGCCCGAAGGGCGCGACCAACGCGTTCACCGCGGCGGCCGTTGCAGCCCCCACAACAGTCAAGGGTGACCTCGCGCAGAAGCTCGACTACACCAAGATCACTGACAAGTCGGCCTACCCGATCCCGCTGGTCTCCTACCAGATCGTTTGCAGCGCCTTCAAGACCCCCGCCCAGGCCAAGCTCGTGAAGGCATACGTCGGCTACATCGCCAGCGACATCGGCCAGAAGATCACCGCCGCTAACGCCGGTTCTGCTCCGATCCCGGCGAGTATGCTCGCGTCGATCCAGAAGAGCCTCGCTCTGGTCAAGTAGTCGTTGTTCTGCCAGTCTGTGGTCTGGTCGAATTGCACTCACCAGTGCAAATGATCAGGCCACGGGCTGGCTCACGACGTGTCAGGCACCCTCGAGAAAGCAACCAGTGAGTACCACAGAAGCTGTTCCCTCCCTCCCGAGTGCTGCTGCGTCAACCGGTCCTCGCTCCCCGTTAAAGGGATCGGGGCCAGCCCGCGTAAAGTCCAGGCCAGCCGACCGCATCTTCTTCGGCCTCAGCTTCGGCTCCGCGGTGTCGATCATGGTGATCCTCGCCGGTGTCGCTCTCTTCCTGATCGTGCAGGCGGTGCCCGCAATCGTCGCGGACTGGGCGACCAACCCCGAGCTCAGCTCCGGCTTCACCGGCGGCTACACCAGCTTCTGGGCTTATGTCGGACCGCTCATCTGGGGTACCCTGTGGGTCTCCGCCATCGCCCTGATTATCGGTGCGCCCATCGCGATCGGTATTGCACTCTTTATCTCCCACTACGCGCCCCGCCGCATCGCTGGCGTGCTCGGCTACCTCGTCGACCTCCTCGCCGCCGTACCGTCAATTGTGTTCGGCCTCTGGGGCATCATCGTGATTCGCCCCCTGCTTCTACCGCTCTCCGAGTGGCTCAACCACAATCTCGGCTGGATCCCCATCTTCGGCGGTCAGGTCTCGACCACCGGTTCGACCATTCTGGCCGGAGCCGTCGTGCTGGCGGTGATGATTCTGCCCATCATCAGCTCGATCTCGCGTGAGATCTTCCTGCAGACGCCGCGACTCCACGAGGAGGCTGCGCTCGCGCTCGGCGCCACCAAGTGGGAAATGATCACGCTCGCGGTCTTCCCCTACGCTCGTTCCGGCGTGGTGAGCGCCACGCTGCTCGGCCTCGGTCGTGCGCTTGGTGAAACCATGGCGATCGCCCTCATCATCTCGCCATCGATCCAGGTCTCCACCCGCATTCTCACCGAGGGAGAGAATTCGCAGACGATCGCCGCCAACATCGCGCTCAACTTTCCCATCGCGAACACTCTCCAGCGGGAGGCTCTCATCGGCAGTGGGCTCATGCTGTTCGTGATCTCGCTCGCGGTCAACATGATCGCGCGCTTCATTGTGTCTCGCACCGGGTCGAGCAAGAAGAGCCAAAAAACGCGCAGGGTTCGTGTTTCGGAATCCGCTGCTGCTTCCTCTGAGTCCGCTGGAGGCGAGGGATGACCGCAACCGCGCAGTCCGGGATTCGCAAGCCGCGAGGCCCGATGACCAACGCACTCACTACTGGCCAGCTGCCGCGCTTCATCGAGTTCTACGTGCTCGTCGGAGCCCTCGTCATCAGCGGCGGTGCCCTTGCGCTGATGGGGTTCAACTGGGGAGGCTGGATCTTCGTCTCCATCATCGTTTACCTCATCGGGCTTGCCGCACTCTCCACTGTGGCCGAAAACCGCCGAAAGGCCGTCGATCGCGTCGTGCGCAGTCTCGTGACGATCGCATTCCTGCTGGCGATTGCACCGCTCATCTCCACCCTGTTTACGGTGACGGCGAAAGGTATCGGCCAGCTCAACTGGGCATTCATCTCCCAGACCGGTGGCGCCGTTTTCGATCCAACGACTCTCAAGGTCGCGGTCACCTCCGGCGCACTTCAAGCCATCGTCGGCACCCTCGAGATCACCGGCATCGCGGCGCTCATGTCGATCCCGATCGGCCTGCTCACCTCGATCTACCTGGTGGAATATGCCCAGCCCCAGCAGTGGATGGCGCGTACAGTGACCTTCCTGGTTGACGTGATGACGGGCATCCCCTCGATCGTCGCCGGGCTGTTCGCGTTCGCGCTCTTTACTCTCGTCGTCGGGCCGAAGGCGTTCAGCGGTTTCTCGGCTTCGGTTGCCCTGTCGGTACTCATGATTCCGATCATCGTGCGCGCGTGCGAAGAGATGCTTCGGCTGGTGCCGCATGACCTGCGCGAGGCATCCTTCGCTCTCGGAGTATCGCGCTTTTCCACGATCGTAAAAATTGTGCTGCCGACCGCGATCGCTGGCATCATCACCGGCATCATGCTCGCTATCGCCAGGGTCATCGGCGAGACCGCGCCGATCTTCATCGCGGCGAGCTTCACCGACAACCTCAACTTCAACCCCTTTTTCGGGCCGATGCAGACTCTGCCGGTACTCGCCTACGCCGGCTACAAGTTCCCCGGGCAAGACATCGCTTCATCGAACGCGTCGGCCTGGGGTGCGGCTCTGCTACTCGTGCTCATCGTCGTTATTCTCAATATCATCGCCCGCATCATCGCTCGGATCTTCGCCCCCAAGATCGCCCGATAGCGGCACGACGAACAGACCCGAAGGAAAACTGTGTCAAAGCGCATCGAAGTAAATCATCTGAACATCTTTTACAGCGACTTCCTCGCCGTGGAAGACGTCACGATCTCGATCGAACCCCGCACCGTCACCGCGATCATCGGCCCGAGCGGATGCGGCAAGTCGACCTTCCTTCGCACTCTCAACCGCATGCACGAGGTGATCCCCGGCGCGCATGTCGAGGGCGAGGTCATCATCGACGGCAACAACCTGTACGGCGAGGGGGTGGATCCGGTGCTCGTGCGCCGCCAGGTAGGCATGGTATTTCAGCGCGCCAATCCATTTCCCACCATGTCGATCCGTGCCAACGTGCTCGCTGGCGTCACCCTGAACAATCGCAAGCTACCGAAGAGCGATGGGGATGCCCTCGTCGAGCGCTCACTCGAGAGAGCCAACCTGTGGAACGAGGTGAAGGACCGCCTCGACAAGCCGGGGATGAGCCTCTCCGGTGGCCAGCAGCAGCGACTCTGTATTGCACGTGCCATCGCCGTCTCGCCGGACGTGCTGCTCATGGATGAACCGTGCTCGGCCCTCGATCCCATCTCGACACTCGCCATCGAGGACCTCATCGAGGAACTCAAGCTCGACTACACAATTGTCATCGTGACCCACAACATGCAGCAGGCCTCTCGGGTGTCCGACCGCACCGCCTTCTTCAACATCGCCGGCACGGGCAAGCCGGGCAAGCTCATCGAGTACAACGACACGAACACCATCTTCTCCAAGCCAAGCGTGCAGGCGACGGAAGACTACGTGTCGGGTAAGTTCGGGTAGTCCTGGCCTCGATGCGCAGTCGCTAGGCGCTGGGTACTGCGACGATCGGTGCGGTGGTCGGCTTTTTTGAGCCGCCACTCGGCTCGACCGTGATGCCGAAAGTATCCCCTGCGCTCATCGCACCGGCGAGCACGCTGACGGTTGTGCCCGAGGATGCCGCGCTAAAAGTTCCCGCCGATATCGCGTGTGATCCCTTGTCGATGTACCAGAGCTCGTATGTCTTATCACCGGCGAGCTTCGGAAGCTTGTCGATCACCACGGCGGACTGCCTGAGACCCACGGACCAGACGAAAGTGGCCGTGCCGCCTCCGGCGACAGCCGCCTTGGCCTGCTGAGAGTCTTTCGCCGAGACGATGGCCGAGACGGCCGCCGCCTGCTGCTGCGACTCGTCAGCTGCGGAAAGCCCGAGGATATTACCCCCGACGAAGAGAGTGACGGCTGCTGCGGCGGCGACCAGGATCACAATCGGGCGGGTGTACCAGCGAGCAGCAGCTCGCGCGGTCGCCCGGGACGGCGCCCCGAGGCTTGCTGTGCGGATGTCTTCGGCCGCGCCCCCCTGCGTCGATGAAAGTTGCGTCGTGATCGCTTCGGGGGATGCCGCCGACATTGCCGTGAGCGTGGGCCGCGCCACCGGAAGGGGTGCGAGCTGCGGAGTGATGGCGATCTGCGCCATGAGACGTGTTTTGAGGTCGGCCGGGGGAGAGACCGGCTCGGTCGCGAGACCGATCGATACCGCTGTGTCAGACAATGAATCCACCTCCGCTCGTAGCTCTTCGGATGTCAGCAGGTATGCCTCGAACCGGTTTTTTTCTTCGCCCTCAAGTGCGTTCAGCGCATACGCGCCGCTGAGGAGGTGTAATTCTTCGCGATCAGTCACGATGCCACCCCCAATTCATCACGCAGACGGATCATCCCGTCACGCAGTCGTGTTTTCACCGTGCCGATGGGCACGCTGAGCATTGCTGCCACCTCACTGTGGCTGTAGCCGCCGTAGTACGCCAGAGAAACCGCCTGACGCTGCAATTCGGTCAATTGCGTCATGGCTTCCTTTACCCTTTCGTGCTCGATGGTCGTTTCTACCATGTCCGCCACGTTGTCGTAGTCGGAAACATAATCCCTGATGCCGATCTTCACGTCTCGATCGCGACCGGACTGCGATGACCTGATCCGGTCGATCGCGCGACGGTGAGCTATGGTGAGGATCCAGGTGGATGCCCCGCCCTTGCTCGGCTCATATCGGGACGCGTTCTGCCAGATCTCCAGGAATACTTCCTGGGTCACTTCCTCCGATTGCGCATGATCGACCAATAGTCTGCGGATCAGCCCGAACACTCTCGGGGAGACTTCGTCGTACAGTGCTCCGAAAGCCGCCTGGTCGCCGCCCGCGATCTGCGCAAGCAAGGTCTCCTTCGTCGCAGGTTTGACCAGGGAGTCATTGTCCTGGCTGCGGTCGGTTTCACGGGGCACGAGTCTAAGCATTGCAAACAATTCGTGCGATCGTGCGCGGTGCTGGAAAGACACTCACTGCGAGCATCGAAACAAGCATCTCCATATTCGATTGTCCGCGGCCTGCGCAGGCGGGAAGTCTTCGGTTCGCTTCCAAGGTCGTTCCGACTGTGCGGGTCACAACTTGAGTTCGCGACCGAGGCGAAAACGGTTTGGTCTCAGACGCATCGGCACGCAGAGTGGGCGGAATCGTCGCCGGTGCCGCACCGGGGGGGGGGTGCCAGGCCGCAGAAACGCCTCTCGGCGCTAGGCCGCTCGGAGCGGCGAATATTGGAGCCCGGGGTTACTGCGGCCCGGCGATGGCCCTTGCGAGCCGTTGACGAGTGTACCAACCGACTCTGGGTGCTTTCTCTTTCGTGGCGCATACCCGGCCACCGGTTGCGAAGGTGGCACGGGGGCGAGCTGAGTACAACGCTCGTAGTCAGTCAGTCGAGCGAACCGGCCCGCCAGAGGCGCGCGCACGAGACGAACTCGAGGGCCGTCTGCGACAGGCGGAGGGCGCGAATCGTGAGATCGGATGCCCGCTCCGGCGACGTGAGGTCGGAATCATCTGCGACGCTCGTGGCCCCCAACGCCATGATGCGACAAAAGGCGGCCGCGCGGTCAAGAGCAACCCCGAAGTCGCCCTGGAAGATGCCTCGCAGGATCTGGTCGGCAAGAGCGATGATCTCCGCGGGACCGGTCGGTGCGGTCGCGCCGGCAACGACCGGGTCGATGGTCGTGGCGGTCTCGGTGCCGCGCTGGAACAGGTAGGCGGTGCCCTCGGCATCCTGGCGCACGAGTGCGCGCATCAGGTAGATGCGCCAGAGGGCGCCGGGAAGGCTGCGCGGGCTGGCACGCGCCCAGAGTTCGGCGACGGCATCGATGCCATGCTCGTCGGTGAAGGCCACGAGCCGGTCGACCACCCCCTGGTCGCTGCTCTGCCGCACGCGAGTGAGCAGCGCGCCCGCGGTCTCATGAGCAACGCGACTGATTTGGGCGGGGTCCTCCCCGCCTACGAAGCTCTCGAACTTTGCACCCGAAAACTGGGTCGGCTTATGGAACTCGTCGGTCATCCGCCCAAGCCTAAGCCAGCCGTTGCTGTGCACACGGCTCGTTCGCGGGCCGCGCAATCCACGCTAGATTTAACCGAAGGGGCCTCTAGCTCAGTTGGTAGAGCATCGGACTTTTAATCCGTGGGTCGTCGGTTCGAGCCCGACGGGGCCCACCCCTCCCCAACCTCCTTAGTTGCGGGACCGTAGATCAGACGCCGAGGCCTCAGCGCGACTCAGCGCGACTCCTTGGACGGGTTTGCCTAGGTTTTACTCACAATTGCCGCAGAACCAACCGCATTGTGCGCGATTCCGACTCTGGCCAGGCCTAGCCCCACCATCGACTGCAGCACGCCAACCATTGCTTCAACGTCATCCTGTGAACATCCCAATCTTTCGCGATCTGCTCGATTCGTCACATTATGCTCACGATCACGCGCAACACCGAGAACATTTTCACGGAACTCATGGGATAGGGCTGAGGCAAAAAAACATCCCTCCTGGCCACCCAATCGGGCAAGCCAATTCAGATGTCACCTAATCGTGCAGCAGACCCAGGAATGAACCGCCCGTCATGATCGAATTCCAGAACATCTCAAAGCGGTTTCCGGGTGGCACCCTTGCTGTCGATGACTTCTCCCTTGTGCTTCCCTCGCACAAGGCGACGGTATTCGTCGGGTCGTCCGGGTCAGGCAAAACAACACTGCTCCGGATGATCAACCGGATGATCGACCCCACCGCCGGTAGCATCCTGATCGACGGTGAGGATATATCCGGCCTCAATCCGGTTTTGCTTCGCCGACGGATCGGCTACGTTCTTCAGGCCACCGGACTCCTCCCGCACCGGCGGGTGGTGGACAACATCGCCACGGTACCTCGGTTGAACGGTGTGCCGAAGCGGGTGGCCCGCCAGGACGCGCTCACACTGCTCGACACGGTTGGACTCGACCGATCGCTCGCAGAGCGGTATCCGGACCAGCTTTCTGGCGGCCAGCAGCAGCGCGTCGGAGTTGCGCGCGCTCTCGCGAGCGACCCGGACATCCTTCTCATGGATGAGCCGTTCGGGGCGGTCGACCCGATTGTCCGGGCGGAACTCCAGGTCGAACTCAACCGCTTGCAGCGTGAGCTCGGCAAGACCACAGTGTTTGTCACACACGACATCGACGAGGCGTTCGCGATCGCCGACCAGGTGGTGATCTTCCGCACCGGCGGTGTGATCGCGCAGGTGGGGACTCCGGCCGAGATTCTGGCAAACCCAGCGGACGACTTCGTCGCGACTTTCATCGGTGCGGACAGGGGAAAGCGCACCCTGCATCTCCAGCATCGCGAGGGAGACAGCGCGACCCTCATCGTCGATGGTGACGGGCGGCCCGCGGGAATTCTCGGGGCCGATCGATGAGGGAAGTCCGATGATCTGGTTCATCGAGAACTTCGGCCTGATCACGGGGCTCACTGCCAATCATGTTGCACTCAGCATTGTTCCGATTGTGCTCGGATTCGCGATCGCTGTACCACTCGGCTGGATTGCCAACAGGCGGCCGGCCCTGCGGTCGGTCGTGATCAGCGGGGGAAGTCTCCTCTACACGATCCCCTCGCTTCCGCTTTTCGTGATCCTGCCCTACGTGCTCGGGACGAAGATCACCGATGACCGGAACATCGTCGTGGCGCTGACCCTCTATGCGATTGCGATGATGGTTCGCACCGCGGCAGACGCCCTCGCGGCCGCGCCGGCGGATGCGATCGAGGCCGCCACGGCCATGGGGTACTCCACCTGGACCCGATTCTGGCTGGTGGAATTTCCTCTCGCTGGCCCGGTCCTGCTCGCGGGCCTCCGCGTAGTCTCGGCAAGCACGATTGCGCTCGTCTCGGTCGGTGCGATCATCGGTTCAGCGAACCTCGGCTACCTGTTCACGAACGGCAAACAACGCGACTTCCTCGAGGAGATCATCGTCGGAATCGTGGCGAGCCTCGTCATCGCCCTCGTCTTCGACGTGGTGCTCGTTATTCTCGGCCGGGTGGTCATGCCCTGGACGCGGCGGGATGGCTGGATCCGGCGCCGAAGTGTCCTTCCCGTCGGACAGGTGGGCTGACCCGTGCAATTCTTTCTGAACGCCTTCCGCTGGCTGTTGGATCCCGCAAACTACGTCCCAGGGGCTCAGAACCCCTTTCCGATCCAGGATCGGATCGGCGAGCACCTGCTCTACACGGTCGTGTCAGTCGTGATCGCAGCGAGCATCGCGCTTCCGCTCGGTTTCTACATCGGACACACCGGGCGCGGCCGCCAGTTGGTGATCGGATTCACCGGTGGGATGCGGGCACTCCCGACACTTGGCCTGCTGATGGCCCTCTTCGTCATCGTCGGGGCGACAGTGCCGTTCACACGGGCCGCGTTCGTTGCCTCGATAATCGCACTGGTCATCCTGGCGATCCCATCGATTCTGGCCGGCGCGTATGCCGGTGTCGAATCGGTCGACAGCCAGACGGTGGATGCCGGACGCGCGAGCGGCATGACCGAGTTGCAGGTGCTCACGCAGATCGAGATACCGCTTTCCCTCCCGCTGATTATTGGTGGTGTTCGTGCATCCGCGCTGCAGGTGATCGCGACCGCCGTGATCGCCTCGTACATCTCGCTCGGCGGCCTCGGATCCATCATCTCGAGCGGTATCGGACTCAACGACAACAATCGCATCCTCGGCGGCGCCATTCTCGTCACGGTCCTCGCGCTCGTGGTCGATGGGATCTTCGCGCTCGCCCAGCGCCTGACCAGGAGACGTGGATCCTCCGGTTCACGCGCGCAAAAAACACACGTCCGCGGCCGGTCACTCAGACCGGTCACGGTGGCGGAAACTCCCGCCGACGAGAGGAACAACTAATGTTCGCAGCACACCGCAGAACACGGATCGCCACCGCGGTCATCGCAGCAGGGTCGCTCCTTGCACTGGCCGGGTGCGCCACCTCCGACCCGACCGGTACTTCATCGACCGACTCCGCGAAAGGCTCGAAGATCGTCGTCGGCTCATTCGCCTTTCCCGAAAGCGAGATCCTCGGCAACATCTATGCCCTTGCCCTCAAGAACGCGGGTTTCTCGGTCGAGACGAAGTTCAATCTCGGACCACGCCAGACCACAATTCCGGCGCTCAAGGACGGGTCGATCAACCTCATGCCGGAGTACAACGGCAACCTGCTGTTCTTCTACGACACGAAGAACACCGCCCGCACTACATCCGAGGTGAATGCCGCGCTCGCGACCAAGGTGCCAGCGGGGTTCCGCGTGCTCACCCCAGCGCCGGCCGAGGACAAAGACGCCTACGTCGTCACTCAGGAGCTCGCGAAAAACAAGGGACTCGTGTCCATCGGTGACCTCACAAAGATTGAGCCATTCAGTCTGGGGTCCAATCCGCAGTTCGGCGAGCTCGGGTACGGCATTCCCGGCCTGAAGTCGGTTTACAAGATCAAGGCTGTGACGTTCGTACCGATCGAGGACTTCGGCGGACCAGACACGGTGAAGGCTCTCGTCGACAACGCGGTGCAGGTGGCCGACATCTACACGACCTCTCCTGATCTCGTCGCCAAGAAGCTCCTGGTGTTGAAGGATCCAGAGAATCTGATCGCTGCGCAGAACGTGCTGCCGTTGCTCAACTCGAAGATCTACAGTGCGAAACTCGCCAAGGTACTCGACCGGGTTTCGGCCGCTCTCAGCACCAAGGATCTGATCGCGCTGCGGGACCGCGTCGAAGGATCGGAGAAGGCTCAGGCCGCAACGGCGGCGAAGGACTGGCTCACGAAGAACGGCCTGCTGAAATAACCGATCGCGGGGCGTCGTTCCTCGGTGACCTGCTCGAAATCCTCGGCCGTGATCCTTGGTCCCGCTCACGGACGTGCCATCCGCGAGACCGGTCAGCTATTCCCCTGATCTTCTGTCGACCAGCACATTTCATTCGATGACCTATCCGCTGACGACGTCCAGGCTGCCCATCACCCCGGTCGGCGCCGATGATGCGGCCGGATTCGTTGCCTACCGGCAGGATCCTGATGTTGCTTGCTGTTAAGGATGGGAGCTACTGCTTGATCACCTCTTCACCGCCGCAAATTCTCACGGGTCACAGCCAGCTGCGATGCCCGCAACAGAGCGACTGGTGGTGACCTGGACAGTAGGGTTACCTGGATGAGCGTTCTCCATGACACCGACACAGCGACTGCTCTCGCGGTGCACCGCGACGGAATCCTGCGGTGACCGCCGCCTGGCCCGTCACCGACGGCGTCTTCTCGCTCGGTGACCTCGACGTCGAACTTGGCGGAACGATTCAGGATGCGCAACTGACGTGGCAGGCGCACGGGACGTTGAATGAAGCGCGCGACAACGTGATCGTGTACCCGTGCAGCTACACCGCCACGCACGACGACCTGGCCTGGCTGATCGGTCCCGACGGTGTCCTCGACCCGACCGAGTGGTTCATCATCGTGCCCGATATGTTCTCGAACGGGTTCTCGTCGAGCCCGTCGAACACCGATGACTACCCGGCCGCGGTCACGATGGCCGACAACGTCCGCGCCCAGTACCGCCTCCTGACGGAGTTCTTCGACGTGACGCGAGTTGCGGCCTCCTACGGCTTCTCGATGGGCGCGGGCCAGGCCTACCACTGGGCGGCGCTGTTCCCGGAGTTCGTTGAGCGCGCGATCGTGGTCTGTGGGAGCAGCCGGACGTCGATCCACAATCGTGTCTTCCTCTCGGGGTTGCTTCGCATCCTCGAGGCGGCGCCGGAGCACCTGGGCGGCGGACGCTTCAGCGCCGAGCCGGTCGCGGCGCTCAAGGCATTCGGGCACGTCTACGCCGGCTGGGGCCTCAGCCAGGACTTCTACCGAGAGCGCCTGTTCGAGACGGCCCTCGGCGCGCCCGACCTCGAGACGTTCCTCCGCACCGATTGGGAGGAGGCGTTCGGCGAGAATCACGCGGCGAACCTCTACGCCGCGGCGGTCACCTGGCAGGAGGCCGACATTAGCCGGGGAGCGGTCTACGAGGGCGACCTCGCCGCGGCCCTCGCCGGGATCCAGGCCCGCGTCCTCCTCATGCCGAGCGAGACCGACCTCTATTTCCGCGTCGCCGACAACGAGGCCGAACTGGAGCACCTGCGCCACGGCAAGCTCGCTGTCATCCAGAGCATCTGGGGCCACCGTGCCGGAAGCCCCGCCGACATCCCCGACGACTTGGAATTCATGACGCGCCACGTGCGGGAGTGGCTGGCGTCCTGAACCGACGGCAGTCACGATTGTGCCCGGGCTCCGGGCGTCGATGGTCGGCGATGGTCGGCGAGGTGTCGAGGATCAGCGTCTCCCCCGAGACGGTGTGCATCTCGCAGCGGTCATCGCGACGGGAGCCTCGATCGTCACCTCTCCGACTCCGTTGGTCTGTGTCACCCTTTGCGCCGTCATCCTCGTCGAGTCAGTCGATCGGAACGAACCGATCAGAGCGCTCTTCGGCATCCGTTCCCTTTCTCTGGCTCGATTACTCGGTAGGGAGGAAGATGCTGTCTATGACGTTCACAGGGTTTGGCGCAGACGCCAGCGATTTTCTGTCCGGCTTGGCAGAAGACAACACGAAGACGTTTTTCGAGGCGCATCGTGACGAGTACATCGCGAGCATTCGGCAACCTCTCGAGGATTTGCTGGGCGAGGTGCAAGACACATACGGTCCTGGTCGGGTGATGCGGCCCAATCGGGATGTTCGGTTCAGCGCGGACAAGTCGCCCTACAAAACCACGGCGAGCATGTGGGCGGGCGACGTGGGCGGGGTGTACTTGAGCCTGAGTGCCACCGGGCTCGAGGTCGGGGGAGGGCTTTACGATCCCAGCCGTGACCAACTGGCCAGGGCCCGTCACGCCATTGACAGCCGACCGCTAGTCGCGAAGCATCTCGGCGACATCCTGGGCAAGCTCACGCGGAGCGGTTTTGAGGTGGCGGGGCCGTCGTTGAAAACAGCCCCGCGTGGCTTCGACCGGGACCACCCCGCAATCGAGTTGCTCCGATTGAAGCACTATGCGGCCGTGAAACGGCTTCCCCCGGGGGCGGCGCCGGACACGATCCGAGCAACGTGGACGGCAGTCTTGCCTCTGATTACGTGGTGCTCGAAGAACGTCGGAGCCACGATTTCCCCGTCATGATGATCTGGGAGTCGCCGGAACCGCGCACAGGCCCCGGCTCAGCTCGTGGTCTGCTCCCCCGTCAAAGAATGCGAGATCCGCTTTCAAAAAAATGAGGAATCCTACTGAAGCTTCGACCTGGGGCTGACTGAAGCTGTACTTGCCAGTGCCGGCGACACGTGTGGGTCGGGTGTGCATGAGGTACTCCGACCGATCAGTAGGACGAGAAACCCCGTCCTGTGCCGAATCGGACTCTCGTAGGCTCAAAAATTGTCACGAGTAAGTAGTTCCTGCAGTACCCGCTCACACGGAAGGGACACTGTCGTGAACCCGGCCGACGAGTCCTCCACTCACTGCTCATTGTGGGTCATGCCGTGCGGCTCTCCGCGGGCGAGGGGTGGCAACCTCTGGGTAAGCCGTTCCCGTACTCTCTGCTGAAACGACCGACACGAACCGCTGTGCTCGCCCTGCACTCATCACGCGCCCGGCGGGTCTGCGAGAAGTCGTGTCACACGCCAGTTCGTATCGGCATGTTCGATGAGTTCGATCGGCCGTCGGCCTGACGCTGATCAGCACACCTTAGGGCGCAGTGTCGACCAACGCGTCGAGGGCCTTGAGGTCATCGGACGAGATCGTGAAGTCAACGTCGGCGTTCTCGATCATGCGGCCGGGCGTCGTCGTTTTCGGCAGCGGAAGGATGTTTTTCTCCAAAAGGTAGCGAATGCAGATCTGGGCCACCGACTTCCCATACTTCGCTGCGATCCCGTGCACGTTCTCATTGTCGAGGATCGCGCCCGTGGCGAGGGGCGAGTAGCCTTCGACCAGGATGTCTCGCTCGCGGCAGTAGCCGACAGTTTCTTTTTGCGTATAGCCGACGAAGTAGCGGATTTGGTTCGCGTGGGGTGTCACGTCGGTCGCACCGATCAGCGACTCGAGGTCAGCGGGGTCGAAGTTCGAGACGCCGATGGAGCGCGAACGGCCGTCGGCAAGAATCTTCTCAAATGCCCGCCACACCTCGATATTCCCGTCTCGGCAGTCCTTCCCCATCTCTGACCAGGGCCAGGGAGCGTGAATCAGATAAAGATCAACGTAGTCGAGGCCCAGAGCCGAAATCGTCGTCTCGAAGCTGAGCTCCGCCTCGCGGCGGCTCTTGACTTCGGCCGGCAGTTTGGTGGTCACAAAGATCTGGTCGCGTGGGATCCCGCTGTCGCGAATCGCCCGGCCGACGCTCGGCTCGTTGCCATAGGCCCGCGCGGTATCGATATGGCGGTAACCGGCATGGATGGCGGCGGCGACTGCGTCGTAGGCCACCGGGCCGTCGGGGATCTGCCACGTGCCGAAGCCGATTCGGGGGATTTCGACACCGTTCGACAGGGTGAAGGTATCGGTAACTGCAGGCATGATTTTCTCCCTGAGAGGACTGCGCGAGTGCGGTTTCGACCGCCCTGGCTGCATATTCCCGGACGTGCTTACACAGAGAGTCTAATTCGAGGGCAGCGTCGGTCGAAAGAGATACGTCCGCCACGGTTCGTCGTCTATCGTCTGTCGTCTCTCGTCTCGTCTCGTCTCGTCTCGTCTCGTCTCGTCTCGTCTCGTCTTTGATGATGTCCTCCCACCCCGACCCGTTACTTGCGCGCACCGGTCACGCGTGTAAACGTAGGACAATGACTGTGCTCGGCGCCGTGTTCCTCCCGCAGCTTCCACCAGAACGACTGCGGGACGTCGCTGTCGCGGCGGATCGCGCCGGACTCGAGGAGTTGTGGCTGTGGGAAGACTGTTTCCTCGAGGGCGGGTTGACTGCAACGACCGCGGCTTTGGCATGGACGGAACGACTGCGGGTCGGGATTGGCCTGCTGCCCATTCCCCTGCGCAATGTCGCAGTGACGGCTATGGAGATCGCGACCGTTCAGCGATTGTTCCCTGGTCGATTTCACGCCGGAGTGGGCAGTGGAGTCCCTGATTGGATGGTGCAGGTGGGCGCCGGAGTCTCCTCGCCGCTCACCCTGATGCGGGAATACGTGCCTGCCCTTCGCTCCCTGTTGCGGGGTGAGGAGGTCAGGGTCGAGGGCAAATTCGTGAAGCTCGATCGGGTCAAGCTCGACTGGCCGCCGAGCGAGACCGTTCCGATCTTGGTGGGAACTGGAGGGCCGAAGGGCCTGGCCCTGTCGGGAGAACTGGCAGACGGCACGATTCTCACGGGAGGAACTACCCCTGATGGTGTGCGCCACGCTCGCGCCCGAATCGACGAAGGACGCGCACGTGCTGGCCGAACGGATGCCCACCGGGTGACCGTTTACGTGCTGGCCGCGACCGGCCCGGGAGCGCTCGTCCGATGGGAGGCGGAGTGTCGCCGCTGGAATTTCGACCCCGCAGACGATGTCGGAGTTGCTGGGGACGCCCCCGAGTTCGCCGCTGCCGTGAAGCGATGGGCGGATGCCGGCGCCGATACGGTTGTGTTCCAGCCGACTTCCGACGACCCGGATCCCATCCGGTTTATCGAGTTCATTGCGAGTGAGGTGCGACCTCTCGTCGACGCGTGACTTTCTGGACGCGTGACCCTCAGATCACAGGTGCGGCAGAATTCGATCGGACTCTCCCGGTCACCGTAATCGGTATCGATTGTCTCGTGACCCCGTCGGGCAAGCTCGACCAGCTGTGTGGACTTCCCGACACCGGGTCATGCCCTGGCTCGGCTTTTCCCGCGATCACCGAGCTGGCTCACGACACACCATCCTGGGGCGAGATCACGAGACTGATCCATTCCACCCCGCTGCCGTGCGGCAAATCCCACGAGACTGTGAAGCGCGCCGACCTGGCCGGGCATGCCGGATACGGATACGGATACGGATACTGCGCATTTCACTCCCGCTACTTCTGGGGATTCCGCCTCTACCTGAGCTGCACACCAGAGCGAATACCTGTCGTTTGGGGACTAGCGAACCCGAAGATCGGGGAACGCGAAGCCGCCGACGAGGGCTCCGCCGGAAAAGAAGAAAAACCGAGGTTGGGGAAACTCGGCAGACCCACCATCCCCGGCGTCTACTCCCAGAGTCGCCGGACGCGCCCTCGCCCGCGCCCTCGCCACCGGAATATGGCACGACTGGCTCATCGGAGCACCCAACAAACGATCCCTCATCTAGTGCAGACGTCCCTCTCGCCTACGATGTCAGCGGACTCACTCCGTCACCCGGGCAAGAAGCGCGTGAGCCGTATTCCCGCGGCATCCGTTTGCACGTCAACCGCACCCGGAACCAGAGACGTTGGCAGCGGCCGCCCCCGCGGACCGCCAGGGCCCCGCACACCCGCGTAAGTCTCGGCGTACTGTTCGGCGCGGGAACACCGATCGCCAAACTGCTGCTCGACAGCGTGAGTCCGTGCCTTGTGGCAGGGCTGCTCTATCTCGGGTCCGGGCTCGGGTCCGGGCTCGGGCTCGGGCTGTTCCGCCTCATCCGCCGGAGTCCGGGCGTTCGGATCCTGCGTTCGGAAATGCTGCCACTCGCCGGCGCTGTCGGGCTGGGTGGCATCGTCGGTCCCGTGTTGCTGATGTTCGGTGTCTCGGAATGGCGGCCATCGTCGCCGGAGCCGTCGTGATGGTGGTCGGATTCTTTGGTTGCGGGGTGAGCCTCGTGCTCTTCATCGTTGCGATGCGGCACGTGGGCACGGCCCGCGCCGGTCACGGTCATCCAGGTGATCGCCGCCCTGCTGATGGGCCGGGGAGTCTGGCTTCACCTCACCGAGCGCCACGAGGCGACCACACACGATTCACTCGCGCACACAATGAACGTCATCAACACGAGCATCCCGAACCGGTGGGGCCGGACATCCGTCACCGAAACTCGCACACTCAATAGGCGATTACGCACAGCCATGAGCACTATCCGGACGCGCACTATCGGCATAGTCACGAGACCATTGAAATCGTTCAGCTGTGGCTGTATAGTCACTGGATGCTGACTATTGCGTCTCGAATCGACGTCCTGGCCCGGCTCGGCCGCGCCATGGCCGATCCGACTCGCGCGAGGATCCTGGTCAGCCTCCTCGACTCACCGGGTTATCCGGCCCGGCTGGCCCATGCTCTCGAGCTGACGAGATCCAATGTCTCCAATCACCTCGCCTGTTTGCGTGGCTGCGGCCTCGTCGTCGCCGTTCCCGAAGGTCGACAGACTCGCTACGAGATCGCTGATCCTCACCTCACACGCGCTATCTGGGCGCTCACCGAGGTTGTTCTCGCCGTGGACGACGCGGCACCCTGTACTGATGACACCTGCACAGTCCCTGGCTGCTGCGAATAGGTCACCCGCAGACAACGGGTGGGGAAAGAGGCGACGATGAACGACTGTTGCGAAGGAAGCTGTTGCAACGCAGGCTGCGCCGACGGCTGCGTCTGCTGCGAGTAACAGCACCCGCGAACCCCCCGACCGGCGTCGCCGAGTCGGGGAGTTTGCGTTCCCCATGCAACGACGCACAGTCGGATACTCACCCTCGATACCCGCAGTGCCCGGAGAGTAGCTAGCGCCACCCCACTGCCCATCCTCCTCCTGCAGTGCAGGCGTGCATTGCGGATGCAGATGACGAGTCGCGGCGGGCGTGCCAAGCATGGTCGTCCCCGGAGTCTGGGGGTAAAAGCCAATGACTATCGAGGGGGATGCCATCGCGAGCGTGGTGAGCAGCTGGCGCACCCGGGCATCGATGTCGTCACGGATGTCGCGCACGTGGGCAAGCGGCAGATCAACCGGATCCTCAATGTCCCAGTCGAGGTAGCGGCGATCGGGGTAGATCGGGCAGGCGTCGCCGCATCCCGTTGTCACCACCGCGTCGGCAGCACGCACCACCTCATCCGTAGCGGCTTCGGATATTCCCCGTCGATCCACACACCGATCTCGTCGAGGGCGGTGACAATGATCGACCGCACTGCGCCGGCCGGTGCCGAACCGGCGGTGCGCACGGTGACGCGCTCCCCAGCGAGCTGGCGCAGGATGCCCGCCGCCCGCTGAGACCGACCCGCGTTCTGCACCCACACGAAGAGCACTTCGGGCACGTGATCGAGCGTGCGGCGCTGCCCTACAGCGAGTGCCGCTAGCCGGTCACCGGCGAACCGAGCGGTAACGGAGGGAAGGCGCCGGAGAAGCGCGTAGCGAGATCGGCAGAGATGCGGTCCAACAGGGCTCGGGACATCGAGATCTCCGACGGCCAAGGTACCAGCTCGGCGACACGGTCAGCCTGGTTGGGCGCGATCGAATACCAGACCGTGCGGCCCTGCGGCTTCCTCTCGAGCAGCGCGGCATCGAGCAGTGCCTTCACGTGGTGGTTCACGGTGGGCTGGCGCAGGCCGAGCTGCGCCGCGAGATCGACGACGAGTTTCCGTGCCCGCGGGCTGCCCCGGATCAGCATCGTGATCCGCGCCCGGGTAGGGTCGGCGAGCAGCGTGAGTTCGCGCGCCGATCCGGCCCTCCTACCCATAGACAAAAGTCTCTGGAAAGACCGGTCCTACGACGCGAGCGACCCTTCGAGCGACGGCACTATGCCGAGTTCGTCACGCAGGCGGATGAGTGCCTCTCGCAGGCGTGACTTCAGCGTGCTGACCGGGATATCGAGGCGCGCAGCGAGTTCGGGACCGCTGAGCCCCTCGAAGTAGGTCATCGAGATCGCGTCGCGCTGGATAACAGTCAGACGAGCCAGTGCGACCGTGACCCGCGCCGATTCAACCGACAGCTCGCCCGCCTCGGAGACCGGATCGAAATGAAACTCGCGATCGCGCGCTCCGATGCGCAGATCTCGATCACGGCTGGCTTGGGACGCCCGCACCCGATCGACCGCGCGACCATGAGCCATCATCATGATCCAGCTTATGGCGGAGCCCCGGGCGGCATCGAATCGGGATGCCGACCGCCACACTTCGAGGAAGACATCCTGCGCTACTTCCTGGGATTGTCCATCGTCCACGAGGGTGCGTCGGATCAGGCCGTAGACGCGCGGAGCCAACAGGTCGTACAGCTTCCGGAACGCCGCGTCGTCGCCCCCGGCCACTCGTGCCAGCAAGCCGTCGAGTACAGCCCGCGCAGTCGCCGTCGTCCCGGCATCCTTATTGTTGTCGGCCATGCGCCGTGTCCTTCAATGTGGGAAAGCCAGAGGCTGCCGAAGTCTGCGGCAACGACTCGAACACTACGGGTTGCATCAACAAGGCGCTGCGGGGTTGACGGGGCAGCATCTCTGTGTATTCGTCACAGCGCGACACCTGTCTTGCCCACATGATTCGACACGAGACGCTCGGTCATAAGCAGTACAGGACCGCTTCCCTACTCGGAATGGCGGACCTCTGTGAAGCGACTCTTCGGACTACTGCGGCTCGTGGCTGGGCTCGCGATCCTCAGTGCCATCATCGGCCAGTTCGTCTACACCGCCGGGCGCGTGTCCATCAATCCGTTCAACTTCTTCGGGTACTTCACCATCCAGAGCAACATCATCACGATGGTTGCCTTCCTCGCGTCCGCCTATTTCATCCTCAGCCGAAAGAAGCAACCGACCTGGGTCATCTACTTGCGCGCGGTCGCCACCACGATCATCGTGATCGTCGGAATCGTCTACAACACCCTGTTGGCCGGGGCATCCCTCGCGGGCTCTTTCGACCTGAAATGGTCGAGCAATATCCTGCACATCATCATCCCGATCTACGCACTGGTGGACTGGGTGCTCTTCGCCGACCGCAAGAAACTGCCGTTCAACAAGCTCTGGATCGTACTGATCTATCCGATCGTCTGGCTGGTCGTCATCCTGATCCGGGGTGCGACCGACGGCTGGGTTCCCTATCCGTTCCTCGACCCCGCCACCGGGTATGGCTCGGTGGCCGCTTACAGCATCGCGATCGCGGTCTTCACTGTGCTGTTCGGACTAGTGGTTTTCGCGCTCAGCCGGGTTCGCATCCTCAAGCCGTAAGGCATGATCGCGGATACCCCTTAGCGAGGGGGCACCACACGATGACGTCCCGGATGCTACGCCAGTAGGTCGCGGCGGGCGCCACCAGGTCGCGGCGGGCGCCACCAGGTCGCGGCGGGGAAAGCGCGTCGCGGCGGGGAACGCGCGTCGCGGAGGGAGGCACGCCTCCCGCCACGGCGGCGTGACACCGCCGCGAGCAGGCGTATCAGGTCGCGGCGGGGAAGGCGCCTCGCGGAGGGGAACGCGCGTCGTGGAGGGAGGCTCGCCTCTCGGCGGGGAGCGCGCGTCGCGGAGGGAAGCACGCCTCCCGCCACGGCGGCGTGACACCGCCGCGAGCAGGCGTATCCCCCGCCACACGGATCACACCGAGCGCATGCACGGCGGACGGCGAGGTCCAGGTGGTCGCCCTCTCGGCGGCCAAAGCGCCTCGCGGAGGGAGGCACGCCTCCCGCCACGGCGTCGTGACGCCGCCGCGAGCGGGCGTATCCCCCGCCACGCCAGTCACGGACGCCACGCCATTAGGTCTCGGCGGGCAAAGCGCCTCGCGGAGGGAAGCACGCCTCCCGCCACGGCGGCGTGACACCGCCGCGAGCAGACGTATCCCCCGCCACGGCAGTCACGCGGACTGCACGGGCGGCAAACCGCGGCTACCCCGTCGTCGTGCCGAAGAGCAGGCCGAGGAGGTAGGTGACTGCCGCTGCGCCGTAGCCGATGCCGAGCTGGCGAAGGGCGCGACGCAGGGGCGGTCCACCGGAGAGCAGCCCGACGACGGCACCCGTGCCGAGCAGTGCGAGGCCCACGAGCACGGCTGCAACCAGGAGGGCGGCGAGGCCCTGAAGTCCGAACAGGTATGGGAGCACGGGGATGATCGCGCCAGAGGCGAAAAAGCAGAAGCTCGAAATTGCCGCACCGAAGCCGGTGCCGATGGACTCGTGTGGGTCTCTCCGGTCATCCCCGTCGGCGAGGCTGTGGTCGTCGACGTTGTGCGCGTCGAGCATCGCGGATGCTCGCGCCGCCGCCGCGATCGACGTCATGCCGCGCGCCCGATACACCAGCGCAAGTTCGTTGGCGTCGACGTCGAGGTTGGGAAGCGCCCGGCTACTCTCGGGATCTGGCGTCGACGCTTCGAGCAACTCTCGCTGGGACCGCACCGATACGTATTCCCCCGCACCCATCGACAGGGCACCGGCGAGGAGGCCTGCAACGCCGGTGATGAGCACGACGTGATTGGGCACCCCGCTTGCACTGATTCCGATCACCAGGGCAAGGTTAGAGACGAGTCCGTCGTTGGCTCCGAAGACAGCGGCGCGGAAGGTACCGGAGAGCCGGGTGCGTCCGCGCTCAGCGAGGCCTCGCACCACCTCGGCATGGATACGCTCGTCGGCGGCCATGGCCGCTGTCGCATCCGAATCCGACTCGTAGGGGGAACGCGCTTCCGCTCGCTGTGCGAGGGCGAGCACGAAGACCGATCCGAACCGTCGGGCGAGCAGCCCGAGCGATCGGGTACGGAAGTCGCCACGGCGCGGCTTGCCAACCTGGTCGCCGAGCAAGTCGAACCAGTGCTGCTCGTGCCGACCCTCCGCCTCGGCGAGCGCGAGCAGGATCTCCCGCTCCTCCCCGGCACGACGGCCGGCGAGATCGCGATAGACGGCGGCCTCGGCTTTCTCGTCGGCGAGGTACTGGCGCCAGCGGCGCAGATCAGAGGGTGAGGGGGAAGCGGGAGGCGAGTCCGGGCGCGTGGCGCTCACGGGGATCCTTTCGGTCTCGGAATCGCCCAGCGTCGCGGGACGTTCCTGTCGGACCGAAGGTCTCGTTCGCCGAAGCGACAACCTGCGCCGCTGCGGTGGGGTACCGGGCCGGTCGTTGTGACCTGCCAGTATGTCGATACTCCCGAATACGCCGGTCATCGTGACCCGGCGCGAGGGAACTACTCCCCTTCGTTGCTCCCAGAGTAGCGGATACCCCACGACCCCGACCAGCTCTCGCCCGGTTCTAGCCAGCGCAGGCCCTGCCCGCTGTTGAAGGCGTTGGGCGGAGCGGTCATCGGTTCGACGGCGATCGCCGTACCGAGACCGCCGTCCTTCGGAAAGATGCGGGTGGTGAACACCTGCACATACGCGAAATCGGATTCCTGCCACAGCTCCACGAAACGTCCGTCCGGCGCGGTGAGTCGGTGGTGGCTCACCCCGTCCACCGAGGTGACTCCGCCGAAGGCATCGTCGAGATCGAGGTCGGCCACCAGCCGACCGGCGCGCAGGTCATAGCCGGTGCCGTCGACAGAGCTCTCGCGGATCGGGTTGAGCCGGGCATCCGTCTCAAAACGGGTTCCGGCGGCCACCGCAAGGGTGAGCTCGTAGGTCGGCACGTTGCCGAGGCGCAGGAACGGATGCGTTCCAACCGCATACGGGGCGCTTTTCTCACCCACATTGACTACGCCATGGGTCACGCGGATGCCATCGTCCACGAGTTCATATCGCACCGTCGTGTCGAGCATGAAGGAATACCCACGGGTCGGATGCACCGTCGCGGCCAGCGTCACGGCATCCGGAGTGCGTTCCACCACAGAGTACGGGCGATCCCGCAGAAGCCCGTGCAGGGCGTTGTGCATGGCGGGTTCGGTGATGTCCAGTACCTGCGCTGAGCCCTCGTGAATCCACAGGCCGTCTTCGACCCGATTGGGCCAAGGCACGAGCACGATGCCATCACCGAATGGTGGTACCGCGTGCTCGGCGTAGGGCTCGGTGAGGTCGATACCGCCGATCGAGAGCACTCGCAGCGATGCGGCGACTTCGGTGATCACGGCGACCGCCTCGCCGTGCGGGGTGGACTTCGAGAGGACGAACTGAACTCCGGTGGGGGCACGCATGCGGCCAGCCTAGCGAGCCAGAACGATGCGGAGACCCGTGGCCGCGAGCAGCCCGAGCTCGCTCGCGTCCGCCTCTACCCCGGTGATGAGGGTGTCTATCTCGTCGATCGGCGCAACGCGACTCAGCTGCGTGATCCCGAGCTTGGAGCTGTCGGCCACCACGATACAGCGGGCGGATGCCTCGAGCATCCGTCGCTTCAGGTCCGCCTCCGGCAGGTTGACGTTGGTGACGCCCGAGACGGCATGCACCCCGCTGCAGCCGATGAAGGCAAGGTCGGCTCGGATGCGGTCGAACACCACACCGGCGAGCGGGTCGACGAGTGAATGCTGCAGCGGGCGCACGGTACCCCCGGTGACGACCACGGTGAATCGTGGGATCACGGGTTCGAGCAGCAGCGCGATATTCAGCGCGTTAGTGATGACGACAACACCCTGAAGGTCGTCGCGGTCGAGGAGAGCCGACGCGATTGCGGTGGTCGTGGTGCCCACGTCCAGCACGATGGCCTGGTGAGACTGCACGAGGGACGCGGCTTCGCGCCCGATGCGCGCCTTCTCCTGTTGACCCGCGAGCATGGAGTGCTCGAAGGCACGCTCAAGGCTGCCGTGCCGGCCGACGATGACTGCGCCGCTGCCTGCCACTGCCCCGCCATGCACGCGGTGAACCGCGTGAGCCTCGGCGAGGGCATCGAGATCGGAGCGCACGGTGACCTCCGAAATATCGAAGAGCTGACTCAGTTGCGCCACCTTCGCGAACCCACGCTCCTCGATGATCGACAGTATCCGCTCCCGACGGGCCGCTGCAGGCGGGCTGGATCTCGGATCAGGCATGGGCTCATCTTCGATTACTTGTGTTTTCTTGTCAATGGCAGGTATCGTTTATTTGGTTTCGAAACCCGTGTCTTCGACATGCCACCCCGGTTCGCCTGCAGAGAGTCGCTATGCCATCGATCATCAAACGCGAATACCGGCTGGCTGATGGTCGCGAGCTCATCTATTTCGACGATGCCGACACGACACTCTCGCCAAATCGTGCTCCGGATGCCCGTCACCTCGATCCGCGGCCAGACAGCGCCCGTATGCGCCAGGATCCGCTCACCGGCGAGTGGATCTCCATTGCCGCGGCCCGCCAGAATCGCGTAGTCCTGCCACCGACAGACCAGGATCCACTCGCACCGGCGAGTTCTACGAACCCCTCGGAGATTCCGGATGACTATGACGTCGCTGTCTTTGAGAATCGCTCCCCGAGCTTCGGCCCGGAGATCGCGGCCGCTTTCAGCAGCGCCGAGCTCACGAGCATCGGTCTCGGCCGCAGCCTGCCCTCGATCGGGCGCTGCGAGGTGGTTTCGTTCAGTCCCGAACACGAGGGGGCTTTCGGCAGCGTGAGCCGCTCGCGTGCCCGCACGGTGATCGAAGCCTGGGCCGACCGTACGGAGGCCTTGTCGGCCCTCCCAGGCGTGCAACAGGTCTTTCCATTCGAAAACCGCGGGGAGGCCATCGGCGTCACCCTGCGGCATCCGCACGGCCAGATCTACGCTTACCCGTACATCACGCCGCGCACGACCCGGCTGCTCGACTCGATCGCCCGCTTCGGACCGGGACTATTTGCGTCGATCCTCAAGTTCGAGTCTGCGTCTGAGCGGGTCGTTCTGCGCGGCGAGCACTGGACAGCGTTCGTGCCATTCGCCGCCCGCTGGCCCATCGAGATTCACCTGCTGCCACACCGGCACCTGCCCGACTTCGCGGCCACCTCGACCGAGGAGCGCGATGAGCTCGCCGGGCTCTACCTGCGGCTGCTGCGCGGCATCGACGAGCTCTACGACACTCCGACTCCCTACATCGCGGCGTGGCACCAAGCACCGGTCACGACCGGTCGTGACGACATCCGCTTGATGTTGCAAGTCACCTCGCCCCGCCGGGCAGAGAGCAAACTGAAGTATCTTGCCGGATCGGAAGCCGCCATGGGTGCCTGGATCGGCGACGTCACCCCCGAACAGACGGCCGGCTTCATTCGGGATGCCCTCACTCGAGTAAAGGACCCCCAGTGACCGAAATCGACATTCGCGACGACGTGCAGGCGAAGTTCCTCGCGCTCTACGGTTACGAGCCTGCGGGACAGTGGTCAGCACCCGGACGAGTGAATCTCATCGGCGAGCACACCGACTACAACCTCGGCTTCGTGCTACCCTTCGCCATCAACCGCCGCACATTCGTCGCGCTCGGACTGCGCGAGGACCGCGTGATCCGAGTCGCAAGCTCCTTCGCCGACGAGGTCGTGGAAATCCCCCTCGCCGAACTCGCCCCCGAGGCGCTGCACGGCTGGAGTGCCTACCCGCTCGGGATCGCCTGGGCCCTCAGCGAACACGGGGCGGAGCTCGCCACCGTTCCCGGCGTCGACATCTTCATCGAGTCCGACGTACCGGTCGGAGCGGGGCTCTCCTCGTCTGCTGCCATCGAGAGCGCGGTGGCGATCGCCCTCAATGACGTCTGGCGACTCACTCTCTCCCGCCCCGTCCTCGCTCAGGTCGGCCAGCGGGCGGAAAACGTGGTCGTCGGTGCCCCCACCGGCATCATGGACCAGTCCGCATCGCTGCTCGGCCAAAAGGACTGCGCCGTTTTTCTCGATTGCCGCAGCCTGGAGTCGGAGATCGTCGACCTCGGTCTCGAAGCCGCGGGCCTGGTGGTGCTGATCATTAATACCGGCGTGAGCCACGACCACTCCACCGGCGGCTATGCGGAGCGCCGAGCATCCTGCGAACTTGGAGCGCGGATGCTCGGAGTCGAGACACTGCGCGACGTGACGGTCGACGCTCTTCCGCGCGCGCGCGAGATCCTCGACGACGTGACCTTCCGTCGGGTGCGTCACGTTGTCACCGAGAACCAGCGCGTGCTCGACACCGTCGACGTGCTCCGCAACCTCGGGCCGGTGGGTATCGGGGATCTGCTCGACGCCTCACACCGCTCGATGCGCGATGACTTCGAAATCTCGGTGCGCGAGCTAGACCTCGCCGTGGAAACGGCACAGTCGAATGGCGCGATCGGAGCCAGGATGACCGGAGGCGGCTTCGGCGGAGCGGCGATCGCCCTCATCCGCTCGGATGAACTTTCCCGCCTCCAGGTTGCGATCGACGGCGCATTCGCGGAACATGGTTTTGGCCAGCCTGATACCTTCGTGGTGACGGCCGCGCAGGGAGCCTCGCGCGAAAACTGATCCCCCGAGCACTCAGGAGCCACCAGTGAGAGCCAAGACGATGTTCGGTGCGGTCACCGGTGCATTCTTGGTGGCGCTGCTGGCAGCATGCAGCGGGCCGACGACCAACGCCGATCCGACCCTGCGACCGACGGCGACGCCGAGTCCCTCGGCCAGCTCGAGCGCGGCGTCGACGCCAAAGGACGTGCTCTTCACGATCACGGCGAATGTGCGGGACAAGACCGGCAACACCATCGCGATCGGGCTCACCGCCCATAAGCCACTGCCCTACAGCGATAGCTCGGCCAAATCCCTCATCAAGGAGTTCGTGAGCACCTGCGGCACCGGAGTCGGCACGACCCCGATCACCGCCGACACGCTGGCCGCCAACGGAAGCATCCTGCTCGCGATGGACCTGACCTCGAGCACGCCCGGCAAGCAGTTCGTCTCCCCGATCAATGTCACGCTTGGCAATGTCTACTACGGCCAGTCCGTGATCGGCAAGGGGATTGCCGCGACAGTAGCCGCGCAACCGTGTTCGAGTGGCTTCACCTGGTCGACATCGGGCAGCGCTCACGCGATCGCCGACTTCGAGAGCGGTAATCCGGGCCCGGCCCTCAGCAGCTGGAAGTATGCCCTCTACGGCTTCAGTGTGCCGGCGGAATCGAAATCCACGATCGAGGCCTGCAAGGTGACGCTCACGGATAACGCGAAGACGGTAGTCGCCGATGTGCCCGGTTGGGATCCTGCCCAATCCGCGACCGGCTACGCCTGCACAATCGGGTACGTCGGCGAGTAGTCGCTCACCGCCGGGCGGTAACGCCAGTCGCAGTATGCGGGTGCCGCTAACGCCTCGCGGAGGGAGCTGTCGCCTCGCGGAGGGGCTATCGCCTTGCGGAGGGACTGTTACCTCGCGGACGGGATGAGCGTCGGGTGGCTCGCGGAGGGGATGAGCGTCGGGTGGCTCGCGGAGGAGATGGGAGTTTGGTGGCTCGCGGAGGGACTGTCGCCTCGCGGAGGGAGGCGTAACTCCCGCCGCGAGAACTTTTCAGCTCCACGAGCGGGCATATCCCCCGCCACGGCGGCACGGGGCCCGGGACGGCGGCCCGGGACGGGGAGTTACCCGTCCAGCATCGCGAGCACGGACTCGGGCTTCGAAATGCCGCCGGCTAGGTCCGGGGCCGCGATGGCCTCGGCGTATCCGGTGCGGAGCGGCAGGATACCCGCCCAGGCCGAGCCAGCAACATCCGCCGGGCCGTCTTCCGGCCACCCGTCGGATACCTTCAGCGTCCACTCGTCAACGGTCATCCGCAGCACGAGCGTCGCCGCGAGCTCTTTCGCCGAGTGAGAGCGTAATTCGACGACGCGGCCGGGGATGAGTCCCTCGGTCACGAGATCGAGGGCTGCGACCTGGTCAAGAACAGTCGCGCAGCTGCCGAAGAGCACCGCGCTGCGGTAGTTCATCGAGGACTCGAAGGCGGATCGGGCGATCACGAGAGCGTCGATCGCGGTCACCGAGAGGGCGACGGGCACACCTGTGGCGAGCAGTCGAAGCCAGTGGGAACCGGTGGACCCGTGCAGCAGGATGTGCGCGCCATCCGTCACAATCGCGATCGGAAGCACCCGCGGCTGGCCGTCTTCCACGAAGGCGAAATGCCCGACGCGCGCATCACGCACCAGCGCGGCGAGCGCTGCGAGATCCGGTGCGGCGAATTTCTCCGGCATGCGGGCCGGAGGCGGCATACGGGCCGGAGGCGGCACACGAGCCGGATTGGCGTGACCGGGGCCGCTCACAACCGCTCCGCCGCGGCAACGACGTTGTACATGAGCATGGCGCGGGTCATCGGGCCCACCCCACCGGGCACCGGCGAAAGAAACGCCGCGACCTCGGCGACTCCGGGATCGATGTCGCCGAGGAGTTTCGCCTTTCCTGTGTCGGGACTGATCACCCGGGTGATCCCCACATCGAGCACCGCGGCACCGGGCTTCACCCAGTCGGCCTTCACCAGACCGGGCACGCCGACGGCGGCGATCACGATGTCGGCGCGACGTACCTCCCCGGCGAGATCGACGGTGCGCGAATGGGTGAGGGTGACTGTGGCATCCACCCCCTTATTGGTGAGTAGGAGTCCGAGCGGGCGGCCGACGGTGAGGCCACGACCGATCACGACCACGTGCTTGCCAGCTATCGGTACGTCATAGCGTCGCAGCATCTCGACGAGCCCGGCCGGAGTGCACGGCAGGGGCGAATCGAGCACACCACTGACGCCGAGCACGAGTCGGCCAAGGTTGGTCGGGTGCAGCCCGTCGGCGTCCTTTGCCGGGTCCATGAGCTCGAGCATCGCGTTCTCGTCGATGCCAGCCGGCAGCGGCAACTGGATGATGTAGCCGGTCACGGCCGGGTTCTCATTGAGGTCTCGGATGGCGGAGCGCACCTCATCCTCCGTCGCATCCGCCGGAAGGTCGACCCGGATCGACTCGATGCCGAGCTCGACACTGTCGCGGTGTTTGCCTGCGACATAGGAGAGTGATCCCGGATCGCTGCCCACGAGCAGCGTGCCGAGTCCGGGATGGATGCCGCGGGCCTTGAGTGCGTCGATGCGTCCGACCAACTCGTTCTTGACTGCCGTTGCGGTGGTGACGCCGTCCATGCGTACTGCGGTCATGAGTTCAGTCCTTTCACGAAATCCGCACAGTCTTGCTCGTCCTAAGGATCACCCTCGCGCGCCCGATGTGACCGGGACGGTACAAAGCTGACCCTTCGCGTGCTATCGAGGGGTCAGGACCAGGTTCCGGGCGAGACGAGCCCCGGGTACAGCGGGTAGCCGTCGGTCAGCTTCAGCACGCGGGCGCGGAGGGCCGCTACATCGAGGGACGGCTTGAGTGCTGCGGCGATGATGTCGGCGACCTCGGTGAACTCCTCGTCGCCGAATCCGCGCGTCGCGAGAGCCGGCGTTCCGATGCGCACGCCAGACGGTGTCATCGGCGGGCGCGGATCGAACGGTACAGCGTTGCGGTTCACGGTGATGCCAACCGAGTGCAGGATGTCCTCGGCCTCCTGGCCGTGGATGGTGGCGTTGCGCAGGTCAACGAGCACGAGGTGCACGTCAGTACCGCCGGTGAGCACATCGATGCCCGCGGCAGTCGCGTCCGGCGCGGTGAGACGTTCGGCGAGGATTTGGGCGCCGCGGATAGTGCGCTCTTGGCGGTCCTTGAATTCGGGTTCGGCCGCGAGCTTGAATGCCGTCGCCTTCGCCGCGATCACGTGCATGAGCGGTCCGCCCTGCTGGCCAGGGAAAACGTTCGAGTTGATCTTCTTCTGCAGCTCGAGGTCGTTGTTGAGGATGAAGCCAGAGCGTGGTCCGCCGATGGTCTTGTGCACCGTGGAGGAGGTGACATGCGCGTGCTGCACGGGATTCGGGTGCAGGCCAGCGGCAACGAGGCCGGCGAAGTGCGCCATATCCACCCAGAGGGTGGCTCCCACCTCGTCGGCGATTGCACGGAAGGCGGCGAAGTCGAGCTGGCGCGGGTAGGCGCTCCAGCCGGCGATGAGCACCTTCGGACGGATCTCGAGAGCCTTCTGGCGCACGACGTCCATGTCGACGAGGTAGGTCTTCGGGTCGACGCCGTAGGCGTGGGCCTCGTAGAGCTTGCCGGAGAAGTTGAGCTTCATGCCGTGGGTGAGGTGGCCACCGTGCGAAAGTTCGAGTCCGAGGATACGATCGCCAGGGGTCGCGATCGCCGCGAGCACGGCCGCGCTGGCGGATGCCCCGGAGTGCGGCTGCACATTGGCGTAGGCCGCGCCGAAGAGGCTCTTGGCCCGGGAGATGGCGAGGGTCTCCGCGACATCCACGAACTCGCAGCCGCCGTAGTAGCGGCGACCGGGGTATCCCTCGGCGTACTTGTTGGTGAGAACCGAGCCCTGGGCCTCCAGCACGGCGCGCGGAACGAAGTTCTCGCTCGCGATCATCTCGAGCGTGCCGCGCTGGCGATCGAGCTCCTGCTCGAGAACATGGGCGATCTCGGGGTCGACTTCACTGAGGGGTGAAGTGAAGCTATGGAGGGAAGTGAAGGTGGGTGAAGGCACTGGCGTTGCTCCTTGGGGACATATCCGGATGAATCTAAGGTATCCGGTTCGGCCCAGGCGAACGGCCGAATCGATGTCGGTCGTTCCCCGATGGATGCCCATCTCAACGTCAGTCGCGACCACTTAATCTTAGCCTGCTCGGCTGACCGGCAGAATGAACCATCGGTGCAGTGGAAAATGCGGATTAATCCACGGCGTGCTCGGACGCTGCGGGCGCTAAAGTTATGCGTCACCAGACCCGAATCGAAGGACACCCATGGATGCATTCCTGCGAATGAACATCATCGACGGGCCCTCCGTCGGCGTTGTCTACACTCTGGCGCTCGGTGCGTTGATCTACCTCGTCGTGCGTCGGCCGACGCGACACGGGATCATCGCCGGAGTCGCCGCGCTGCTTGCGGCATCGGTGGCGGCCCTCGTCACGCTCTGGATCGTGAGTGCGACAAATGCCTTCGGTGTCGATCTCAGCACAACCACCTCGATCTGGGTCATCCTGACGTTCGCTGCGATCTGCTTCGCCGTCGTCAATCTTTGGAGGTCGAACTGGGTACGGAGGGTGATCGCTTCGGTCGCTATCGTGCTGTTCGCCGTCACCGGTACCGTCGCGATCAACGCCGACTTCGGCCTCGATCGCACAGTCGCGGACCTGGCGGGCATTTCCATCGAGAAGCCCATTTCACTGCCGAAGCCGGATGCGAGTCGCACTCCCCTTGCCGGAGAAGCGCTGTGGTCCACTTGGGTGGCACCGAAAGACCAGCGCGCCAAAGGGACTACCGGCACCCTGATCATCCCGAACACCCTCTCCGGTTTCCACTCCCGCCCCGCCGCCATCTATCTGCCGCCCGCAGCGCTGGTGAAAAACCCCCCGGCCTTACCCCTCGTCATCATGCTCATGGGGCAGCCGGGCAACCCCGACCCGACCTCCCAGAAATTGGTCCTCGACGCCTTCGCGGCCCGCCACAACGGGCTGGCGCCGATCGTACTGGTGCCCGACCAGCTCGGTGATCCCACGACAGATCCCCTGTGCCTCGACACTGCCCTGTATGGCAAGTCCGAGACCTTCCTCGTGGGCGATGTGGTGGCGTGGGCTCGAGCGAACCTGCACGTGCTGCCCGATGCCGCCCACTGGACGATTGCCGGTTTCTCGAACGGCGGGCAGTGCGCAGTCTCACTCGGGGCCAAGCATCCCAAGATCTGGGGCAACGTGCTCGACATCTCCGGCGAGGAGTACCCGGGATCGGACCGGCCGATACAGACCCTGGCGCAAGCTTTCGCCGGCAATACATCCGCCTACCTGGCCTCCCGGCCCCTGACCGTGCTTGCGGCCCACCACTACTCCAACACCGTCGGCATCTTCACCGTTGGTTCTAACGATGCCAAATACATGGCGCAGGCGAAGACGGTGGAGGCCGCGGCCCACTTATCGGGCTGGAAGACGACGTACTTCGAAGTCCCCGACGGTGGCCATGTGATCGGTGCCCTCATCGGCGGCTTGCAGGAGGGTTACCGCGTGCTCTACCCACGCCTCGGGCTCTCGGATCCCACGACCGCTCCTTGAGCCCTCTCCCGGTCTGCCTAATGGTCGAGAACGCGGCGCGGTGGACGCTGCCGAAGCAGGTCATCCGAGATGAGCACGAGCACGATCGACAGCACCAGGATGCCCGCGAAGACGAAGGGTAGCGATCCGAGTCCGAGCGTTCCAAGCAACACCGCACCGAGCAGCGCACCACCGCCGATGCCGACGTTGAACGCGGTGGTGTAAAACGCGCTTGCGGTATCGCGGATGCGTGCGGGAGCCGCGTGCAGCATCCTGGTCTGGAGAAGCGGAGGGAGGATGCCGATGGCCAACCCCCACAGGAAGAACGCAGGCAGCGACACGGGCAGCACTCGCGGCACGAAGCCGAGCACGAGTACCGAGGCAAGGAGAACAACGAGCGAAATCATCAGTCCGAGCCGCGGTCGGCGGCCGAGTACGGAGGCGACGATCACGAGCGAGATCGCCCCGGCGATACCGAACGCGAAGAGGGCGGGGCTCACCGCCGATGTACCAAGACCGACGGCCCGAGTGAGGTACGGCGCGACAAAGGTGTAAAAGCAGTATTCGCCGATCATGATGATCGCGGTGATCACGCAGACGAAGACGACGGCCATGGCTGAATGGTCCCGCCGCGGAACACTCGACTGACGGAATTCATCGTCGAGAACCGTGATGCCGCCGGTTGCAGTGCCCACCACGGCGGCGCCGGCGAGGTGATCGACACGGGGCAGAAACCGGTACACGAAGCCGGCCCCGATAATGAGCAAAATCCCGAGCACGAAGAAGCTCGCGCGCCAGCCGATGGCATGGCCGAGGGCGGTTCCGAGGGGAACACCCAGCACGAAGGCGAGCGAACCGCCACCGAGGGTGATGGAGACCGCGCGACCGACCTGGTATCGAGGCACGAGGTACGCGGCATAGGCCCCGACCACCGACCAGAACACGCCATGGGCGAGCCCCCCGACGATGCGCGCTGCAACGAGCACGCCGTAGGTGGGAGCGCTCGCGGTGACAACGGTACTCACGGCGAGCACGAGCAGCACGGTGACCACGAGCGCATGACGCGGGATGCGCCGGGTGAGGGCCGTGAGTGGAGCGGTCGAGAGCACAACGGTGAAGGCGAATACCGAAACGGTAAGTCCGATGAGCGATTCGCTCACTCGGAGCTCTGCGCTCATCTCGGGGAGCAGTCCGGTGGGCAGCATCTCGGTGGTGACGCTGAGGAAGATAGCGACCGCGACGGTGACGAGGGCGAAATAGGGGAAGGGTGCAGTCGTTCGTGGCGCGGTCATGAGACCGGTGGTCCGTTCGAGGAAGTGGTGGATCGTAACGCCGTCCGCGGGAGACCGCGGCTCATGCGGTATCTCCTCCAGAGTAGGGGCAGTTGAGGCAATAGCCTAAGCAGGTGACCTCCGCGCAATCGACCCACTGGGTGCTGACCCTCGTCTGCTCTGACCGCCCCGGCATCGTGCATGCGATCAGCGGAGCAATTGTGACCGCGGGCGGCAACATCACCGAATCGCAACAGTTCTCGAGTGCGGACACCGGCACCTTCTTCATGCGGCTGCAGGTGGAATCCGCAGCGACCCGTGACGCCTTCGAGGCGGCGATCGCACCCGTCACCGCACACTACGACGTGACCTGGACGCTCGATGTCGTTGGCCGTCCGGTGCGCACGCTCGTGCTGGTCTCCAAGGCCGCTCATTGCCTCAACGACCTGCTCTTCCGCGAACGTGCTGGGCAGCTTCCTGTTCAACTGCCCCTCGTTCTGAGTAATCACCGCGATCTCGGCGGGCTCGCCGAGTTCTACGGCGTGCCGTTCGAGTCGCACCCCGTGGCATCCGACGGCCAGAAACTGGCATTCGAGGACCGCGTGCTCGACGCGGTCGAGCAGTTCGACATCGAGCTCGTAGTGCTGGCGCGGTACATGCAGATTCTCTCGCCCGCTCTCTGCGAGAGGCTTTCGGGGCGCATCATCAACATCCATCACTCCTTCCTGCCGGGGTTCACCGGCGCCAATCCCTACCGGCAGGCGCACGCGCGCGGGGTCAAGCTCATCGGCGCGACCGCTCACTTCGTGACGAGCGAGCTCGACGAAGGACCGATCATCGAACAGAACGTTGTGCGGGTGGATCATTCCCGTACGCCGCACGAGCTGATGGCGATCGGACAGGACGAGGAGTCTCGCACCCTCACCCAGGCGGTGAAGTGGTTCGCCGAGAACCGGGTACTGCGCGACGGGGCCCGCACGATCATCTTCAAGTAGCCGTTATTCGAGAGCGAGAGGAACACCCCATGTCGGGCAAACAGAAAAAGTCGGGCAAGCGCCTCTCCAGACGCGACTACGAGCTCGAACTCGAGCGGCTTCAGGTCGAACTGGTGCGGATGCAGCAGTGGATCACCGTATCCGGAGCGCGAGTGGTGGTTATCTTCGAGGGTCGGGACGCGGCCGGCAAGGGCGGCGCGATCAAGCGCATCGCCCAGTATCTGAATCCGCGAACCGCCCGGGTCGTCGCCCTGCCAACCCCGAGCGAGCGGGAGCGCGGCCAGTGGTACTTCCAGCGCTACATCGAACGACTTCCAACAGCCGGGGAAATCGTGTTGATGGATCGCTCCTGGTACAACCGGGCAGGAGTCGAGCGGGTGATGGACTATTGCACCGCCGAGGAGCACGAGCGTTTCCTTCACCAGACTCCGATCTTCGAGCGGATGCTGGTGGAAGACGGAATCATGCTCGTCAAATACTGGTTCTCGGTGTCCGATACCGAGCAGGAGAAGCGATTCCGCTCGCGCCTGGAGGATCCGATGCGCCGCTGGAAACTGTCGGACACCGATCTACTCTCCATCACCCGCTGGGAGGCCTACTCGCGGGCCAAAGACGAGATGTTCGCCCACACCGACATTGACGAATCCCCCTGGTGGACCATCGAGAGCGATGACAAGCGCTCGTCGAGGCTCAACACCATCAGTCATCTGTTATCGATGATTCCCTACGAGCATGTGGAGCACGAGCCGGTGGAGATCCCTGCTCGGCCGCAGGCGGAGGGCTACGACCGACCGCCGCGAGAACTTCAACGCCATGTTCCCGATCACGCGGAAGAGGTGCGCGCGCGGCACGCCTGACCACTCCCGTCCGGGTTCCCGCACTTCGGGGTGGACGGACGAGCCCCCCGGCTACCGGGCGGTGTGTTTCCTGCGGCCCCGATAGAGTGCAGAAGTTAGGCGGGACGAAGCCCGGCGACATCGCGAGAGCGCTGCCAGCCGATGTGCCTAGGATCGGCACATGAGCTCACTCGAACGACACACGGACTACGGATCGACCGGCCTGTCGGAGTCGGAGGTACTGGCAGACCCGATGGCCCAGTTCGCCGCCTGGCTTAGCGCGGCAGAAGCGGCTGACATCTTCGAGCCGAATGCGATGGTCGTGAGCACGGTGGATGCTGACGGCACGCCAAGCAGCCGCACCGTACTGCTCAAGGGACTCGACAGCGACGCGTTCGAGTTCGTCACAAACTACCGTTCGCACAAGGGCCAGGCGCTGGCGGTGCATCCGGCCGTGTCCCTGCTCTTTCCCTGGTACCAGTTGACCCGCCAGGTGATCGTGCGAGGGCTCGCCCACCGCGCGGATGCCGCCACCTCCGACGCCTACTTCGCCACACGACCGCACGGTTCGCGCCTCGCGGCCCTCGCGAGCGAGCAGTCGGAGCCGGTCGCGTCACGGCAGGTTCTCGAAGATCGAATGCGTGAGCTCGAGTCGCGCTACCCGGAGGGCTCGGTCGTGCCGCGCCCGGAGCACTGGGGCGGATTCCGCGTCGTGCCGAGCACAATCGAATTCTGGCAGGGGCGCACGTCGCGCCTGCATGACCGGTTGGTGTTCACCGCCGTCGACGGTGGGTGGACGCTCGAGCGACTTCAGCCCTAGCTCGCGCTATCGAGGAGTTGCTGCACCTCTGCGGCGGTCGGGGCGGTCGCCGGTCCACGGCGGGTGACGGCGAGGGCCGCGCAGGCGTTCGCCCGAAGTGCGGCAGCAGTCGGCGACTCCCCCGCCGCGAGTCCCGCGAGGAATGCGCCGGTGTGCGCATCTCCCGCCCCGTTCGTGTCGATCGCCTCCACGGCGAATCCGGGCACATGCAGAACGTCGTCGACCGCGACTAGACAGCCCTCCGGTCCGAGGCGAATGATGACCGCGCGCCAGGTCTCGCGCAGGGCGGTGGCGGCACCCCTGGCATCCACCGCACCGGTCAACACCAGCGCTTCGCGAAGGTTGCAGCTGAACCAGTCCGCTCGCACGGCGACGGAGGCGAGCACCTCGCCGGGGATGTCAGAGCCGAGCGGGCCCGGATCCACCAGAACGGTGTGCCCTGGGGCAATCGTTGCGATCCACGGAGCGAGCACCGCCGCATTAGTGCTTGCGAGCAGCCCATAGCCCGACACATGCACGAGGTGATGCTCGTTGAGGTCATGCTCGTTGAGGTCAGTGCCGCCAAGGCGGATGCCCGCCAGATCGTCCGCGCTGAGCGACGCTTCCGCCCCGAACACAGTCACGAAGGTGCGCTCCCCCTCGTCGTCGATGAGTGCGATATCGAAGCCGGTGTCGGCGTTTGGTGACGGATCGAGCAAAACATCGATTCCCTCGGCCTCGAGGGCCGATCGCACCCGGTCGCCGAGCGGACCGATGCCGTGCCCACCACCGTAGGCGCTGGCCACGCCCTGGCGCACGGCAGCCACGAGTGTGTTGAACGCGCCTCCGGGGGTAGAGCCCGTATCGCGGGCGACTACGTCCCCGCCGCGCTCGGGCAGGGCGGGGATGCGCAGGGTCACGTCGATTATCACGTTTCCGACGCTCACCAGCCGGGGCGCCCTCATCGAAATTCCAGCAACCTGTCGGCGACCGGCTCGAGGTCGAGCGAGTTCACGGTGGCCACGGTCTCCCGCGCCTCTGCCGGGAAGCCGGCCGTGCCGTGCAGGGCGCCCCCGATCGCCCCGGCCATCGCCGCGACAGTGTCGCTATCCCCGCCGAGCGAGGCAGCGGAGCAGACGGCACTCCACGGGTCATCCGGAAAAGTGGCGAGGATACCGAACACGGCCGGAACGGATTCCTGCGTCGCGAGACTCGTGCCGACGATCTCGTAGAGACGGGTGAGGCTTCCGTCGACGTCGGCGGGGTCGGCGAGGTCGATCGCGAGACGGATGCGGCTGGCGACATCCGCTGCGGCGATCCAGTAGCCCCGCTTCGCGCCGATCTGCGCGGCCTCGACTGCCGCCTCGACGGCCCCCTCGAGGTTGGCACCATCGATCCCGGCACTGACTGCCGCGGCCACCGCGGCCGCCCCGGCGATGGCGACACCGGTGTTGTGGGAGACGAAGCTGGTTTCAGCGACCAGGTCGACAAAGATGTCAGTAGGCTGCCACGTCCGAAGGATGCCGACCGGCGTTACTCTCATAGCCGCACCGTTCGTAGTGCCGAATCGCCCCGCCGTCGCGAGCGGCTCCCCGTCGAGCACGGCCTGCACGGCACGTTTCGTGGAGGGGCCGAGCAGGTCGAGCGAGCCGCGCGCGCGCATGTCGTCCTCCCACTCCACCAGAGCACGGGCGAAGATGCCGGGGGCCACGTGGCCGTGACCCTCGATCAGCAGCCGCGCCAGCAGCAGGGCCTGCTCGGTGTCGTCGGTGATGTGCCCGGCGGGCAATCCGCCGGCGAGCGGATGCCAGGCATCCGCTGCTCGAAACCGATCGATCACCCCGTATCGCTCGGCGATCCCGGTGCGGGACATCAACTGTGTCGGCATGCCGAGAGCATCGCCGATCGCCAGTCCATAGAGGGCGCCAACCGCCCGATCGCGCTGCGTCATGCCCGTCTCAGTCTTGTGAGGAGAATTGAAAGTGCAGGCTGAAATACGCGGGATCGAGCAGACTCTCCACCTGCTCCACCAGCTCACCGACCGCGTTGCGGGTGACGCAGCGTGACCAGAGGAAGGCGGCGCCAGTGGCGCGGCCGAGCAACGCAGCCTCGGCCTCATCGAGCATCCGCACCTCAACCCACTGCTCGCCGCCGGACGCGATGAGATCGGTCTCGAGCAGCATTCGGGTCAGCGATCCCGCGGCCTTTCCCGCCGAAACGGCATCAGCAACCCGGGGGGTCGCCCGCACGCGGGATTGTTCGTAAGAGATCACCGGTCCGTCCACGATCGAACGCAGGCGGTCGATGGCGATGAATCGCTCACTCGGCTCACCGAGGTCAGCGGCGAGCGCGGCATCCTCGACCTCTTCGGCGCGCTCGACCCGAACGATCGTGTCGAGGCCCTGCTCCTGGAGTGCGCGCGCCCAGCCGAGGCGCACGTTCAGGGGTCGCCCGTCGTAGGTGACGAACGAGCCCTTGCCCGAACGCGTGCTGATCAGCCCGGCTCGGCCCAGCTCGGTGAGCGCGGCACGCACGGTGTTACGGCTCACCGAGAAACGTTCGGCGAGGGTTGTCTCGCCGGGCAGCCTCACCCCGTAAGCAACCTGCCCGCTACGGACCTCGTCGGTGAGGATGCGGGCAATCTCCTCGTGCTTGAGCCCGGAGACCCTCGGGTTGCCCGTCACCCTCATACGGAGAGCACCGCATCAGCGCTCGTGATCTCGATCAGCGGCCCGTAAAGTGCCATCGCATCGAGAGCACGCTGGTGGTCGACGTCGCTGAGTCCGGCGCAGGCATCCCGCACCACGAGCACTCGCACACCGGCATCCGCCGCGGCGAGGGCGGTCGAGAGCACGCAGCAGTCGGTCGAGACGCCGGCGAGTACCACCGCGGCATCCGGTCCGATGATCGTGGAGAGCTCGTCGCCCCACTTGCCGAAGGTGGTGCGGGAGATCACCGGGTGCCCCGTGCCGGCGAAGGCTGGCATCAGGTCGTAGAGCGGATCGGTGTGGTGCACGAGAGCGAAGGGCCACAGTTCGTAATACGGCACCCATGCGCCAGTGGGATGCTCCGGGGCGATGAAGCGTGTGAGCACGATCCGCTCGCCGAAGTGCTCCACCAGTTTCGCGACGGTCGATTCGATTGCGGGATAGCCCGGGGTGAACCAGGCGCTGCTCGGGTCACCGAACACCACCTGCATGTCGATCACGACAAGCCAGGGCTCGGTCATCGACGGGCGGTTTCGACCGGCTGGGCAGGCTCCTCTATCGGCAGCGCCTCCTGGCGCCGAATGGCACCCCGGCCGAAGACAAGTATTCCCAAGAATCCGACGAGCAACGCAAGCAGTACACCGAGGTTGGCATACGCCCATGGTCCTTCGCGCCCCCCGAGTCCGAACGGCCCGAGCAGATAGCCCTGCCAGGTGAGCCAGGTGGCGGCGGCGTTGGTGACAAGCCCCCAGCCGAGTGCTGTGCCGACCACGATGAGGCCGATGGGCAGCCAGCGGATGTCGCCATAGCGGCCCGACGCCGAATACAGGTCGGCCTCTGCGTAGTTCTTTCGACGCAGGATCACGTCGGCGATCATGATGCCGCACCACGCGGCGATCGGGGTGCCGAGGGTAATCAGGAATCCCTGGAATGGCACGATGAAGTTGGTGGCGAAGAAGACGACGACCACCGCGCCGACGATCATGACGATGCCGTCGACACCGGCGGCGACATACCGCGGGATGCGGATGCCGGCACTCAGCAGAGCGAGCCCGGAGGAGTAGATGTCGAGCACTGCACCACCGACGAGTCCGAGAACGGCGACGATGGCGAACGGGATGAGGAACCAGACCGGCAGAATCGTCGTCAAAGCACCGATGGGATCGATGAGGATGCCGTCACTGAGCTTTTTCGACGATCCGACAAGGAGCAGGCCGAACACCAGAAGGGCGACCGGCGCGACCGAGGCGCCAAAGGTCGTCCATCCCACCACAGACGAGCTCTTCGTGCTGCGCGGCAGGTACCGTGAGTAGTCGGCGGCCGCGTTGACCCAGCCGAGTCCGAAGCCGGTGAGTACGAGCACGAGTGCCCCGATCACGGCCTGTGGGTTACCGGCGGGAATGGCCGCAATCGCCTTAAGGTCGATGTTCGGCAGCGCGAGCACGATGTAGACGACGGTGAGCACACCGGTGATCACCGTGATCCACACCTGCAGTTTCATGATCAGGTCGAAACCGACGACGCCAGCCGCGACGATGAGGGCCGCCACCACGATGAGAGCCACGATCTTCGTGGCAATCCCGCCATCCCAGCCGAGTTCGGTGAAAACGGTGGATGTCGCGAGTACGGCCAATGCGGTGAGCGCGGTTTCCCAGCCCACGGTTAGCACCCAGGACAGCACAGCGGGCACACGATTGCCCCGAACGCCGAAGGTCGCTCGGCTCAGCACCATCGTCGGCGCGGAGCCGCGCTTTCCGGCGAGAGCGATGATGCCGCAGAGCAGGAAAGAGACGACGATGCCGATCACTCCGACGAGTGTGGCCTGCCAGAACGAGATACCGAATCCGAGCACGAATGCGCCGTAGCCGATACCGAGCACCGAGACATTCGCCCCGAACCACGGCCAAAACAGGCTAGAGGCTGTGCCCTTGCGTTCCGACTCATGGATCGTGTTGATGCCGTTGAGTTCGATGCCGCGCACGTCTCGGGTATCGCGGGGGGTATCGGTCTTGCTCACGGAATTCCTCCTGGTGTTCATCGCGGCCCTGTAGTGCACCTGTTCAGACCTGTTCAATTCATCAGCATACGCCCGCGACACTGACGACAGCCTGCCAATGCGTCGCTACTGTTGAAGGGTGACGATGCCAGGGGCTTCCGCAGTTCGGCTCCGGCCGACCAACGTGCTCCGCTTCGCCCTCGAACTCTTCGCGCTTTTCTCCCTCGGATTCTGGGGCTATCTGGCCTGGCCCTTCCCCTGGCCTGGTCTACTCTTCCTCGTCGGGGCCCCCGTCTTCGCCGCCGTCGTCTGGGCCATGTTCCGCTCGCCGAAGGCGGTTTTTCCGCTCGATATCGTCGGTCGGAGTCTCGTGGAGATCTTCGTGATGGGCGCCGCGGTCGCGGTCTGGTTCATGATCGGCTACCCCGTCGTCGGCGTGACCTTCGGCATCCTCGCCGCGATCAGTGGCGTACTGAACGGTCGCGCGGAGATCGCCTCCGAAGCGACAGCACGGGCAACGCCACAGGAGGCACCAGAACAATGACCACTCTCTTTCACGGGGCGCAGAAGCTCGACGCGCACGGCCAGATCGATGATTTCTGGATGCTCGTGCGCGGTGACACCATCGAATCGGTGGGTTCTGGCACACCGCATCCCGACGCCGATCATCGAGTGGACGTGCACGGGCACTGGTTCGTCCCCGGTTTCGTGGACCTCCACTCCCACGGCGGCGGCGGACACTCCTTCGACGACGGCGGGGAAGAGATCTCGGCAGCACTCGCCGCGCACCGCGCGCACGGGACCACCCGCTCCGTCATCAGCCTGGTGGCCAACCCTGTCGCCCAGTTGCGGGAGAGCCTCGGCGTGATCGCGGAACTCGTCGCTTCGGACCCGCTCGTGCTCGGCTCACACCTCGAGGGCCCTTTTCTCTCCTCGGACCGCCGCGGGGCCCACAACCCGCAATTTCTTCTCGACCCGCTGCCCTGGGCGATCGAAGAGCTGCTTGGCGCGGCCGGCGGCACCCTTCGGCAGATCACGATCGCCCCCGAGCGGGAGGGGGCACTCGAAGCCATCGACGTGCTGGTTGAGAACGGCGTAACAGTTGCCATTGGCCACACCAATGCCGGAGCCGACCTCGCCCGCGAGGCGTTCGACCGCGGTGCGCGCCTGCTCACCCATGTGTTCAACGCCATGCCGGGCATCCACCATCGGGCACCCGGACCGATCATCACCGCGTTCGAAGATGATCGGGTCACTCTCGAGTTGATCCTCGACGGGCTCCATGTGCATCCGGATGTCGCGGCCCTCGTGTTCCGTTCTGCACCGGGCCGCGTGGCTCTCGTGACCGACGCGATGGCGGCCGCGGCCTCGGACGACGGCGACTATCGCCTCGGCTCCCTCAATGTGACCGTGCGCGATGGGCTTGCCGTGCTCTCCGGCACCTCGACAATCGCTGGCTCCACCCTCACCCAGGACGCCGCCCTGCGCTGCGCCATCGAATCGGCGGGTGTCTCACCGCAGGACGCCGTCAGGGCCCTGACGACGACACCCGCGACTGCCCTCGGCTACGGGCACCGCTTCGGCTATCTGGCGCCGGGCTACGCCGCCGATGCGGTGCTGCTCGACCACCACTGGGGGGTCACCGAGGTCTGGGCCGCCGGCGTGAAACAGTAGGGGCCTACAGCCCCTCCCACCCCGGCTTGTTCGCCCAGGCGTACCGGTAATAGTCGATGCTGGCGAGGGCGGATGCCGCGGCCTCATCCACGATCACGGTGACGTGCGGGTGCAGCTGGATCGCAGACCCCGGCGCACTCGCGGTCACCGGCCCCTCGACCGCAGCCGCGATCGCCGCGGCTTTGCCAGCCCCGAACGCGAGCAACACCAGATGTCGAGCCCGGCGGATGGTGCCGAGTCCCTGCGTTATGCAGTTCACGGGTACCTCCTCGACCGAAGCGAAGAACCGCGCGTTATCACTGCGGGTCTGCTGTGTCAGTGTCTTGACACGAGTGAGAGATTCGAATGACGACCCCGGTTCGTTGAAGCCGATATGTCCGTCTGTGCCGATACCGAGCACCTGAAGGTCCACTCCCCCGGCCGCACGGATCGCCCGCTCGTAGTCCGCACCGGCGGTCTCGATCGGCCCGAGATGCCCGGGCACAGCCACCAGCGACGCGTCGAGCCCGAGCGGCTCGATGACTTCCCGCGTGATGACTTCCCGGTAGCTCTCGGGATGCCCCTCCGGGAGCCCCACGTATTCGTCGAGCGCGAAGCCGCGCACGCCGGAGAGGTCTGCCCTTCGCGCGGCGAGAGCTCGCCACACCCCGAGCGGAGTCGATCCGGTCGCAAGGCCAAGCACCGCGTCCGGTCTCTTCGTCACGAGCGCGAGGATGGCATCTGCCGCTAGCTCGCCGGCCGCCTCGGTGCCATCCACAATCACGATCTCAGCCATCAGTCGGTACCCTTCGTTGTTGTCATCCCTGATCGGGGTCGGCGCCCCCGAGTGCCGCCCCGATCGCCGACACGGAGATCCCCGGTGGGACCAATCGCACACGCTCGGAGAGTCGAAGTGATGCAAGAAACGGCGAACTCACCGACCAGCCGTCGAGCGCAGCGCGCACTCCCGCGATCAGGGGTTCGCCAAGGGAGCTAATGCCGCCGCCGATCACGACTGTCTCTACGTCTACACTCAGCACGAGCACCCGCACGGCGGAGGCAACATTCGCAAGAAACCGCTGCCGCACCTCTATTGCGAGAAGCTCTCCGGCCTCCGCTGCCTCGAAGAGTGCCTGAACGGGCGAGGCCGCTTCGCTCGGCCAGTGCCGCGAGACAGCGGATCCTGAAGCGACCATCTCGAGGCATCCGCGTTGCCCACACTGGCAGAGCGGGCCGTCCAGATCGACCGGGATGTGCCCGATCTCCCCCGCCGTGCCGCGCGCCCCTCGCCACAATCGGCCGTCGAGCACGAGGCCGGCGGCGAGGCCTGTACCCAGATTGAGATACGCCATGGATGCTCGGGGCGGCAGCGCGAGCAGGTGAAATGCCCCGAGGGCTGCGGCGTTTACGTCGTTCTCGACGCGCACTCGCACTCCGAGTACGCGCGCGAGCTCCTCGCCGAGTTCGAGCTCGTCCACGCCGAGGTTGACCGCGTGGGAGACCCGCCCGCTGGCGCTGTCGACGGCTCCTGGTACCCCAACACCCACGGATTCGAATGCGCTGACGGGCACCCGCAGGGTGCTGGCAAGGGCGCTGACGACCCCCGCGGTCGTCTCGATCACCGAAGCCGGGCCGAAGCCGGTCGACACCCTCACCCGGTGCAGGACCGCGCCCGTTTCGTCGATGGCAACGGCATCCGTCTTGGTGCCGCCGACATCCACTCCGACTCTCATGATCGTACCTGCCCTTCCAGCCAGTCGAGCAGCGCAAGACCAAGGTGCCGCGAGGCTCCGAAGGTGGCGATATCGGCGTAGTGTCGTCCCTCGCCCGGCCAGCCCATGTCTACGACAATCGTGCTCGGATGTCTCCGACGGGTGTCGTCGATGAGTTCTCGCACCCACTCTCGCCGATGATTCGCCCTGCCAATGACTATCGGCTGCATGCCCTCTGGCAGGTCGATGACGTCTCCCTCACGCACGATGTGCACCGAGGCCCCCGCCGCTGCAGGACCCCAGGGGGATCCCCCGACGGCGATGTTAGCCGCGGTCTCGATCATGACGATGGAGCGCCGCGGCTCGATTGCGAGCCCGGAGACCTCGTAGGCCGCAGTCTCGAAAACCGCGCGAGAGCGGTCACGCGGGAACGCCAATTGCTTCGTATATTCCGGCAGTGGAATGCGGCATACTTCGTCGGCCAATTCCTGCGCCAGACCGATGACCCGTGCCGAGGCATCAGCAAGACGGGATGGGTCCAGCCTGCCGTCATCGAGCGCGCAAACGAGCGCCCGCTCAATCGAATCGAGCTGCTCGCCGGAGTTTTCCGTGCCGATGCAGAGCAGGTCACAGCCCGCGATCACCGCACGCACCGCGGCCTCGGGGATTCCGATCTCACCGCTTGCTCCCACCATGTCGAGTGCGTCAGTCACGATCACTCCCTCGAACCCCAGTTGGTCGCGGAGCAGTCCCTGCAGCACGATGGACGAGAATGTCGCAGGAAAGACCGGATCAAGCAGGGGCACGCTGATGTGCGAGGTCATAATCGTCCGCACCCCCGCGGCGATGGCCGCCACGAACGGCACAAGCTCGCGTCCGCGCAACTGGTCGAGCGACCGGGTGATCACCGGCAGGTCGAGGTGAGAATCGAGCGCGGTATCGCCGTGTCCGGGGAAGTGTTTTGCAGTGCCCCCGATACCCGTCGACTGAAGTCCCCGCACCCACGCGGCACTGTGACGAGCGACGAGCTCGGGATCGGTACCGAAACTGCGCACCCCGATCACCGGGTTGTCCGGGTTGGAATTGATGTCGACATCCGGAGCGAAATCCAGAGTGCACCCCGCCCCACGGAGCTCCCAGCCCACAGCGGTCGCCACCGCCGCAGTGTATTCCTCGTCGTCGATGCGTCCGAGAATCGCGTTGCCCGGATACGGCGAACCGAGACGGTCGTGGAGCCGCGTGACATCGCCACCTTCTTCGTCGATGGCAATGATCGCGAGGGGATTCGCCGCGTGGATAGCGGCGGTGAGCGTGCGGAGTTGCCGAGGGGAGGCGATGTTCGGCCCGAACAGGCAGACTCCGGCGAGACCGTCGCGGAGACGTGCCGCCAGCCAATCGGGCAGGGTCGTTCCGGTGAAGCCAGGAAGCAGGATGGCGCCGAGGGGGTTCACCGTAACGGTTTTGGACACCGGGTTCCTTTCTGCGATGTATTTGTTAGTGGAGCTTACTAACGTGGATGGTTCGAGCGAAAGGTCAGGAGACACCCAGCCGGGCCGAGATCACCATCACTGCGGCACCGCGCAGCACGATGTCATCCCCGAGGGTCGTCAGGCGCAACGTCAGGTCCCCATGAAACGGGGCCATCGTGCGACTGCGGATCGTTTCAAGGGTCGCGTCGACGAACAGACCGCCGAGTATCTGTCCCGGACCGCTCAGCACAACCTGGCCAAGGTTGAGCGCGCCGACAATCGGAGCGAGTGCGATGCCAAGGCGGCCGGCCGCCTCGCGCAACACGTCATCGCGTCCCGCCTCGGAGGGAGCATCCATCAGCTTCGCTTCAAGCCTTGGCACGGCGATCCAGGTTTCGAGACACCCCTGTTTGCCACAACTGCACTGCTGGCCGCCATCAGTGCCGACAACGACGTGACCGATCTCGCCCGCGGCGAAACGGCTGCCGTAGAGCGGGCCGCCGCCCAGCAGCAATCCGGCGCCGACACCCCGGCCAATTCGCACGAGCATCAGGTCCTCCCGGGCGTCGCCAAAGCTGTGTTCCGCGAGAACGGCCGCATTCGCATCGTTCGCGACGACCACCGGAACCCCGAATCGCTCGAAAAGATACGCCTGGAGCGGCACGTTGGTCCACTCGAGATTCGGCGCGGTCACCACGAGCCCGGCGAGGTCCACGATGCCAGGCGACCCCACCCCGATACCGAGCAGAGGCGCCGAGACGAGAGCCAGCAAACGCTCCGTAAGAGCGACGACCCGGTCGAGCGCGGCCTGCCCCGTGATCCCCGTGAGAGGCAGCTCCGCTCGCCGCACGATGTTACCGCGGAGGTCGAGCACCGCACCGCGGAACACCGCGAAGTCACTGAGATCGACGCCGACGACCTGAAACGAGGAGTGATCGATGTCAAGCAGGATCGCCGGCTTGCCGGGTCGGGCACCCCCACGCTGGCCAATCTCCACGAGAAGCCCCTCGGCCATGAGCTCGGTGACGAGCTCGGACACGGTGACGCGGGTGAGTCCGGTGCTGCGTGCGACATCCGCTCGACTCCGCTGTCCGGTCGTGAAGAGCGACTGAAGCACCAGGGCACGGTTGTGTCCGCGAGCGTGTTCCGGCAGCACCTTGGCGCTGGGCCGCAAGGCCCGCCCGGAAGCCGCTGTGCTGCTCTGGGAGAGGAACGAAACACGCGCGCGCGGCGATTCCGTGCCGTCCACTGGCTGCGTCATGTTTGTTAGTAAAGCCTACGAAGGGGGGCGCAGCAACACGCCCCCGTCGATGGAGCGGTTAGACGATGACCACGTAGCGCTTCGTTGGGCTCGTCGAGCCGGCGAAGGAGGGGTTCTCCGGTGCGATTCCGGTGTCGAGGTCACCGAGCACGATGCCATTGCCCGCCTTGTCGAGACCGCCGATCTTGTCCCGGACGCCGCCCGTGCCGTCGAGGCCGAGGAACGAAGTGGACGGAGTGGCCGTCACGTGCTTGAGCTCATCCGGAGCCAGGGTGTAGGACTGGTCGATCTTCACAGCCGCGGCGTTCGCGACATCTTTCTGCCGAGTCACCAGGTACTGGGAATAGGTCTGGGCGGCCGTGGCCCGTGCATTGAGCTGCTTGCCCGCATCCGGCTTGGTTGCCGCATAACCATTGACCCCGCCGCGATAGGTTGCGACGGCCGGATCGGCCAGTGTCACGATGTAGCGTCCGGGCGTGAAGGTGGTCTGGTGCTGCCCTCCGATTCCGGTGGGGGCTGCTGAGGCGCTGAGGGCCCCTCCCGCCATGAGGGAGGCGACGCCGAGGGTCGAGAGTACTTTCCGAATGCTCAGTACTTTCCGAATGCTCACAGATAGGTCCTTTTCGTGGAAGGTGAATCTCTGCCGGGCAGACGGGAACTGCGCGTGGTGGTTTCAACCTAGAGTTCTACCCCTGTTTCGGGGATAGCTCGTTACCCTTCCGTTACAGGAATGTCCCCCGTTCGTCCACAGTGGGAGCAATCGGGGGACACTTCGTCCGCGGCGAGACCACGATCTCCGGATCACCGAGCAACTAGCCCAGGCGGGCAGCCAGGTTCTTGTCGAGAGTGTCGAGGAACTCCTCCGTGGTCTCCCACTTTTGGTGCGGTCCGACGAGGGCCGCGAGGTCCTTCGTCATGTGGCCGGCCTCGACCGACTTGATGACGACATCCTCGAGGGTCGTGGCGAACTCCTCGAGAGCGGGGTTGCCGTCGAGGGTTGCGCGGTGCGAGAGGCCGCGAGTCCAGGCATAGATCGACGCGATCGGATTGGTCGAGGTTGGCTTTCCCTGCTGGTGCATGCGGTAATGACGGGTCACCGTTCCGTGAGCAGCCTCGGCCTCGACGACGGATCCGTCCGGAACTGAGAGCACCGAGGTCATGAGACCGAGAGAGCCGAAGCCCTGTGCGACGGTGTCGGACTGCACGTCGCCGTCATAGTTCTTGCAGGCCCAGACGTATCCGCCCTCCCACTTCATGGCGGAAGCCACCATGTCATCGATCAGGCGGTGCTCGTAAGTGAGACCGGCTGCCTCGAACTTCCCCTTGAACTCCGCCTCGAAGATCTCCTCGAAGATGTCCTTGAACCGGCCGTCGTAGGCCTTGAGGATCGTGTTCTTCGTCGACAGGTACACCGGGTAGTTGCGGGTCAGGCCGTAGTTGAGACTCGCGCGGGCGAAGTCACGGATCGAGTCGTCGAGGTTGTACTGCACCTGCGCGACGCCGTCGCCTGGCGCGTCGTAGACCTCGAACTTGAGCGGCTCCGAGCCATCCTCGGGGGTGAACTCAACAGTGAGCTTGCCCTTTCCGTGGAAGCGGAAGTCGGTGGCGCGGTACTGGTCGCCGAACGCGTGGCGTCCGATGATGATCGGCTTGTTCCATCCGGGAACGAGGCGCGGGATATTCGAGATGATGATCGGCTCGCGGAAGATCACGCCGCCGAGAATATTGCGGATCGTGCCGTTCGGCGACTTCCACATCTTCTTGAGACCGAATTCTTCGACGCGCGCCTCGTCGGGCGTAATGGTGGCGCACTTGACGCCGACCCCGTGCTTCTGGATGGCCTGGGCCGCATCGATAGTGACCTGGTCGTCCGTCGCGTCGCGGTGCTCGATGCCGAGGTCATAGTACTCGAGGTCGATGTCGAGGTAGGGGTGGATCAGGGTGTCCTTGATCTTCTGCCAGATGATGCGCGTCATCTCATCGCCGTCCAGTTCGACGACAGTCCCCACTACTTTGATCTTTTCAACCTGGCTCTTCGGCAACCGATTCTCCTTACCCGACGGGGCATTCTGCGCACCGCGTGCAAGCTTACCGGTTTCCGAAAAGTATCTCGACATCGAGATACTTTTCGGACCAACGACGACTTGGACTACCCCGAATCGGTGCCGGGGGTTACCCTGTGCTCATGGCTGAACTGAGACTGGAAGAGTTGTCGGCGAGAACAATCGTTGCCGCCAACAGCCTCACACTTCGACGCGGGCAGGAGCAGTTCGTCACTCCACCGTCGTATGCGATCGCGGATGCGTACCTCAGCCCCGTGACATCCTGGCCGCGGGTCGTGCTCGACGGCGACACGGTGGTCGGCTTCATCCGGGGCAATTTCGACCCGGAGGCCACCCAGGAGGAATTCCGCAGCTGCATTTGGCGCGTCACCGTATCCGCGGACGCTCAAGGCACCGGGGTGGGGCGCTTCGCGGTGTGGGCGCTCGCCGAGGAGGCCCGCCAACGCGGCTTCGATCGCATCACCGCGATCTGGGAAGAGGGCGAAGAGGGACCGGAGCAATTCTTCCTGCACACCGGCTTCACTGTGGTCGGCGAGACGCAGTACGGCGAGAAGATCGGGGAGCTTGGGCTGTGATCCGATTTCTGACGGGCATCGGCGCATCGCTCATACGGATCGTCACGGCCGTGCTCCTTGGATTCTCACGTCGCAACCCGGAGCCGACCCGACCGACGCCCCGCCCACCGACGCCCCGCCCACCGGAGTACCGGCCATAGTCGGGCCCTCAGACGACTTCGTCTCCCGGGTGCTCGCGGTGGTCGAGTCCATCCCGAGCGGTCGGGTGATGACCTACGGCGATGTCGCCGCCGCCGTAGGATCGCGCGCCGCACGGGCGGTCGGCCAGACCATGGCCTACTACGGGTCGGATGTTTCGTGGTGGCGCGTCATCCGGGCGAGCGGGCTCCCCGCGGTCGATCACGAGTCGCGGGCTCTCGAGCATTTCCGGGCCGAGGGCACGCCGCTGACGTGGTCGGCATCCGGGTCATTTCGGGTGGACTTCGCGACCGCGCGCTGGCGACCGTAGCGGTCATCCCGCGCGTGCCATTTATGATTGCCGCGGTCGACCCTCACCACTCGCAGGCAATGCACGGTGGTTGGGGCACCGGGCCGCCCGGCAACTGCGGGTGGGACGAACAACGCCAGCGCGCTCCCGTTCCGCAGGACGATGTCCTGCAGAACGGGAGCGCACTGGTGCAGGACATCTCCCTGTGGAACGTGAGTCTCGCCGGGCGTGTTGTCCCCGAACCACCGCGCACTGCCTGCGAGTCGGCCGAAGACCAGCGCCACCGTGTTAGACCAACGACTCCCGCCAGGCCGCGTGCAGCTTCGCGAAGCGGCCGGTTCCCGCGATGAGGTCACGCGGCGCGCCATCCTCCACGATGATTCCGTGCTCCATCACCAGCACTCGATCGGCGATCGCCACCGTCGAGAGACGGTGCGCGATGATGATCGCCGTGCGGTCGGCCAGCAAGGTCTGCAGACCCTCCTGCACCAGCCGCTCGCTCGGGATGTCGAGAGACGCGGTGGCCTCGTCGAGAATCAGCACAACCGGGTCGGCGAGAAACGCGCGCGCGAACGAGATCAGCTGCCGCTGGCCAGCGGAGACGCGACCACCGCGCTTGTTGACATCGGTGTCGTAGCCATTCGGCAGAGACTGGATAAACTCGTGCGCGCCCACGGCCTGTGCGGCTGCGCGGATTTCTTCGGCGGTCGCCTCGGGCTTTCCGAGTGCGATATTGTCGCTCACCGAGCCCGAGAACAGGTAGGCCTCCTGCGTCACCATGACGATCGCTCGCCGCAGATCCTTCGGATGCAGCCGGCGAAGGTCGACGCCGTCGAGCGAGACGACGCCGTCCGAGGGGTCGTAGAACCGCGCGATGAGCTTCGCCAGGGTCGACTTGCCCGCCCCTGTCGATCCGACAAGCGCAATGGTCTGTCCGGCGGGGATGGCCAGATCGAAGTGTGGCAGGATCACCCGGTCGGCCTGATAGGCAAATTCCACCTCCTCGAAATTCAGCTCCCCTTTCGCCTGCCAGAGATCGATCGGGCGCGTGGGGTCGGGCACACTCGGCTGTTCCTCGAGGACGCCTGAGATCTTTTCGAGCGCTGCCGTCGCGGACTGATACGAGTTGTAAAACATCGCCATCTCTTGCGCGGGTGCGAAGAACGATCTCGTGTAGAGCAGCGCAGCGAGCAGCACGCCGATCGCGAGGCCTCCGCCCGCCACACGCAGGCCACCGACGAGCAGCACTACGGCAAGTGCCACGTTGCCGATCAGCACGAGGCCGGGGTCAAGCACTCCGAAGAGCTTGATAGTGCGCAGGTTGGCCAGTCGGTAGTCCTCCACGAGCCCCGCGAACTCGGTCTCGTTTCGCTTCTCCTTACGGAACGCCTTCACCGCACGGATGCCGGTCATCGTCTCCACGAATTGCACGATGAGGCGAGCTGATGTCGTGCGCGTCTCGCGGAACGCTTTCTGCGAGCGCACCTGGAACCAGCGGATGAGGAAGCCGAGAGGGACAAGCGAACCGAACAACACGATTCCGCTCACCCAGTCAATCGAGAACAGCGCCACGGCGATGAAGACCATGTACAGCCCACCCTGGATCAGCTGGTTGATTCCCGAATCGAGCAGTTCGCGAATGGCATCGAGGTCGCTGGTCTGGCGCGCGATGATGCGACCGGAGGTGTAGCTCTCGTGGAATTCGAGGCTCAGGCGCTGCGTGTGCAGGAACACCCGTTTACGCAGGTCGATGAGGATCGCCTGGCTGATGCGCGCCGTGAGCACGGTGTACCAGGCGATCAGCACAGCCCCGATCACCCCGGTGAAGAGGTAGGCCCCGACGGCGAAGCCGAGCGGCACCCAGTCGTGCTTCACGAGGGCAGGCAGGCCGGTATCGATTCCGAACGCGATGAGTGCGGGACCTGCGACCTGCGCCGCCGACGAAATAACCACCACGATGATCGTGAGGGTGACCCGCGCCCAGAGCGGCCGCAGCAAGGAATTCAGCAGGCGTAGCGACCGGTCCCTGATCTGACGGCTCTCCACCTTGCTGAAGTCGTTGCGCTCCTCGCCCTCGACACCGGTGATATTAGCGGTACTCATGCGTTGACCTCCTGGGCTTCGCGCTTCTCTTCATCTTCGAGGCTCGAAATGACGAACCGGTAGTGGTCGCTCGAGAGGAGTAGGTCGCTGTGCCGACCGACGGCAGTGATGCGGCCGCGTTCGAGCAGCGCAACCCGGTCGGCAAGCATGACCGTCGAGGGGCGGTGCGCCACGATGAGCGCGGTGGTGGAGGCGAGCACCCGGCGGAGCGCGGCCTCGACGAGCGCCTCGGTATCCACGTCGAGCGCAGAGAGCGGATCGTCGAGCACGAGCACTTCCGGGCGGGCCGCCACCGCGCGGGCGAGCGCGAGCCGCTGGCGCTGGCCGCCGGAGAGGCTCAGCCCCTCTTCACCCACCCTGGTATCGATTCCGAACGGAAGGTCGTAAACGAAGTCCGCCTGCGCGATGTCGAGTGCTTCTGCGAGGTCGGCATCCGATCCCTCTGGGCGGCCGAGCATCACGTTGTCGCGCACGGATGCCGAGAACAGCGTCGCGTCCTCGAACGCCATGGCGATATGGGTGCGCAGGTCGAGCCTGGCGAGATCGCGGATGTCGACCCCGTCCAGTCGAATTGAGCCCCCGGTGACATCGTAGAGCCGTGTGGTCAGGGCGGTGAGGGTGGACTTGCCAGAGCCGGTGAGACCCACGACCGCCATCGTCTCCCCTGGCTCGAGCTCGAGGTCGATCCCGTCGAGCAGGTCGTCGTACTGGCTCGGCGAATCCGAGTAGCGAAAATGCACGTCGTCGAAGACGAGACGACCCTCGGGCTTGTCGACGGTCTTCGGATGCTCGGGATCGGCAATGGTGTTCTTCGCGTCCATCACCTCGAAGAAACGGTCAGCCGCAGTGCGCGTGTCGAAGGTCATCGAGAGCAGGAAGCCGATCGACTCCACCGGGAAGCGCAGCACGGTGGCAGTGGCGAAGAACGCCACCAGCTGGCCGACCGAGATCTCGCCCGCTCCGGCGAGCCAGACGCCGCCGAGCAGGCAGAGGCCGAATGTGACATCCGGAACCATCAGCAACCAGAGCCAGATTCCCGCGATTGCCTTCGCCTTCTCGATCTCGGTGCCGCGCAGGTCCTCGGCTTGGGAGGCGAAGTTCTTGAGCGCGTGCTGGCCGCGGCCGAAGGCCTTGAGAACCCGGATGCCGTGCACCGACTCCTCGACGGCGGTCGCCAGATCGCCGGCCTGGTCCTGGCTTCGGCGCGCGACCACGGAGTACTTCTGTTCGAAGAGGTAGCCGTAGATCCAGAGCGGAATCGAACAGACCACGAAGACCAGGCCGAGGATCCAGCTGATCGAGAGCAGGAAGACGAACCCGATGAGGATCGTGATCGTGTTGACGACGAGCAGCACGATGCCGAAGGAGATCCAGCGGCGCACCAGGTTGAGGTCGCTCACGGCGCGGGAGAGCAGCTGGCCGCTCGCCCAGCGGTCGTGGAAGTTCACCGGCAGGTCCTGGAGTTGCTCATACAGCGAGTTGCGCAGGTCCGCCTCGACGTGGGTGCCGGGCTGCAGCACGAACCAGCGACGGAACCAGATCATCACCGCTTCGAGAACACCGAGCCCGAGCACGGCGGCGACGGGCCACCAAATCTGGCTCGAGTCACCGTGCTGCAGCGGACCATCGACGAGGGAACGCAGCACCTGCGGAATGAGCAGGGCCACGAGCGCCGCGATGAGCGCTGACACCATGCCGAGGTAGATGCGCGGCATGGCCGGTTTGGCCCAGGGGTAGATGCGCACGATCGAGGCGAAGGTGCCCTGGCGTTTGGCTTCCGGGGCTTTCCTGGACGACTTCTTGGTCGAAGGAGAGCGGGATGTGTTGTCTGCAGACACAGGGTTTCCTTGCAGATTGGTCGGCGAGCATCGTTTGATGGCAGCCGGAGAAAGTAGATGTGGGAGATGTGGATGTTGCCGTGCGACCGCGAAAACAGGGGCCGGGCGACGAACAGTGAAGCTGATGGGGCGGCACCAGGCGGTGAGCGGCCCCGGTCGCTACCGGGTCTGGATGGACGGGACGTTCAGGAGGACGGCACCACGCATCGCGCCTGCAGTTGCGAAAAATGTGATGGTCATGGTGTCCTCCGGAACAGTTGTGTCTTCACCAGGTGGCTTCGGCTAGACCCTGTTAAGGACCAACCGAGCAGCCTTACAGGATATGCCTATGAATCGCCGAGCCACAAGGTTTGCCACGAATCCGATGCACAATCGGGGCGCGCACACGCGCCGAGCGGCGCTCTGATGGCGACCTGGTCGGCGGCGTGATCCTGCCCGCACTTGGACTCCAACCCGCCTGGCCGTTCAGTGGCCCGCGAACTCAGCGCACACGAACCGACAGGCACGTGACGCAGCCCTCCAGCTTCTCGAACTCGCTGATGTCTGCGGTGAGCACCCGGTACCCAAGGTCGGCGATCAGTGCGGAGGACTCCGGGGCGGCCGACGACATCAGCACCGTATCATCCGCGAGCACCACCACAGCCACGCCCTCTGCCTCTGGCACCGCGAGATAGCGGCCAAACACCGAGGGGTCATCCACGAGCGGGGCATACCCGATGACCGTGCCATCCGGCAGGGCGGTGACCGCGCTCTTGAGGTGCAGGGCTTTCGTCACCGGCACCGCGACCACGGTATAGCCGAGCGGCGTTACGAGCGCCCGAAGCTGTCGAATGCCCTCCGCATTCGTGCGCCCGCCTCGGCCGACGTATACGGTGCGCCCCACCTTCAGCACGTCCCCGCCGTCGAGGGTGCCGGGCATCTCGATGCGTCGGATCGTGAGACCAAGCTCGGTGACGATGCGCTCCGCTTCCACGATCTCGCCCGCGCGGGAATCCGCTCCGGGGCTTCCGATCACCGCGGTGTCGCCGAAGACCACCATGGTGTCTTCCACAAACACGGAGTCGGGTTGCCCGGTCGCGACCGGCACCTCCACGATGTCCCAGCCCGCGTTCGAGAGCAGCGCAACGTATTCGTCCCACTGGGCGTTGGCGAGTTCGAGATCGACGGGCACCCGCTCGAGGTGAGTGAGTTCGCCATCGGCCAGCGTGTCTGCCGGTGCCCGTACTATGGCGATGCGACGGGTGCTGGCATCCGCTTCGCCGCCCACGAGGCGTCGCCAGACGGCGTTGCCGGCGGTAACGGTGCCGATGATCGTCGCAAGCACGAACGGCAGGTTAGGCCCGCCGAGGGTGGAGACCAACTGGCCGACGGCGCCCCCAGCGAGCGTCGATCCGCCGCTGACCAGGGTGACGGCCGAGCCCACGAGCGCGCCAGCGACACCCGCAACAATGCCGCCGATGAGACGCAGGTACCAGAAGCGGTAGATGCCGATGAGCGCGAAGGCGGCAAGCAACACGAAGACCACAAGGGTGGAGCCAACGAAGAAATCGAATAGCTGGCCGAGCGTCGCCGGATTACCGCCGAAGAAGAGCAGCGAGACAGCGGCGAGCGCGATGAGCGATACCGAAAGTGCGGAGACGACCGCGCTCGTGAATCGGCGCAGGAGTGGTACGTGGGCGTTCGAGGAAGTCATGGGTCACGACCCTATTGGATCTCGGTGGGGGATCTGCTGTGCCACCCCGGTGCGGCGACACGGCCGCTGTGCGGTCGGCGCGGCGGCGAGTGACACGCGCGCCCGAATTTTCCGGCACGAGTGTCACTCACGGCCGCGGTGGCGTTTGCCGCGGGGATTGCTAGTGGTAGAAGTGCCGCTCGCCCGTGAAATACATCGTGACACCGGCTGTCTTCGCCGCCTCGATCACATCGGAGTCGCGGATCGACCCGCCGGGCTGAACCACCGCCCGTACCTTCGCGTCCAGCAGTATCTGAAGCCCATCGGCAAAAGGGAAGAAGGCATCGGATGCCGCGACCGAGCCGGCCGCACGATCCCCGGCCCGCGAAACGGCGAGTCGGCACGAGTCCACACGGTTGACCTGGCCCATGCCGACACCGACGGATGCCCCGTCATCCGCCAGCAGGATCGCATTCGACTTGACCGCTCGAACCGCGCGCCAGGCAAAGTCGAGGTCGGCACGGGTGGAATCATCCGCTTCTTCGCCGGCGACGAGGGTCCAGGCGTCACTGGAGAACTCGTCGAACACATCGGGCTTTTGCACGAGCAATCCACCGCTGATCTGCTTAAATTCGCGTTTCTCGCGCTCGTAGAACGGAGGGAGCTTGAGAAGACGCAGGTTCTTCTTCGTCTGCAATAGCTCCAGAGCTTCGGGATCGAAGTCGGGCGCGATCACGACCTCGGTAAAAATATCCTTAACAGTGCGGGCCATCTCGATCGTGACCGGGCGGTTGGCGGCGATCACCCCACCGTAGGCCGAGACCGGATCGCAGTCGTGAGCGCGCTGATGAGCGGACGCGATCGGGTCGCCGGCTCCACGCGCGACCGCGATGCCGCAGGGCTGGGCGTGCTTGATGATCGCGACGGCTGGCTCGCTGAAGTCATAGGCGGTGCGGAGCGCGGCATCCGCGTCCACGTAATTGTTGTATGACATCTCCTTGCCACCGAGCTGGGTCGCCTGAGCGATGCCTGCGCCGTGCTCGGTGACGTAGAGCGAGGCATCCTGGTGCGAGTTCTCGCCGTAGCGGAGCACGTTCTTGAGGGATGCGGTCACGCTGAAAGTGTGAGCTTCGTCGCGGGGATGTTCCGCCCGGATTCCCACATTGGCGGCGAAGAACTCGGCGACGGCGGTATCGTACGCGGCGGTGTGGGCGAAGGCCTCCCCCGCGAGTCGCTGGCGCTGGGCGAGAGTCGTGCCGCCGAGGGTCACGGCCTTGATCACCTGGGCGTAGCTGTCGGGTGAGACCACGACCGCGACGTTGGCGTGATTCTTGGCGGCGGCGCGCACCATCGCCGGACCGCCGATGTCGATCTGCTCGATCGCGTCGTCGCCGGTCACCCCGGAGGCGATCGTCTCAATGAAGGGGTAGAGGTTCACCACCACGAGCTCGAACGGGCGGATTCCGAGCTCCAGAAGTTGCGCCTCATGGTTCGCGAGCCGGAGGTCGGCAAGGATGCCGGCATGGATGGCGGGATGCAGGGTCTTCACGCGCCCGTCGAGGGTCTCCTGGAATCCGGTGACGCTCGCGACCTCGGTGACCGGATGGCCGGCATCCGCGATCGTCTTCGCGGTCGTGCCGGTGGACACGATCTCCACCCCGGCTGCCGCAAGGGCCGCCACGAGCTCGAGCAGACCGGTCTTGTCGCTCACAGAGATGAGGGCCCGCGTGATCGGGATGGTGTCCCGCGCTCGATACTCGGACGGGTCGTGGGTCGGTGCGCTCATGGGCGTTCGCTCCTCTGGTCGGCGGCTGCCGTGTCGCCGGCCGCTGTGGTCTTGAGATCGATGATGCCGTTGGCGATGTCGAGCACGGCCTGCACGAGCAGTTCGCGTTCGACCGGCTTGATGCGGTCGTGGAGGGTGGATTCCGTGTCGCCCGGCAGCACGGGTACGCGGCGTTGCGAGATGATCGGTCCGGCATCCACACCGTTATCGACGATGATGATGCTCGCGCCGGTCTCGGTAACGCCAGCCGCGAGGGCATCCCGCACCCCATGGGCTCCCGGGAACTCGGGAAGATAGGCCGGATGCGTGTTGATGAGATTGGGGCTCAGGGCCGCGATCACCCGCGGCGGCAGCAACTTCATGAACCCGCTGAGGATCACGAGATCCGGTTGCCAGACGCGGATTTGTTCGAGCATGGCATCGCCCCAGCTCTCCCGGTCGTCGAAGTTCGACAGCGCGGCGGCAAAGGTGGGGATGCCGTAGGCCTCCGCATGCTCGAAGCCGTCGGCATCTCGATCCGCTCCGACGGCGATCACCCTGGCCGGGAACTCGGCGTCTTCAGAGGCTTCGAGAAGCGCACGGAGGTTCGACCCTCCGCCCGAGATCAGCACTACTAGTGAGAGCACCACCAGAGCTTATCGGAGTGCTTCGCCGCCCGCGCTCAGCGGCGCGACGGCCGCCCGGCCAACAGGCCGATGACCGCGGCGACGCCGATCTCGAGAGCGGCGAAGCCTCCCACGAGCAGCGGGGACGGTCCGACATCCACCAGACGTCCCGGACCGGCCGAGCCGGCGGATGCCCAGGCGAGCATCCCGAGCAGGACACCGCCGACCACCCCGCTCGCGAGCCCGGCCGCGAGAAACGACCGAACGGATGCCCGAGACCCGAGGTCGCGTGCCAGCCGCGGTCGCACCGCGAGGGCGATGAAGAATCCGGCGAGAATGGGCACCAGCAGGCCAAGGAATCCCCATCCGAGTGCGCCAGGCGCGGGAAGAGCGCCGAGCACCGGGATAGCCGGGATCGGCCCAAGAGTCGTACCAAGCGGAGACACCGACGATCCCGTGCCCACCGCGAAGCCCGGCCCGATCAACCACGACGCGCCCCAGATCACGAGGTTCGGCAGCACCGCAAGCTGACCGATCGTGAGGGCGATTCCCCCGAGAATTCCCGCGTGCACGCTCTCGTAGAGCGAGATGATGGCGGCGTAATTGGCCAAGAACAGCGCCGCAACGGCGAGAGCGGATGCCGCCACCACCACACTCGCGGACGCCACGCCACCGCGCAGCCCGGCCACGATGATGGTGCGCACCTCTGGATGCAAACCCCGCACGATGCCGCGGGCGCTTTCGCCGAGCACATCGGTGTTCGTTGTGGCGGGCCTGAGGATCTCCGACCCGATCACGATACCGAGCGCAAAGACGAGTGTCGGGAGCAACATCCCCTGCCAGATCGAGGGTCGGGCCGCCGCAAGCAGCACGCTGAGCGTCAGCCCAAGCGAAATCGTGGCGAAGGCTGCAAGGGAGACCGCCATCCCGAGCAGTCGATGCGGAGTCTCGCCGATTCGACGTCCGGCCCGCACTCCGAGCAGCACGGTCAGCAGCGCGAAGCCGAGCGGAGCGATCGTAACGATGAAGGGCGTTCCCGCGCCCGCGAATCCGAGCCCCGCCGCCATCACCGGATCGAGCGTGAGGCGGATGTCGACGCCAGAACCGAGCAACCAGAGGTCGACCGCCGTGCGCCAGAACACGATGAAATCGACCTGGAGTCCGTATTGGAATGCCCACATCACGGTGAGCGGCACGAGGGGGATCGCGACTCCGATGGCAGCAACGAGTACCGCTTCGAGCGCGGAGAAGAGGGCGGTGAGCGGACGATTCATACCGGGGGTGAGCCTACCCGCGGAGCCGCCTTCCGCCGGATCGCCGATCCGTTGTCGCGCAATCCCCCACTAAATCCACCCTCGCGAGAATCGAAAACGCAGGAGATTCGCCATCGGATGGCACCGAATACCGCGAAGGGAGCCATTCGGTGGCGGATCTCCTGCGTTTTGGGAGAAGCTGGTGGCATGCGCCCCGCCGCCATCTACGTTCGTACCGTCATCCGAGCCGACCTCGAGACGGTGTGGCGGATGACCCAGGACACGTCGGAGCATCCGCGTTGGGATCTGCGGTTCAGTCGCATCACCCCGCTAGAAAAGCTCGACGGTGGTGGGTACCGATTCCGCTACGAGCTGCGGATGCCCTTGCATACGATCCTTGGCACTGGCACGAGCAACGGCGAACGCCGACGCCCCGATGGCTCCCGCACCTCGGCGCTGAAATTCAGCACGCTCGATCGGCTCTCCCCGCTGGGCGATGGCCGCGGCTATTGGCGCTATGTCCCTTCGGACGGCGGCACCATTTTCAGCACTGGCTACGATTACGAACCACGCTGGGGTCGCCTGCTCGACCGTGTGATGATCCGCCCGCTGGTCGGCTGGATGACCGCGTGGAGCTTCGATCGATTGCGAATCTGGGCCGAGACCGGTGTGGAACCCGAAGCGTGGACAGTGCTCGCTTTCTGGAAACCCGGTCGACCTCGGGCATCCCGCTGCGTACGAAAACCGTCGAATGGACTCGTGATGGATGATGCCCCCGCCACCCTCGACGCCCTCGAGGCACCGTGACATCCATCTTCGAACAGGCGCTCGGCGAGGATTTCGCTCGACTGCAGCCCATGCTGCGGAAGCGTTTCGGAGTGGGGCTCGACTCCGGCTACGCCTGCATCGGCCGAGGAGTGATGACCCGCGTGCGACGCGGCCCCTGGTGGACGGTGCCCTTCTTGCAGATCGGCAAGATCCGCAACATCCTCATTCCGGATGTCGGTACCGATGTGCCCTTCACCATTGAGAACTACCCCTACCGCGATCCATTCGGCCGAGAGACCGTGACCTTCGTGCGGGAGTACCGCATGCGCGAGAAGCCGAGCCGTTTCGATGCGACGATGGTGCTGAGCAACGGCGCGGTGCTCGACTACCTCGGGACCCACCAGCACCTCGCCGTCGACCTCGATCTCTCGGTCGAGGCCGACGGGAGCCTTCACCTTCGCTCGGGTGCGCAGCGTTTTTACGAGGGGCGTTTCGTAGCATTCCGCTTCCCGATGCTGTTCAGCGGCCGGGCCGACCTGCGGGAGAGCTGGGATGACGCCGCCCAGCTCTACCGGGTGAAGCTCGAGGTCGTGAATCCGGTTTTCGGATTCCTCTTCGGTTACGAAGGCGAGTTCCGCTGCGAGTTCCCGTCGGCATCGGATGCGCCGGCGAGACTCAAACCGGTGAGACACGAACAGCGACAGTGAGCGGCAATCACCGGGCTCAGGTGCGGTCGGCTTTTGGCTCCCCGAAACCGTCGTTGACCATTGCGGTCACCCGCGCAAGCGCTTCTGCGGCTTGCCGACCAGAGGCGGCCACCGTCAGCACGTCCCCCGACTTCGCCCCGAGTGAGAGCAGCCCGATGAGGCTGTTGGCGGCCACCGGCGCACGCGGCGTGCGCTGGTTCACCACGGTGAGTCGTGCATCAAAACCGGCAAGAGTCGACACAAGAGTCGCCGCGGGCCGGGCGTGCAGGCCGTCGACATTGACGATCACCAGATCGGCGCGCAACTCTTCCGGCGCGAGGGGCGCGAGGGGCGCGGCCGGATCGGCAGGCGCGGGCTCTGGCCCTCCCAGCATCTGAATCTTTGGCGCGAGAGCCCCCCGCGCCTCCCGATCGACATCAGCAAGACTCGCGCCGCCCGCGGCTGTGACAATTGCGGCGAGCAGCCCCTCGACGAACGGCGCGCTCGACAGTCTCACCTCCGCCTGGGATGACCGAAAATCGAGCGCCATTTCGGCGCTCATCACGGCCGACCCGAGATCCATGATCACGAGCACCCCGTCCGGTGAGGCGACCTCATCGATCGCAGCGGATACGGCGGCAGCATCCGTTCCGATCAGGCCTTCCCCGGCACCCGCGGCGATCGCGATGGCCGGTTTCTCCCCCGGCACCATCTGTAGTGCGAGATCGACGGCCGCGTGGGCGAGTGCCGGGCTGTGTGAAACGACCACAAGTCCGATCACGCAAGCCCTTCGCTCAGCGCCTGGAACAGCAGTGCCGTGGATGTCGCCCCGGGGTCGAGGTGACCGGCGCTTCGATCGCCGAGGTAGCTCGCACGCCCTTTACGGGCGACGAGAGGTTTCGTGGCATCCCGGCCTCTCTCGGCCGCAGCAAACGCGACCGCGGCGGAGGCCGCTATCTCCGCCCCCGACGCGAGTTCGCTGTCGAACGCATCGATCGCCGGCGACATCGCGTCAAACATGGTCTTGTCGCCGAGTTCGGCCTTACCGCGTGCGACGATTCCGCCAAGGCCGGCACGCAGCGCGGCGGCGAGCGCAGCACCATCGAGTTCCGTTACGGCGCCCGCAGTGGTGCCGAAGCGGAGAAAAAACGTGCCGTAGAGCGGGCCGCTTGCCCCGCCGACCGACGACACCAGCGTCATCCCCACCTGTTTGAACAGCGCATCGATAGCGGTCGACGGGGTCGCCGCGATTTTCTCCATCACGGCGGTCATCCCCCGAGCCATGTTCGATCCGTGATCGGCATCGCCGATCGCAGAGTCGAGTTCGGTGAGATAGCCGCGATTCTCGGTGACGAGTTGGGTGAACCTCGAGAGCCAGGCTACGAGCCTCTCGAGTGAGACGGTGCCAGCCGCCACGGATCTAGACTCCCCATCGCAGGCCGGCGGTATTCACCGGTGCATCCCACAGTTTCAAGAGATCGTCGTCTGCCTTCAGGAGCGTGACCGAGCATCCGGCCATGTCGAGCGAGGTGATGTAATTACCGACGAGGGAGCGGGCGACGGTGATGCCTGCCTTCTCGAGGATCTTTGCCACCTCCCCGTACATCAGGTACAGCTCGATGAGCGGCGAACCACCCATGCCGTTCAGCATCACGATCGCCGGGCTTCCGGTGAAATCGAAGTCATGCAGAATCGGCTCGACGAGCTGCCTGGCGATCTCGGATGCCGGCGCAACCGGGACGCGGTGGCGACCGGGTTCGCCGTGGATGCCGACGCCCATCTCCATCATGTCGTCCGGAATATCAAAGGTGGGTTTGCCCGCCGCAGGCACCGTGCAGCTGGTGAGCGCCATGCCCATCGAGCGGCCGGATGCATTCACCTTCCTGGCCAACTCTCCCACCGCCGCCAAGTCGCGGCCTTCCTCCGCTGCCGCGCCCACGATCTTCTCGAGCAACACGGTGATGCCGACGCCGCGACGTCCTGCGGTCCAGGTCGAATCCTCGACAGCGACATCATCGTTGACGACTACCGTCTCGACGGTGACGCCGGACTCGGCATCCGCGAGTTCCGCCGCCATCTCGAAGTTCATCACGTCACCCGTGTAGTTCTTCACGATATGGAGCACGCCGGCGCCGCTGTCGGCGACCTTCGTCGCCTCCTGCACCTGGTCGGGCGTCGGGGAGGTGAACACCTCACCGGCGATCGCGGCATCGAGCATGCCGAAGCCGACGAAGCCGCCGTGGAGGGGTTCATGGCCCGCGCCGCCGCCGGAGATCACGGCGACTTTGCCCGCCTTCGTGGGAGTACCGCGATAGATGATGCGGTTGACATGGTCAATCCTCAGTTCGGGATGCGCCGCCGCGACTCCCACGAGAGAATCAGCTAAGACGTTTTCCGGGTCATTGATGAGCTTTTTCATGGGTGTGCCCTCTTCCTCGAGTTGTGCTGATCTCACGGTAGACCGACGGCTGCCGTCCCGCCAGTGGGGATAACTTCTGCTGTCGACTGTGAACTCCGCGCCAGCAGCCCGAGGATGGGCACAACGCGGCCTTGTGCCCGGCGATGAACGGCCGCCCGGCGCACCATCCGTGCCCCCTCGTCGCGGCTCGCCCAATCGACTTGGTAGTTGTTGCGACTTTTGGCAGGCTCCAAGTCGCAACAACTACCAAGTCGATTGCACCTGGCACGGATTCGGGCGCGGGCACGGAATACAGCACGGGCACGCGCTAGCGGCTACAGCGCGAGCTCCCGCACCGGCTACAGGCTCGCGAGCACCTCGCGCATGAGCATCGCGGTCTCGCTGGGCGTCTTTCCGACCTTGACCCCGGCGGCCTCCAGGGCCTCCTTCTTCCCCTGGGCGGTGCCAGCACCGGAGGAGACGATGGCACCGGCGTGACCCATGGTCTTACCCTCGGGCGCGGTGAAGCCGGCGACGTAACCGACGACCGGCTTGGTCACATGCGCCTTGATGTAATCGGCCGCGCGCTCTTCGGCGTCGCCCCCGATCTCGCCGATCATCACGATCGCCAGGGTCTCGGGGTCGGCCTCGAATGCGGCGAGCGCATCGATGTGCGTCGTTCCAATGATCGGGTCGCCGCCGATGCCAATCGCCGTCGAGAAACCGAGATCGCGCAGCTCGTACATCATCTGGTAGGTGAGAGTGCCCGACTTCGAGACCAGGCCAATCGGACCTTTACCGGTGATGTTCGCCGGAGTGATTCCCACCAGAGACTCACCGGGGGTGATGATGCCGGGGCAGTTCGGACCGATGATCCGCGTCTTACCCGAGGCCCGTGCCGTGGCCCAGAATTCGGCCGAGTCCTGGATCGGGATGCCCTCGGTGATCACGACGACAAGCGGGATCTCGGCCGCGATGGCCTCGAGCACGGCATCCTTCGCGAAGGCCGGAGGGACGAACACGATGGAGACATCCGCTCCGGTGGTAGCGATCGCCTCGGCGACCGTGCCGAACACGGGAAGGCTGACACCGCCATCGTGCTGGACGGTCGTTCCGGCCTTGCGGGCGTTGACCCCACCGACCACCTTCGTGCCGGCCTTCAGCATGAGGGCGGTGTGCTTGGTGCCCTCACCGCCGGTGATGCCTTGCACGATGACCGTGGAGTCCTTATTGAGGAAGATCGACATTTCTCTGTTGTCCCTTTACTTCGAAGCCAGTTCGGCGGCCTTGGAGGCGCCGTCGTCCATGGTGTCGGCAAGCGACACCAGCGGGTGGGCGTAGTCAGCGAGGATCGCGCGGCCCTCCTCCACCTTGTTGCCGTCGAGTCGCACTACGAGGGGCTTCGATGCCGCGTCACCCAGTGTCTTTAGCGCTCCGACAATCCCGTTTGCCACCGCGTCGCAGGAGGTGATGCCGCCGAAGACGTTGACGAACACGCTCTTTACCTGCGGGTCGCCGAGAATCACGTCGAGGCCGTTGGCCATCACCTCAGCGGATGCCCCGCCGCCGATGTCGAGGAAGTTGGCCGGCTTCACGCCGCCGAAGTTCTCGCCCGCGTAGCTGACCACGTCGAGGGTGGACATGACAAGCCCGGCCCCGTTGCCGATCACTCCAACCTCGCCGTCGAGCTTCACGTAGTTGAGGCCGAGGGCCTTGGCCTTCGCTTCGAGCGGGTCCTCGGCGCCGGAGTCGACGAGCGCCTCGTGATTCGGGTGTCGGAAAGCCGCGTTCTCGTCGAGTGACACCTTGCCGTCAAGGGCGACAATGTCGCCCTCTTCGGTGAGCACGAGCGGGTTGACCTCGACGAGCGTGGCATCCTCGCCCGTGTAAACCGCGTAGAGCTTCACGAAGACGGGGGCGACCTTTGCGACGATTTCGGCCGGGAACTTCGCAGCGATCGCAATCTCGGTGGCCTTGGCCAGATCGATGCCCACCAGAGGGTCGACCTCAATACGGGCCAGCGCCTCCGGGCGCTCGACGGCGAGCTCCTCGATCTCCATTCCGCCCTCGTAGCTGGAGAGCGAGAGGTAGCTGCGATTCGCCCGGTCGAGCAGAACGGAGAAGTAGTACTCCTCCTTGATGCGGGCTCCGGCGGCGACCATGACGCGCTTGACGGTGAGACCCTTGATATCGAGGCCGAAGATGGTCTCGGATGCCGCAGCCGCGTCATCCGGGTTGTGAGCAACTTTCACGCCGCCGGCCTTGCCACGTCCGCCGGCCTTCACCTGGGCCTTGACGACAACCGTGCCACCGAGCCTCTCGGCTGCGGCGCGCACTTCCTTCGGCGTATCGGCGATGATGCCGGCGAGTACCGGCACTCCGTAGGATTCGAAGATGTCTCGGGCCTGATACTCAAATAGATCCACGCTGCATGTATCCAATCCGCAGTTCGTCTGGCTGATGGGCGGCGGGTATCTCGACGTCGAGATAGCTTGACGTCAAGATATTTGGGCCAAAAAGAACTCTACCCCCGGCCGCTCACGGGGTTCGGCCGAGCCCGTGTGCGCATCAGGGAAACTTTGCCGGTTCTTGCGTGCTGGCGGTCGGGTGGGTGGCCGGGCACCCGTGTGCGCGGTGCGCCGCGCCCCGTCGCATCCAACCCACCCCCTCGTGGGCGGTGCCGTCCCCCGACTCGCCCCGAGCGCCCACCGCTTACGAAATCGCGCACGAAATGCAGGACTACGCGTTACTAGAGGGACGGATGTTGACCACAGGGGTCGACTTTTCGCACCCGGTCCTGCATTTGCTACAGAATCTCCGCCACCGGCCACGGGCCACCGGCCACCGGCCACCCGCCACCGGCCACCGGCCACCCGCCACCGGCCACCGGCCACCCGCCACCCGCCACCGGGAGCGACGCGGCACGGCGGCACGCGCACGAACTCGTGCGGCCACGCGACGCCGGCATGCGCCCGGCATGCAAGAGGCCCGGCGACACCCGGCAAGCAAGAGCCCGGCGACACTCGGCATACGCACCCGGCACACGCCCGGCACGCACCCTGCACAATGGGACCGTGGCACACACCGTCCTCGGGCTCCGCGATATCGGAGCGGAAGCCGCGTTGCTCGCGGGCGGCGGGCGTGCCATCCTGCTGCAGCTGGCCAACCCGGCCGTCGGTCACGCCGTGGCCGACCACAGCGACTTCGCCGCCGACCCGTTGCGCCGACTACGCAACACGCTCAGCTACGTCTACGCCCTCGTCTTCGGCACCCACGAGCAGGTCGCGACCGTGCGCTCGATGGTGCACCATGCCCATGCGCCCGTGCGTTCGGAGACCTACGACGCCTCGGATGCCGTGCTCCAACTGTGGGTCGCCGCCACGCTCTACGACACAGCGGCCACGCTGCACGCACGCATATTCGGGCCTCTCGACGAGGCATCCGCCGACGCCGTGTACCGGGACTACGCGGTCGTCGGCACGGCTCTCGGCATGCCTTCCGCCCTCTGGCCGGCCGACCGGGAGGCCTTCGATCGCTATTGGCGCGCGCAACTGGTTAGGCTCGAAGTCGATGACCGGGTGCGCGAGGTCGGAGCGCAGGTGCTTCACCCGGCCTCCGGTCCATTGTGGATGCGCGCGATGATGCCGGTCGCCCGACTCGCCACCGCCGGCCTGCTGCCGCCCGCGCTGCGCGAGGCCTACGCGCTGCCGTGGAGTGACCGCCGCCAGCGTCGCTTCGATCGCATGATGGATGTCACCGCTCACCTCTACCCGCATCTTCCCGCGCGACTTCGGCACTGGCCGAAGAACCATCTGCTTGGACGGCTCCGCTGACGGCCGGGTCAGTCGCCCCAGCCGAAGAACCTCCAGAGGAGCATGAGCAGCACGGGCACCGCTCCGCCCAGAAACATCCCCACGATGCCGAGGATGAAACCCGCGAGCGAGAGCCGGGCGCCTCGCAGGGAGGGATCAGCCCTGAGCGCACGCCGGGAAACAAGGCCGAGCACCAGCGCGGCCACACCGAACGGGAGAGTTGCCACAGGCAGAAACTGGAACGACGCGATCGACATCACTCCCACGGCGAGGGCTGCGATGGCGCCGCCCGAGAAGACTCCCGGGGGCACTATCAGATTTTCACTCATGTAATGGAGACTACCCCGGCTGAGGACTCAGCTCGCGAGCGCCGGATAGTCGATGTAACCCTCGGCGCCTTGGCTATAAAAGGTACTCGGATTCGGCTCGTTGAGCTCACGGTCGTGGCGCCAGCGGGCCACGAGGTCGGGGTTTGCGATTACCTGGCGGCCGACGGCCACAACATCCGCCAAGTCATCGCGCACGAATTCCATCGCCTCGGCGCGGGTGGTCAGTTGGCCGAATCCGCTGTTGGCCATGAGCGGCCCGCCAAAACGGGCGCGCAGGTCCTGCACGAGCTCACCCGCCGGGTCGCGGTGAAGCACGCTGAGGTAGGCGAGGCCGAGCGGGGCAATGCCGTCGATCAGCGCGTCGTAGGTTGCCTTGGTCTCCGTCTCATCCGTTTCGAAGACGTCCTGGATGTTGTGCGAGGGCGAGATACGGATGCCCACCCGATCCGCCCCGATCGCCTCTGCCACGGCCGTGACGGTCTCGATCCCGAGGCGGGCACGATTCGCGGGAGAGCCGCCGTAGGAGTCGGTGCGCACGTTGGACACCGGCGAGAGGAACTCATGCAGCAGGTATCCGTTGGCGGAGTGCACCTCGACGCCGTCGAATCCGGCCTCGATCGCATTACGGGCGGCCTGCACGATCTCCGCTGTCACACCCGGGAGTTCGTCGGTCTTCAGGGCACGAGGCTCGGCGAACCGCTTCTTTCCGAGGGGCGTGTGCGTCTCGCCGTCGATGGCGATCGCACTCGGAGCCACCGGGGTGAGTCCCCCGTTGATCTCGGGGTGCGTCACGCGGCCGCCGTGCATGAGCTGCATCACAATGACGCCGCCCTCGGCGTGTACCGCGTCGGTGACCCGGCGCCAGCCGGCGATCTGTTCGGCGGTCACGATGCCGGGCTGACCAGGATACGCACGGCTGACTTGGCTCGTGAAGGTACCTTCGGTCACGATGAGGCCGGTGGTGGCTCGCTGGCGATAGTGCTCGACGAGCAGGTCGTTCGGGATCCCGGCTTCACCCGCACGCAGGCGGGTGAGGGGCGCCATGACGACGCGGTTGGTGAGGGCAAGGGCCCCGAGGCTGACGGGCGCGAAGAGTTGCACAGTATTTCTTTCTGAACGGGAACAGGTACCGACTCAGCAACGGGGGAGCCCCCCGAACTATTCCCTGACGATCGCGTGGTTCACGCGACTAGCCTGTGACGATGGACGACATCACACGCGAGTTTCTCTCCACGTTCCAGCGGTTCATGTCTGAAGTCGTCAACCAGGCCGCTGTCGAATCGAGCGATCTCACGCCGCTCGGTGTGATCGTGCAGGACTTCCTCGGAGCCGACATCGCCACCCTGCCGGCAATCACCCACGGGCTCCCGGCGCACCGACTCGTCGACGCCGACCTGGCGCTTGCCGAGCTTGGCCGTGACTCCGAACAGCCGCCCGTCGGCGTCAGCGGCGGCCAACAGCGCGAGCACCTCTCGCTCTCCGAACTACTTTTCAGCCCCCACAGTCGCTTCTCCCCCGCACCGATCGACTACCTCTCGATCGCGGATGGCCCGGAGACAACGCGTCGGGTGATCGCCTTTGGTCTGCACCGCATCCTCTTCGAGGGACGACCCGTCGTCGTGCTCGAGCGGGCGGCCCAACCGCAGTTCGGTCGCGTTGGAGCGCAACTCGAGATCCTTTCCCTCGACACCGAGACCTCGTCGAGATTCCTCGATGAGTTCTCCCGACTGGTGCTGAGTCTGAGCGTGTTGCGGGGCAAGGTGCTGTCATTCACCGGAAACGAATACGGCAACTCCTCCGCCGGCGCCACCTTCCTCCACCGACCCACGGTCGAAGCGGATGACGTGGTTCTTCCGCCCGGTGTGCTCGAGACCGTGGTTCGCCATGTCGTCGGCATCGGTGAGCAGCGCGAACGCCTGCTCGCTGCGGGACAACATCTCAAGCGCGGCGTATTGCTGTACGGGCCTCCCGGCACGGGCAAAACGCTCACGGTGCGTCATCTGCTCTCGCGCACTCCAGGGACGACAGCGGTGCTTCTCACCGGATCGAGCATTCAGTTCATCACACAGGCTGCCGAGCTCGCGCGGGCCATGCAGCCCGCGATCGTCGTGCTTGAGGATGTGGACCTTGTTGCTTCCGAGCGTGGAATGCACGGACCCCAGCCGCTCCTCTTCGCTGTGCTCGACGCGCTCGACGGCCTTGACGGGGATGCCGACGTCACGTTCATCCTGACGACGAACCGCGTTCAGGTGCTTGAACGGGCGCTGGCGGAGCGCCCCGGGCGCGTCGACTTGGCGGTCGAGATCCCGCTACCCGACGTGGGCTCCCGCCGGCGTCTGTTCCGGCACTATGCCAGTGGCCTGCCCTTCTCCCCGCGGGCGATCGATGCCGCTGCCGACCGCGCGGTCGAGACGACCGGATCCTTCGCCAAAGAACTGGTGCGTCGAGCCGTGCTGTCTGCGGCAGAGCAGGATCGCGTCGTCACCGACGAGGACCTCTCGACGGCCCTCGACGAGCTACTGGATGCGGGAGCCCAGCTCGCTCGCAATCTTCTCGGTGGCGGAGCAACCCCCGAACAGGATGGTCACTCACACGGGTCGTGGGGTGCATACACGCCGCTGACTTCGAGCTGACCGTTCGAGTAGCGCTGCAGAAAATTACAGCTTCTCGATGGGAGCCAATTTGATCAGCAGCCGCTTGCGACCGGCGGTGTCGAACTGTACCTCGGCGATCGACTTTGGCCCGATACCGGTGACCGCCGTCACTCGACCGTCGCCGAAATCGATATGACGGATGCGGTCGCCGATGGCAAGCGTGAGGTCGCCGTTGTCCCGCACCACGTTCGTCACCCGGTTTGCCCACTGCGTCTTCGGCTGGGCCGCGCGCTCGGCGCGGGCCGCCCTGGCCAGAGCCGTTGCCCCCGGTCCGCTGGACGATCCGTAGCCGGTGCCGAGGGCCGGGGCATCCTCCGCTCCGAATCCGCCGCGGCGGGCGTTGAGCGCGCGCGGTTGGGTTCCCCCGCGGGAGGTCGCCATTCCGGGCGACTGCCGCCAGTCGATGAGCTCCGGCGGGATCTCCTGCAGGTAGCGCGACGGCATCGCGACCGAGACTTCGCCGAACTGCGCGCGGGTCATTGCCAGGGAGAGATAGAGCTTGCGGCGCGCCCGGGTGATGCCAACGTAGAAGAGGCGGCGTTCCTCGGCCGGTCCGCCCGGCTCGTTCGCCGACATCCGATGCGGAAGCAGGTCTTCCTCGATGCCGGTGAGGAATACGGCTTCGTATTCCAGGCCCTTCGCGGTGTGCAGGGTCATCAGCGAGACTGTGCCGCTCGAGTCGTCGATGTCATCGGCCGCGGCCACGAGTGAGGTCTCGGTGAGGAAGTCGAGCAGGGTGCCTTCTGGGTTGTTCTTGTTGAATTCCTTAGTCACCGCCACGAGTTCCTCGATGTTCTCGGCGCGGGCCTCATCCTGCGGGTCGCGGGAAGCCCGGAGCACCTCCACGAGTCCGGTCTTGGCGATGAGGGCGGTGAGGATGTCGGCGACCGTGGCCGTGTCCGAAGTGAGCGCGACCTCGTCGAGAATCACACCGAGTCCCAGAATGGCGCCGGTGATCTTGGGGCCGAAACTCATTTCGTCCGCGTGCCGAAGCGATTCGCGCAGGGTGATCTCGTGCGTCTCGGCATAGCGCTGCAGGGTGGCCTCGGTGACGCCGCCGATGCCGCGCTTCGGGGTGTTCAGGATGCGGCGCAGCGCCATCGGGTCGGCCGGATTCGCGATCGCGATGAGGTAGCCGAAGGCATCCTTGATCTCGGCACGCTCGTAGAACTTCGTGCCGCCGAGCACCCGGTAGGGGAGCGCTGAGCGAATAAAGATCTCTTCCAGCGCCCTGGTCTGGGCGTTGGTGCGGTAGAAGACGGCGATGTCGCGGTACTCGATATTGCCGGTGGAGTGCAACTCGGTGATCTCGTCCGCGATGAACTGGGCCTCATCGTGCTGGCTATAGCCGGTGAAGCCGACGATCTTGTCGCCATCGCCGACAGTCGTGAAGAGCTTCTTGTCTTTGCGGTCGAAGTTGTTCGAGATCACGGCATTCGCGGCGCTCAAGATGTTTTGCGTCGAGCGATAATTCTGCTCGAGCAGCACAACCTTGGAGCTCGGGAAGTCGCGCTCGAACTCCACGATGTTGCGGATGTCCGCACCGCGAAACGCGTAGATGGACTGGTCGGAGTCGCCGACTACCGTCAGCGACGCGGGCTCGAGGTGCTTCGTCGGGTTGCTCAGAAGAGAGCCATCGAACCCCGTCGCCCCTCCCAGCAGGTCGGTACGCGGCGGCTGGGTCAGCTCCCGGATCAGCGAGTACTGGGCATGGTTGGTGTCTTGGTACTCGTCGACCAGAATGTGCCGGAAGCGTCGCTGGTAGAGCGCCGCGACCTGCGGGAAGGCCCGGAACAGATACACCGTCTGGCCGATGAGGTCGTCGAAGTCGAAGGCATTGGCGCTCTGCAGGCTGCGCGTGTATTCGCGGAAGATATCGAGGAAGACCCTCTCCTGCGGATCGTTGAAGTTCGCACCGCGCGCGTAGGACTCCACGTCGTTCAGCTCGTTCTTGAGCTTGGAAATCTTGCCGGCCACACTCGAGACGGTGAAGCCGAAGGTGTCAGCATCCAGGTCCTTGATGATCCGTTTGATCAGCGCCCGGGAGTCTGCCGAGTCATAAATCGTGAAATTCTTGCCAAAGCCGAAGTGCTCGGCTTCCCGGCGAAGAATGCGAACACAGGCGGAGTGGAAAGTCGAGATCCACATGCCTTGGGCTGCCTGCCCGAGGATGGCCTCTACCCGCTCGCGCATCTCGGCCGCTGCCTTGTTGGTGAAGGTGATGGCGAGGATCTGCGACGGCCAGGCATCCTGCGACTCAATGAGGCTCGCCACGCGCCGGGTGAGCACGCTCGTCTTGCCGGATCCCGCGCCCGCGACGATCAGCAGCGCGTGACCGCGGTATTCGACCGCTTCGCGCTGCTGTGGGTTGAGTCCCGCAAGTAGTGGGGAGTCAGTCGGCTCAGAACGGGCGGGCTCAGCCGGATCCAGGATGAAGGTCATGACGGACTCAAGTGTAGAGCCGGGCTCCGACACCGGATGCGAGGCAGGGAAGACACTGCATAGGTGCTGATCGAAGGCAGAGTGTCGCCTGTGCTCCCCTAGCCTGAGAACCTACCCGGGAGAGAACCGTGCCGCAATTTGTATCCGATCGTGATTTCGACCTCGTCGTGATCGGAGCCGGCCCCGCCGGGACCGCTGCCGCCCTGCGAGCCGCCGAACTCGGCGCGCGCGTTGCCGTGCTTGAAGCGAGCCGCACCGGAGGCACCTGCGTGAATACCGGCTGTGTTCCCACCCGTGTTCTCGCCCGCACCGCGCGCATCACCCGCGAGATGCGCACGGCGGGGTCGTGGGGCATCATCCTCACCGAGCAGTCGATTGACTGGCAGGCGACCGTAGCCAGGGTGACGCGCACCGTCGATCGGGTGCGGTCGATTAAAGCGGAGGCCGAGCGCTTTACCGCCGCCGGAATCGAGTTGGTGCTCGAGGGGCGGGCGCGCTTCTCCGACGCCAACACGCTCGTGCTCGACAGCGGCCGCGTTGTCACCGCCGACTCGGTGATCATCTGCGTCGGCGGGCACTCGCGGCGCCTTCCCATCCCGGGGGCCGAGCTCGCGACCGTGCCGGAAGACGTGCTGTCCCTGCCAGAGCTACCCGCTCGTCTCGCCGTGATCGGCGCCGGCAACACCGGCGCGCAGCTCGTGACGGTGTTCAGCTCCTTCGGCAGCGCAGTCACCGTGTTGGATGTCGCGCCGCGCCTTCTCATGGCCTCGGATGCGGCCATCGGCGAGGCGGTGAGCGAGGCCTTCGTGCAACAGGGGGTAACCGTGCGCACCGGCGTGGATGGGGTCGACGGCCTCTCGCGCGCCGACGACGGGTCGATCACGCTTCGCTGGCGGGAGGCTGGTGTCGAGGCATCCGGCTCCTTCGATGCCGTGATCATGGCGACCGGCTGGCCAGCGGACGTCGACGACCTCGGCCTCGAAAACGCAGGGATCACACCGGCCCGGTCGGCGATCCCGGTGAACCAGTATTTTCGTACCGTCGTACCGCATATCTTCGCTGTGGGCGACGCGAACGGAACCGACATGCTCGTGCAGGCCGCGCACTTCGAAGGGGAGGCGGCCGCAGAGAATGCAGTGCTCGATGCGAACCGCCGCACTCCCCATCTGCTGCTACCCGCCGGTGGCTTCACCGATCCGGACTATGCCGGTGTCGGGCTCACCGAAGCACAGGCCCGCGAGCGCGATCCCCAGTGCGTCGTCGCCCGGGTCGACTACTCGACCCTCGACCGGGCCGTGATCGACGATCGCGAGCGCGGCTTCCTCATGCTCATCGCCGATCGTCGACGCGAGTTGATCCTTGGCGCTCACGCCGTCGGAGAGAACGCGATCGAGGTGGTGCAGTCGGTGACCACCGCCATGGCCGCCGGCATCGATGTCGCCACCCTCGCGAACGTGAAGTTCGCATATCCCACCTACAGCGCGGTGATCGGGCTCGCGGCCCGGGCGTTGCTGACGGAGCCTGTCGGCGGCCGTTAGCGAGCCGGCTCCGGTTGAGTGGCGGCTGCCCGTTGGACTAGTTCGTCTCCCCTGCGGTGTCGAGCAACGCTGTTCTTGCCTCGATCGCGAGGTCGGGCTGGTCGGAGAACACCCCGTCAATCCCCATGCCCGTCAGCTCGAGAAACTCGGCCATCCAGTCGCCGAACTGGCGCGCGGATGCCCCGAGCCTCAGCGCCTTCGGCAGGAACCTGTTCTCTGCCCGCAGCGTCCAGCAAAAGACGGTGAGCCCGGCCGCATGGGCGCGCGCGACTAGCTCGACGCCGGTCGCTGAGCCCGCGGCATCCCTCGCCTGCAGGATGTGCTTGTCGACACTGATGCCGTCCACGAACAGGGCGAGGGCCGCCATCCCTTCCACGGTGAGGTAGGACTCGTAGCTGCGCGCGGCGGTGCCCCACTTCGCCACCTGGTCGGCCGGGGCGCCCTCGGCGTCCACCAGGAACACGTAGCGCGCCCGGATCCCCCGCTCGCGGATCTGCTGCAGCGCGGTCTCCTCGAAGCATTCGACCGTGAGTCGGTCGTCGCCGCTCCAGCCTGCGGCATTGAGCTCGGCCGCGAAGAGTTCGTCGAGGGGCAGGCCGATCGATGCGAAATAGCTCGCGTGCTTAATCTCGGCAACCATGCCGATCCGACCGCCGAGCGCGTTCAGAGGGGCCACTTCGAGCAATTCAAGGAGGTCGACCAGTCTCAGGATGCCCTCAGCCGGAAACTTCGTATTGCCGGGACGCACCCGGGGAAGCCGCTCGGTCGCCCGTAGGGTGGCGAGCTCCGCCCAGGTGAAGTCCTCGGTGAACCAGCCGCTGAGGCTCTGCCCATCGATCACCTTCGTTCTTTGACGGTCTGCGAACTGCGGGAGCGAGCCCACATCGGTCGTTCCCGAGATCTCGTTCTCGTGGCGGATCACGAGCACACGATCCTTTGAGGCAACGAGGTCGGGCTCCACGGCATCCACTCCCTGCTCGAAGGCGAGCAGATAGGCCGACCGGGTGTGCTCGGGACGGTAGCCGCTCGCCCCGCGATGACCGATGACGAGGGGAGGCGAGGAAGTCACGTGCCAACGGTACGGGATGCCGGAGCCGCGACTCGCGGACTTGCTACTCTCGTGCCCATGGGGAAATGCACGAACTGTAACGCTGCGCTCGATCCGGGCTGGAAGTTCTGCATCGCCTGCGGGGAGGCGGTGGGGCCGACCGATGAGGGTGCCGTGACGCCGGGGTCGGGCGCACAGGCCGACTCGGTCGCAGAAGCCGAACCGATACCAGCGGCGATCCGACCGGACGCACCGTCCGATGATGAACCCCTGCCCCGCAAGCGGGTGGATGTCGCCCTCGTGCTCGGCATCGTCATGGCCGTGGGCGGCGGTGTACTGATCATCATTGTGGCGATCGCTCTCTTCTCCCCGCGGGGCTGAGCGCGTGGCGACGCGCATCGGCTGGCGGGAGCCGGCTTCCCTGCTTCCGCTGCGCTGGGGCCGCTATCGGCCCCGCTATCTCGGCGCGATTGCCCTCATCCTGGGCGGCGCACTCGTACTCCAGGCCGGATCCGCTTATGCGGACTACCTGATCGTGATCGGATTCGTCGCTCACATCGCGGGCTGGGCGATCCTGCCGGCACGGGGTGCTCGCCGCGCGGCGGTTGCGGTGCCCAGTGCTCTTCTCGTCGGTGCGCTGCTTCTCGGCTCCGTGGCCGCAGCGCTTCTCGTTCTTCCCCTCGCCTTCTGGCTGCTTGTGCGGCAGCGGCCCGGCCGCAGCTACCTCGCGACCCTGCTTCCCCTGGCGAGTGGCCTCATCCTGGCCCAGCTTTATCCTCAGTACGGGAACGGTGCGATCGTGGTCGTCGTTTCGCTCCTGGTGGTCGTGGCATCCGCGTGGATCGCCCGAGTGCTGGCGCAGTCGCAGGTCAAGCGGGTCACGATACGCCCAGAGCGGAGCCATAGCGGGTGAATCCCCAGCATTTCGGATGCCCCGCCCGGTAAACTCTGAGGCATGGCTTCCTCAAACCCGGCATTCAATCGTTCCCCTGCGTTCTCGTCAAATCGCGACGTCGCCGCGAAACTGCAGGCTGGCGCGACTCCCGCTGTGTCGACCGAGGGTATGACGGCGGCCCAGCTCACCGACCTCTACAGCGTGCCCTCTGCGACCCCCTCGGACACCGATCGCATGACCTACGAAGACACGATGGTGAAGATCGTCACCTCCTTCGTGATCCTGCTCGTGGGTGCCGCGGTCGGCTGGTTCTTGCCGGTGCTCGCACTTCCGGCGGCACTCGTCGGCTTCGTGCTCGCCCTGGTGAATATCTTCAAGAAGAAGCCGTCTCCTGCGCTCGTACTCAGCTACGCCGCGGTCGAGGGAATCTTTGTCGGCGGGATCACCCAATTCTTTGAGACGACGCGGTACAGCGGCATCGCGGTGCAGGCAGTTCTCGGAACTCTAATTGTCGTCGCGGTCACCTTCGCCCTCTTTGCCAGCGGCAAGATCCGCGCATCGAAGAAGGCCACCAAGGTGTTCCTGATCGCCATGGTGGGTTACGGCGCGTTCTCGCTCGTCAACTTCATCCTCATGGCGACCGGTGCTAGTTCCGACGCCTTCGGACTGCGGAGCACCCCGATCCCCTTCCTCGGTGGCCTGCCGTTCGGGGTAGTGCTGGGGGTCCTGGTCATCATCATGGCCGCGTACTCGCTCGTGCTCGACTTCGACAGCATCCAAACCGGAGTAAAGCGTGGTGCGCCGCGTATCTACGGCTGGACCGCCGCCTTCGGCATCATGGTCACCGTCGTCTGGCTCTACCTCGAGATCCTGCGCCTGCTCGCGCTTCTGCGCCGCTAGCCTGGTCGCGCTTCTGCGCCGCTACCCCGCGCGCGCCCGCGAGTGACACCCGCGCCCGAACTTTTGGGCGCGGGTGTCACTCGTCGCGGCGGAGGTGTGAAAGACGGAGGCGTGAAAGGCGGAGGCGCAAAGGGCGGGAGCGCGAACGGCGCTCTACTCCCACTCGATAGTGCCCGGCGGCTTCGACGTCACATCGAGCACCACGCGGTTCACCCCGGCGACCTCATTCGTGATGCGGGTGGAGATGCGCGCGAGCACGTCGTACGGCAGTCGAGTCCAGTCCGCGGTCATCGCGTCTTCCGATGACACCGGGCGCAGCACGATCGGATGCCCGTAGGTGCGGCCGTCTCCCTGCACACCCACGGATCGCACATCGGCCAGCAGCACGACCGGGCACTGCCAGATCTCCTGGTCGAGACCGGCTGCGGTGAGTTCGGCGCGAGCGATCGCATCCGCGGACCGCAGCAGTTCCAGACGATCGCGCGTGACCTCGCCAACGATGCGGATGCCGAGGCCCGGCCCCGGGAACGGCTGGCGGCCCACGATGACCTCCGGCAGTCCGAGCTCCCGCCCAATCGCCCGCACCTCGTCCTTGAAGAGCGCGCGCAGCGGCTCGACGAGCGCAAACTGCAGGTCTTCCGGAAGTCCGCCCACGTTATGGTGGCTCTTGATGTTTGCGGTTCCCGTTCCGCCGCCCGACTCGACGACATCCGGGTAGAGCGTGCCCTGCACGAGGAAGTCGATCGACGCGCCATCCCCCGCCGCTTCGGCCACGAGATCGGCGGCCGCGGCCTCGAAGGAGCGGATGAATTCGCGCCCGATGATCTTGCGCTTGGTCTCCGGATCGGTCACGCCAGCAAGGGCGTCGAGGAACTGATCGACGGCGTCGACGGTGACGAGCCGCACACCGGTGGAGGCGACATAATCTTCCTCGACCTGGCGGCGTTCGTCCTGGCGCAGCAGGCCGTGGTCCACGAAGATGCAGACCAGCTGGTCGCCGACCGCCCTATGCACGATCGCTGCGGCGACGGCGGAGTCGACGCCGCCGGAGAGTCCACAGATCACCCGCGCCGACCCGACCTGCGCACGGATGCGGTCCACCTGTTCGGCGATCACGCTCCCGCTGTTCCAGTCGGCCGGGATGCCCGCCGCATCGTGCAGGAAGTTCTCGAGCACGCGCTGTCCGAACTCGGAGTGCTTGACTTCCGGATGCCACTGCACCCCGTACATCCGCTTCTCATCGCTCGCGAAAGCCGCGACCGGGGTCGACGCGCTCGAGGCGAGCACGGTGAAGCCCTCCGGCGCCTTCGACACCGAGTCGCCGTGGCTCATCCAGGTGGTCTGATCGGTCGGCTGGTCACCGAGCAGCGTCGACCTTCCGGCGGCAAGGGTAACGGCGGTGGAGCCGTATTCGCGCAGCCCAGTGTTGGCGACCTCGCCCCCCAGCTGCTTGGCCATCACCTGGAAGCCGTAGCAGATACCGAGGGTCGGGATGCCGAGCTTCAGGATGCCCGGATCGAGAGTCGGCGAGCCGGGCTCGTACACGCTCGACGGACCTCCGCTGAGAACAATGCCAGCGGGGTTGAGAGCGGCGACCTCTGCCGCCGTGATCGTGTGCGGCACGATCTCCGAGTAGACGTTGGCTTCGCGCACCCGCCGAGCGATCAGTTGGGCGTACTGCGCACCGAAATCGATAACGAGTACGGGCTGATGATCGGTCTCACTGCGTGCCGTACTAATGATTCGTTACCTCCGAGGGGGTGGCCGAAGCCGGAACGGCCTGTTCGAGCTCGGCGAGCTCACGGCGCACGCGACGCGTGATGAAGTGTTCGACGATGAAAGACAAGAAAGGTACGACGCCACCGAGGGCGATCTGGATGAACCGCAGAAACGGCCAACGCATGAAACTCCACAGGCGGAAGTCGGCGAAGAGATAGACCACGTACAACCAGCCATGGGCGATGAGGATGCCCGTCGACAGGTTGACCGCTCGCACCGTGCCGTCGGGCACGAGCGCCAATACGCCCTGTGAACCACCGAGCTCGATCTCCCGCTGGATGGGCGTGTACTTCAACACCATTTCGAGCACCAGCAGAAGCAGTAGGGTGCCGGTGACGTACGCAGACACCCGGTACCACTTCACCGCCCCGCGGATTTTAAGAATGTCGGACAGTCGGGGTCGAAGCGCCATGTCCTTAGTTTACGTGTGCCGGTTGGGCGCCAGCTGCGGTGCCTTCCGCAGCACTGGCCTCCGCGGCCTCCTCTTGCTCGCGCTCCCAGGCATCGCGCACGAGGCGGTACCAGAGGAATATCGCGAAGCCAGCAAAGACCACCCACTCGACCGCGTAGAAGATGTTGAGCAGGTTGACCTCGACATCGGACGAGGGCTTCGGCGAATCAATCCGAGTGAGACCGGGCGCCGCCACGGCCGACGTGAGGTAGCCGCCGTAGACCCCCGCGGAATCCGGAGTCTTCCACGTGTTGAGGAACGCCCCTGGTGTCATCGTCGAGAGCTTCCCATGCTCGAAGTCGCTGTCCTGCGGCCCTTCGGCAGGGATGTAACGTCCCTCGATCGGCACGACCGCGAGACTCGCCTCTTTCCCGAGTGCCTTCAGGGCGGATGTCGCACCGGCCCGATCCACAGACCAGCCGACCGCTACGGCCAGCCCTGCCGTCGTTCCGGAGTCCAGCCCCGCGGAGAAGTGTCCGACAACCCAATACCCCATCACGCCCCGGTTCAATCGATTGCTCACGAGGGAATAATCCCCAGCATTCCAGCGGCCGGTCGCGGTCACGACCTGGGCGTTTGCCCGGCTGGTCACGGGCGCCTGCGGCTTTGCGACATCCTCGACCGGTACGGAAGTCTCGGTATTGCGCTCGATGACCGTGCCGGTGGCGACGGCGCGCGCGAGTTGCCACTGGCTGAGGCCGGCGAATCCGGCAGCCACCACGAGTGCGAGCGCGAGTGCCGCGATCCAACGTGGACGCCGAGCCACCGTCCACACCGTTACCACTTCGGTCATACTCTCAATATTCCGGATCTCTCTGGCGTTCACTCTGCTCATCGGGCTGAAGCATGGCCTGCTCGATCAAACGATCAGCCGCAGTGACCGCATGATCCGGCTCCCCGGCATCCAACCCGGCCGTCGCGGCCTCGACCAGAGCAATATTCTCCTCCGCCATGATGGGAATCGGCTTTGCGGCTGCCTTCTTCTTTTTGCTTCGGAGGTAGCGATTGCCGAACTTCTCCGACCTCGCCGCGAGGACGGGACCGACGATCGCCATGATCAGCACGTACAGTCCGGCGAACGGAGTGAGACGTGCGTCGAGTCCCGCTCCAGTGGCGAGGGTCGCGAGGATCAGCGCGAACTCCCCCCGGTTTTGAAGCATGGCACTTGAGTTGAAACCCTCCGCCGGAGTCAACCGTGCAATCCAGGCGATCAGCTGGCCCCCGAGAGTGTTCAGCACGAGCGTCAGTACGATGGCGACCGCAACGGGCACGGCGACGCTGCCGAAGGTTGACGGATTGAGCGCAAGCCCGAAGTTGAGAAAGAAGAAGGCGCCGAAGACGTCACGCAGGGGAAGTGCGAACTGCTCGATCCGCGCACGGAAGCGCGTTGCCCCGAGCACGAGTCCGATCAGAAAGGCACCGATCGCATCCGACACTCCGAGCAATTCGCCGATTCCACCGAAGGCCACCGCCAGACCGAAGAACAGGATGGTGAACAGTTCATCGTCTCGCGTCTGGACCAGCCGCGAAACCACTCGACCGCCCCAGCGGGCGAGAGCGAACATCCCGACGAGGAAGGTGAATGAAATTGCCAGTTGAAGCACGACGGGCCAGAAACCGACCTTCCCACCGAGCACGACCGAGATTATGGCGAGGTAGATGGCGATGAACACGTCCTCGAGCACCATGATGCCGAGGATTACCGGGGTCTCCCGATTGGCGAGACGCCGGAACTCGATGAGGAGTTTCGTGACAATCGCGCTCGACGAGGTCGCCGTCATCCCGGCGATGATCAGGGCCTCCCTCGTGCCCCATCCCACCCACATGCCGAAACCGAACCCGGCAGCCATGTTGATGACGATGCGGGTTCCACCCGAGAGCAACAGCGCGCGCGCATTGCCGTAGAACTCGTCCTGGTCAAACTCGAGACCAAGGCTGAAGAGCAGGAAGATCAGGCCGAAGATCGCAATGAGTTCGACATCCGCGGACTTGAAACTCAGCGGAAAGAGCAGGAAGTGCGGGCTGGCGAGCAGCCCAACGAGCATGTAGACCGGGATGGCCGGAAGGCCGATTTTCTTGCCGAGTCGCCCGAGCACGTAGGCGATGACGAAGAGCAGGCCAAGAACGGCGAGCTCTTCACCCGGATGCACCGTTAGCCTCCGGGCGGCGAATCGACCGCCACTTTATGGGACAACTCACCGGTGCGGTAGAAGTTAAAGGCCTTGTTCACCTTCTCCGGCGAGCCCGCGACCACGAGAGTGTCGCCCGGGAAAACCTTGAAATCGTCCGCGGGGGCGGGGTTGGCTGATTCGCCGCGCACGACCGCGACGACAGTAAGACCGACAACACCGTGGGAAGCGAGATTTCCGAGCTGTTGACCGGCGATGTGATCGTCGTAGTCCACCGTGAACCAGTCAATCGACAGCCCCGGGATTTGATCCAGCTTGTCGAGACCCTCGGTAATGCGGGTGCCACCGAGCAGTTCGGCGAGCGTGTGCGCCTCGTCTTCGCTGAGGCGCAACGAAACCCTGCTGGCATCCGACCCGTCTTCCTCATCGGCGAACGTGATGAGGTCGCTGTGTCCGGAGCGATGGGTGATCACGCCGGCCTTGCCTCCATCCGCGGTCACAAAGGTGTGGAGAACACCCACTCCGGGGAGTTTGACCCGACGAACATCCACCACTGTGCTGATCCCTTCCACCGACCGCTGATTGCCCCCAACTCTACCGTGGCGCCTCAGAGCGACCCCCTGTTGCTGCCGGCCCGGAGATTCGCCCGCCCGTCGTCGCCCGCTGCCCGCCCGCTGCCGCCGGCGCCACCCGCCCGCTGCCCGCTCCCGCCGGCGCCACCCGTCCGGCCGCTGCCCGCCACGCCAAGCCACGCCCGTGAGCTCTGCCGCGAGCCGATTTCGGCGGAATGAGGCGAACGGGGCCGAGTCATCTAGCCCAAATCGCCTCATCGACCGCACTCGGGTCCTTCGAGACCATCCCTTCACAGGCAGCAGCGAAGGAGCTTTGTCCACCGAGTGCCGCCCGGCGACCTTGGAGACACAGAGGGCGATTCACGCTATTGCTATGACGGCACCCCCGCTTTATCTCACCCGTGAAGCAGCACGGCTCGGGTCCGCCCGCGACCTGCGACGTTCCGCCCAGCGAGGCGACCTCGTGCGAGTGGCTACGGGCGTCTATATCAATTCGGGGGAATGGCGGGCCATGGATGCGGATGCCCGGTACCGCACACAGGTGCGGTCCGCCGCGCTGCTCTCGTCCAACGGCACCCAGTTCTCGCATGATTCTGCGGCCGCGCTCTATCGCCTTCCGAGCATCGGGAGCTGGCCACAACTGGTGCACGAACTGACCGTGCGCACGCCCGGGGGAACCTCACGGCGCGGCATCCGTCGACACGGACTCGGTCTTGACGAGGATCCGACCGTGATCGGCAATGTCACCGTCACCTCCCTAGCGCGAACAATTGTCGACCTGTCCTGCACAACCCCATTCGTGCGCGCCGTCACCATGGCTGATGCGGCACTTCAGGAGCCGCGTGCCACAGGGATCCGCGCCGAATTGGGAGTGCCCGCTGTAACCCAGTTCCAACTTCTGCAGGCGCTGGGGTCACTGCTTCCCTACCCTGGCTCGGCTCGCGCACGACTTGCGATTGAATTTGCTGACGGCAGCTCGGGTTCACCCGGGGAATCATTCTGTCGAGTTCAATTCCACGCACTCGGATTGCCCGCTCCGGAGTTGCAGGTAGAGATCTTCGACGAATTCGGTTCGATCGGGTTCGCGGATTTCTACTGGCCACACCTCGGCCTTGTCTGTGAGTACGACGGTCGCTCGAAGTACGGTGCCCGTCGTCAATTCCAGAGGAATATTTCAGGCGAGCAGGTGCTGTGGCAAGAAAAGGTACGGGAGGACAGAATGCGTCGGGTAGTGGGAGGATTCGCTCGTCTCACTTCCGAAGTCGTCCGTGACCGACATGCACTTGCCGACTACCTGCGTCCCTATGGCCTGGTTCCCCAGCGATGAGCCGATTTCGGCAGAATGACTCGAATCCAAAAGGGTCATCCCGCCGAAATCGGCTCATGGCCGATTCGGCTACTTGCTGGAGACGATGTCAGGAGCCTCAAGCCGCACACGATCGGCCGACTCGTCGTCAGGTTCGAGCTGGCTGTCCCGCTCGGCTTGCACGCGTTTGAGGTAATTGTTGGTCTCGCCCTCAATCTTGCCCGCATCCCAACCGAGCACGTCGCCCATGAGCTTCGCGGCGACCGGTGCTGCAGAAACGCCGCGATCCCACGCCTCGATCGAGATGCGCGTGCGGCGAGCGAGTACGTCCTCAAGGTGCAGGGCGCCCTCATGCGTCGCCGCGTACACCACCTCGGCCTCAATGTAGTCGTCGGCTCCGGGAAGCGGGGTGTTGAGCGAGGGAGTCTCGCGGATGAGGTCGAGTAGCTCATCCGTCATCACGCCGTAGCGATTGAGGAGGTGCTCGATACGAACCTTATGAACGCCGAAAGCCCGGGCGATCTTGGCCCGCTTGTTCCACGCCGCTTGGTATCCCTCCGCACCGAGCAGGGCGATGTCCTGGGTCACGCTCTTGGGCACGTTCGCGTCGAGTGCGGCTGCCGCGGCGTCGATCGCATCCTTCGCCATGATGCGATAGGTGGTCCACTTGCCGCCGGCGACGACCACGAGACCGGGAACGCTGTGCGCGACGATGTGCTCGCGCGAAAGCTTCGAGGTCTGATCGGATTCCCCGGCAAGAAGAGGGCGAAGTCCGGCGTAGACGCCCTCCACGTCGTCACGGGTGAGCTTCACTGCGAGCACATCGTTTACGTGCTCGAGGATGTAGTCGATGTCGGCTGCGGTGGCGGCGGGATGTGACTTATCGAGATGCCAGTCGGTATCGGTCGTGCCGATCAGCCAGTGACGACCCCACGGGATCACGAAGAGCACACTCTTCTCCGTGCGCAGCAGCAGGCCCATGCTCGACTGGAATCGGTCACGCGGCACGACAAGGTGCACGCCCTTGGAAGCGCGCACCTTGAACTGGCCGCGCTCACCGACCATCGACTGGGTGTCATCTGTCCACACGCCGGTGGCATTGACGACCTGCTTGGCGCGGATCTCGAACTTTTCCCCGGTCTCGAGATCGTGGGCGTTCACACCGACGACGCGTTCACCGACCTTGATGAAGCCCTCGACGCGAACGCGGCTGGCGACATGAGCACCGTAGAAGGATGCCGTGCGAGCGAGACTCGCGACATAGCGGGCATCATCCACTTGGGCGTCGTAGTAGGTGATACCGCCGATGAGTGCGTCGTTCGCGAGGCTGGGGATTGACCGCATGACCTGTGTCTTGGACAGGTGGCGGTGGTGCGGCACACCGGGAGGGCGGCCACCGCTGTAGCTGAAAATATCGTAGAGCAGCATCCCGGCCCCGATATAGGCCCGCTCGATTACCCGCTTCTTGAGCGGGTAAAGGAATCGCACCGGCTTGACCAGGTGTGGGGCGAGACGCTGCAGAAGAAGTCCTCGTTCAATGAGGGCCTCGCGGACGAGCCGGAAATCCAATTGCTCCAGATAGCGGATGCCGCCGTGCACGAGCTTCGAGGACCTGCTCGACGTGCCACTCGCCCAGTCCCGTGCTTCGACCATGCCGACGCTCAACCCTCGGGTCACGGCGTCGAGGGCACAGCCCGTGCCGACAATCCCGCCTCCCACGACGAGGATGTCAAGTTCTTTCGTGGTGAGCGCGACTATAGCGTTCGCGCGCTCCTCCGGTCCCAGTTTCGATGAGCGGGTAACCGTCTTGAACTTGGCCATCTCTACCTCCGTCAGTCGTGCATCGTTGCTACTACTTCTGGTCCCTACTTGTGGTAAGGCGCGACCACCACTTCGACCCGCTGAAATTCTTTGAGGTCGGAGTAGCCGGTCGTGGCCATTGATCGGCGCAGTGCGCCGACCAGGTTTACGGTGCCATCCGCGACTGTGGACGGGCCGAAAAGGATCTGCTCGAGCGGTGCGACCTGGCCCACCTCGACCCGGTTGCCGCGCGGAAACTCGCTGTGGTGCGCTTCGGTGCCCCAGTGCCAGCCGCCACCGGGAGCCTCGGTCGCCCTCGCGAGAGTGGACCCGAGCATCACGGCATCCGCCCCGACTGAGAATGCCTTGGCAATATCGCCGGAGGTGCCGAGACCGCCATCGGCGATCACGTGCACGTATCGTCCGCCCGACTCGTCCATGTAGTCGCGGCGCGCGCCGGCGACATCCGCCACAGCGGTGGCCATGGGAGCGTGGATGCCGAGGCTCGCCCGCGTGCTCGACGCGGCTCCCCCGCCGAAACCGACGAGAACGCCAGCCGCGCCCGTGCGCATGAGGTGTAGTGCGGGGGTGTACCCGGCCGCACCGCCGACGATCACCGGCACATCAAGCTCGTAGATAAATTTCTTGAGATTGAGCGGCTCCTGGTTCTGGGAGACGTGCTCGGCGCTCACTGTCGTTCCGCGGATAACAAACAGGTCGACCCCGGCCTCGACAACGGTCTTATGGAGCTCCTGTGTGCGCTGCGGGGAGAGGGCTGCGGCGACGGTGACGCCCGATGAGCGGATCTCGGCGAGGCGGGAGATCACCAGCTCGGGCTTGATCGGCTCGGCGTAGATCACCTGCATACGGCGGATGGCACCGGCGGCAGGCAACGCGCGAATCTCTTCGAACAGTAGCTCGGGATCCTCGTAGCGAGTCCAGAGACCCTCGAGATCAAGCACTCCGAGGCCACCGAGCTTGCCCATCAGGATCGCCGTGGCGGGAGATACGACGGAGTCCATCGGAGCCGCAAGGAACGGTATCGAGAACTGGTACGCGTCGATTCCCCAGTTAGTTGACACGTCCTGCGGGTCACGAGTGCGCCGATTCGGCACGATGGCGATGTCGTCAAAGGAATACACCCGGCGAGCGCGCTTGGCACGGCCGATTTCTACGTCACTCACGAAACCAACCCTACCCGGGGTGTGCGCTCGGGGCACCCGGGCCGTGCAGCCGTGCGGCCGTGGGGCCGTGCGGCCGTGCACGCCGCGAGGCTGCCGAGGGCTGGGCGCCTGTTGGCACGTACAGCGCGGCGTCCCTTGCAGCGGTGAATTCTCGGGCCGGTCGCCTCGAGGCGGGGGAAACGCGCTCTCGCGGAGATTGCGCGGACTCGCGGAGGGAGTTACGACTCCCTCCGCGAGGATGTTAAACGGCCGCGAGGTATGCCTGCATTCCGGAGCATGCGGTCCAGCCGCGCCGGGGCCTCCACATGCTCGGTGAGAATGCGAGTGATTCCTACTTCCATCGCGCGCAGCCTGTCTTCCCGCTTTTTCTCTCGCCAGACGACCTCTCCGGGGTTCCCCAGCGTGTATTCGGCACGGGTGTATTTGCTCTTGCCATCGAATTCCGCCGCTTTCCGTACCGAGCGCCAATAGAAATCCGGCTCCATTCTTCCGTGGGAATCGAAGAACTCGACCTGCAACTCAGGGGCTTCGAACCCGAGGAGGTGGATGACCGCACGTGCCGTCGACTCTCCGAACGAATCCGACAGGGATGTCGAAAACTCCACACAGCGCTCAAGATGACGCATTCCAAAGCGCGGATTGAGGCGGTTCAGCTCATTGATAAGTACGGCTTTCTTCAGCGCGCCCGGCCGCTTTCTCCACAGGACCCAGTCCAACGTGCCGATCGCCTTCGCGAAACTGTGGGTACGGGCCACATCCAGCGCGGTTCGTTCGATCGACGTGACGCACAGGCCGTCTACGACCTGAGTGGAAGCTGTCCGAAAGCCGGCGGCGGTCTTCCTCACGCCCGGTTCGGATCTGCCGCCCCCTCGCCATTCGTCGAGAATCGTGATGTCGGCAGGCCAGTCCTCGTCGATGGGCATTCCCCAGAGGGCCGCCGCAGAAATACCAGCCAGAGCCGCTGGCCGAGCGGTCACCGCGAGGGCAGCCCGTGCACGGAGAAGATGTCGCTCGCGAAGATCGGCGCCGTCCCAGACGCCACGAGTGACGAATGCCCCACGTCGAAGCCGTACCAGGATGCCGCGCTCAGCGTCGCGCCGAAGCCCGCGAGAATCGTCGAGGACTTGCCGAACCTGATTGAAGAGAATCAGTCCGTTGTGGCCGAGAGCGTCGTAGTCCATGCGCAGAACTTGCCAGCATTCGGAGGCTGGCCTGCTTCAAATCCGCCGTTCTGGGAGTTTCTTCGATCACCCACAGCCTGTCGAGGAGGGGAAATGACCTCGCGGAGGGCGTTAGGACCCCATCCGTGAGGTCGGGTGGCCGCCCCGAGGCGGCGTATCCCCCGCCACGAGCGGCACCGCCACGAGCGACCCCGCCACGAGCCTCGGGCATCCACCTAGCGGGAGTAGTTGGGCGCTTCCACCGTCATCTGGATGTCGTGGGGGTGCGACTCCTTGAGCCCGGCGGCGGTGATGCGCACGAACTTGCCGGTGGCCTTGAGCTCGGGAATGGTGCGGGCTCCGGTGTAGAACATCGACTGCCGCAGGCCCCCGAGCAGCTGGTACGCCACCGCGGAAAGTGGCCCACGATAGGGCACCTGACCCTCGATGCCCTCGGGGATGAGCTTGTCATCGGAGGGTACGTCCGCCTGAAAATAACGGTCTTTCGAGTATGAGGTCTTCTCTCCGCGACTCTGCAGCGCGCCGAGAGAGCCCATCCCCCGGTAATTCTTGAACTGCTTGCCATTGACGAAAACCAGGTCGCCCGGGCTCTCATCGCAGCCGGCCAGGAGCGATCCGAGCATCACGGTGTCCGCCCCGGCGACGAGCGCCTTCGCGATGTCGCCCGAATACTGGAGACCACCGTCCGCGATCACGGGGATGCCGGTCTCCCTGGCTGCGAGGGAGGCCTCGTAGACCGCGGTCACCTGGGGCACCCCGACACCGGCCACCACGCGGGTGGTGCAAATCGAGCCGGGGCCGACACCGACCTTAATGGCATCCGCGCCGGCATCCACCAGCGCCTGCGCCCCGCTCCGGGTCGCCACATTTCCGCCGATGATATCGACGTGACGCGCGGCCGGGTCGCTCTTCAGTCGGCGGATGATGTCAATCACTCCCGCACTGTCACCGTTGGCGGTGTCCACGACGAGGGCATCGACCCCCGCATCGATGAGCAGCATCGCTCGCTCCCAAGCATCCCCAAAGAAGCCGATCGCCGCGCCGACACGCAGTCGGCCGTTCTCGTCCTTCGTGGCCTGGGGATACTTCTCCGACTTGTCGAAGTCCTTCACCGTAATGAGACCGCGCAGGCGTCCGGATGCGTCGATGAGAGGCAGCTTCTCGATCTTGTGCTGCGCGAAGATCGCAATCGCCTCATCCGGGTCGATGCCCTCTGGCGCGGTGATGAGTGGAGTGCGCGTCATCACATCCCGCACAAGGGTCGTGGCCTTTTCGAACGGCGACACGAATCTCATGTCGCGGTTGGTGATGATGCCGACGAGAATTCCGTCCCCTTCGACGACGGGAAGGCCCGACACGCGAAACTGGCCACAGAGCGCATCGACCTCGGCAACCGTGGCCAGCGGGGTAGTGGTGACCGGGTTGGTGATCATCCCGGATTCGCTGCGCTTGACCCGATCGACCTGGTCTGCCTGATCTGCCAGCGAGAGGTTGCGATGCAACACGCCGAATCCGCCCTGGCGCGCAATAGCGATGGCCATGCGCGACTCGGTGACGGTATCCATCGCCGAAGAGAGAAGGGGAGCAGCCACCGTGATGCGGCGACTCAGGCGGGTGGTGGTATCCGCCTCGCTCGGGATGACATCGGTGTGCCCCGGAAGCAGCATGACGTCGTCGTAGGTGAGCCCGATGAAACCGAAGGGATCCGGCTGATTCATGAAGTCCTCATTTTTCGAAACGAGTGGTGAGCAGATGAAGCCGGACAGCGGCGATGGGTTCCGGTACCCCATATTAACCACCTTCGCGGGGCAAAGATTCCATCGCTCAGGGATTCACCGCACCGGCGCCCGTGCCGCCTGGCCGCACGAGCGCTGGGCTCTCGCTACTCCGCCAGCGAACTACCCAACGCCCAGATACGCCTCTTTGACGGCCGGATTCGAAAGCAGCTCCTTGCCAGTGCCCCGGTGGGTGATCGTGCCGGTTTCCAGCACGAAGGCACGGTCGGCTCGCGCGAGGGCCTGATTGGCGTTCTGTTCCACCAGCAGGATCGTCGTGCCCTGCTCGTTGATCTCCTTGATGATTCTGAATATCTGTTTGATGAATTGGGGAGCGAGTCCCATGGACGGCTCATCAAGCAAGAGGAGTCGCGGTGCGGCCATCAGCGCACGACCGATCGCGAGCATCTGCTGCTCACCGCCGGACATCGTGCCACCCTGCTGGGTCTTTCTCTCGGCGAGGCGGGGGAAGAGCGAATACACGCGATCAAAGTCCGCCGCCATTCCGCTGCGATCTTTGCGCCCAAAGGCGCCCATGTCTAAATTCTCCAACACGGTCATCCCGGGGAAGATGCCTCGGCCTTCCGGCGCCTGGGAGATTCCCCGCACGACCCGAATATGGGCTTTCATCTTGGTGATGTCTTCGCCCTCGAACTCGATCGTGCCCGTTGCAGGGTTGAGGAGGCCGGAGATCGTCTTCATCGTGGTCGTCTTGCCGGCCCCGTTTGCGCCGATGAGGCTAACGATCTCGCCCTTCTGCACCGCGAATGACATGTCGTGGATCGCCTCGATGCGACCATAGTTGACACTGACATTTTTCAGCTCAAGCAGCGTCATCTTCTGGCTCCCCCAGGTAGGCGGCCACGACTCGGGGGTCGTTCCGGATTTCAATGGGCAGCCCGTCGGCGAGCTTCCTTCCAAACTCCAGCACCACGATGCGATCGGTCACACCCATCACGAGTTTCATGTCGTGCTCGATCAGCAGGATCGTGTAACCGTCGTCCCGGATGGCCCGAATGAGATCCATCAGGCCCTCCTTCTCGGCCGGGTTGAAGCCGGCCGCCGGTTCATCGAGGCAGAGCACTTTCGGGTCGGTCGCAAGCGCGCGCGCGATCTCAAGCCGACGCTGGTGGCCGTAGGAGAGGTTGCGCGACAGCACAGCCGCGTCCTCGGCGATTCCCACGAACTCGAGCAACGCCATCGCCCGGCCGATCGACGATTTCTCTTCGCGCACGTGACGCGGCAGACGCAGCAACGCCCCGACGACGCTTGTCTTGTGCCGGGCGTCCAAGCCGACGACGACGTTTTCGATCGCCGTCATTTCACCGAACAGACGGATGTTCTGGAAGGTTCGGGCGAGGCCGAGACGGGTGATCTTGTGCCGCAGCCGCCCCCCGATGCTCACACCCTCGAGAAAAACTTTGCCGCTGGTCGGCTTGTAAACGCCGGTCATTGCGTTGAAACAGGTGGTCTTGCCCGCGCCGTTCGGGCCGATCAGGCCGAGAATTTCGCCCCGCCGGATGTCGAACGACACGTCATCGAGCGCCGTGAGTCCGCCGAACTTCACGGTGAGATTCCTGACCTCCATGATGTTTTCGCCGACCTGGGCCGAGATTTCCCGCTCGGGCGCTGCCCCCTCCGCCGCTTCGACGGTGATGGCGAGTTTCCCGAGCGCTGAGTCGGCCGCCGCTCTATTGGCGGGAAGCTCGGCGCTCATTCGGAGACCCGCTTTGGCGCCTCATCGGACGGACCGCCGTCGGGCGGCCTGCCGCCCTGAGCTACCGGCCTCGGCCTCGTCGACGCGCTCACCCGTTCATAGGTCGTGCGGCCGTAGGCGAGCAACTTTTGCCTGGCGGGGAGGAGCCCCTGCGCACGGAAGATCATCAGCAGCACGAGCGCGATCCCGAAAATCAGGTATTTATACTCGGCGATCGCGGTGAAGCGCAGCGGAATGTAGGCCACCACTGCTCCGCCGATGATCGCCCCCACCTTGTTGCCGGCACCGCCGAGAACGACCGCCGCAAGAAACAGGATGGAGGTCACCACGTCGAACTTCTGGTTGTTGATAAAGCCGATCTGGCCGGCGTACAGCGCTCCCGATAGACCGCCGACACCGGCGCCGATGGCGAAGGCCCACACCTTGTACTTGAACACCGGCACGCCCATGATCTCCGCTGCATCCTCGTCCTGGCGGATGGCCACCCAGGCACGCCCAACGCGACTGCGCTCGAGGTTACCGGCGAGCAGCAACACGACGATGATCACCGTGAGCGTCAGCCAGTACCACGGCGTTCCGTTCGAGTTCGAGAACAGCGGCGATCCATCCGCCTGCACCCCCGGCGGTCGGCCGACGTTCTGAAATCCAACCTGACCCTTCATCGCCGGGATGATGGTGGCCAGGATTCGCACGATCTCTCCAAAACCGAGGGTCACGATCGCGAGGTAGTCGCCGCGCAACCGGAGCGTGGGGATCCCGAGGATCACGCCGAAGAACATCGTCACCGCCATCGCGACCGGAACGGTCCAGAGGTACGGGATATGCAGGAACGGCGAGTCCGGGCTCGTCAGCATCGCCGCCGTGTAGGCCCCGACCGCGAAGAAAGCGACATAGCCGAGGTCGAGAAGGCCGGCATAGCCGACCACCACGTTGAGGCCGACGGCGACGAGAGCGTAGATCGCCATCTGGAAACAGGTGATCGGCCAGTCGTTTCCCGGCTCGGACGTAATGATCGGCGGATTGAGGATCGGCAGCGCGTAGGCCAGAACCACAACAATCAGCAGGAATGCCCACTGCTGCGGTCTGCGAAGGTTGTTCCACTTGTCGCGGAACGGCTGGGTGAAATGCCGTTTCTTCGTGCGAGCGGTGACGCGATCGACAGCGTCCTTCGCGGATTCCGAATCGGGCATCAGGGTGGGTCCGTCGGTGGTGCTCATGCCTTGCTCCTCGCCAGTGAGGTACCGAGTATGCCCGTCGGTTTGACGAGCAGGACGAGCACTAGCACGATGAACGCGACGACATCGGTCCATTGCGAATTGCCGAGCAGGATTTGGCCGTAGTTGCCGATAAGCCCGATCAGCAGTCCACCGAGAAGAGCACCCCGAACGTTGCCGATCCCCCCGAGCACCGCCGCGGCGAACGCCTTGATGCCGAGCACGAATCCGCCGGAGTAGAGAACTCCGGACGGCACCTTCATCACATAGAACAGGGCGGCCGCACCCGCGAGAAGCCCTCCGATGACGAACGTGAGCACGATGATGCGCTGTTTATCCACTCCCATCAGGGTCGCGGTTTCCGGATCCTGCGCGACCGCACGGATACCGCGTCCGATCTTGGAGCGACGGATGAATTGATCGGTGAAGACCATCAGGATCACCGCGGCGACAACGATGGTGATCTGCTGGGTATCGACGATCGTGCCGAAGACGTCGAAGACCGGCTGCGGCTGGAACATCGTCACGGCGGGTTCGGGGTTGCCTCCACGCACCAGAAAGATCGTGTACTGGATGGCGAGCGATGCACCGATCGCGGTAATCAAAAAGACCAGGCGCGGCGGGTTGCGCTTGCGCAGTGGCCGATAGGCGAGGCGCTCGAGTGCATACGCGGTGGCCGCGGAGGCGATCATGCCGACCAGCAGGGCCAGGAGCAGGTCGCCGATGAGCGCGATCGGCGAAAGTGTGGGCACCGATCCACCGAAGCCGAGGGAGGTCAGGGTGAAAACTACGCCGTAGCAGCCGATGATAAAGACCTCGGAATGGGCGAAGTTGATGAGGTTGAGCACACCGTAGACCAGTGTGTAGCCGAGGGCCACGAGTCCGTAGATCGCTCCAAAGGTGAGGCCATCGAACGTGGCACTCCAAAAGTTTTGAATGAGCGATGGGACATCGAAGTTGATCCAGCTATCGTCCATCGGCACCATAGATATGAGCGTCGCGAGCATTGCACGTCCTCAGGGGGCCGCATCGTCGCGGGCCGGGGTAGTCGTTGGGTAGTCAGGTAATGGTGTGGGGCGGGCACACACGCGCCCGCCCCACGTCAATCATTGCCTGTCGACTAGCCGATCTGGCCGATGAACACGATCTTTCCAGCGTTTACCTTGTAACCGTAGACAGCGGGCTTTGCGAGCTCGCCCTTGTCGTCCCACTTGTAGTGCTTGCTGAGGGCGTCGGCGTCGTAAGACTTCACGTAGCTCAACAGGTCGGCGCGCGACGTCTTGCCCTTGTCGATACCGGAAAGCAACACCGTCGCGACGTCGTAACCCTCGATCGAGTAGGTGCCGGGAGCCGCGTTGAACGCCGTGTTGTAGGCCTTCGCGAAGTCCGGAATCAGCTCGCCGGGAATACACGGGCAGGTGAAATACGCGTTTGCCGACGCGTCGCCGGCCTGCTTGATGAACTGGTCATCCTTCGCGCCATCCGGTCCGACGAAGGCTCCCTTGAACCCCTTGGCCACCAATTGCTGGTCAAACGGTGCGCCCTCGGCGTAGTACCCGGCGTAGTAGACCGCGTCAGCCTTTGAGTTGATGATCTTTGAGATGACGGCCGAGAAGTCCTTCTGGCCGGTGGTCACCTTGTCGGTGCCGGCAATGCTCGAACCGAGTCCGGTCTTGGTCGCGCCCCCGAGACCGATGCCGTACTCCGAGTCGTCCTGCACGAGGTAGACCTTCTTGGCCTTGAGCTTCTCGGTGACGAAGTTCGCGGCGGCCGGTCCTTGCTGGCTGTCGTTACCGAGACCACGGAAGAAGGTCTTCCACCCGTTGGTCGTGAGAACGGGTGCCGTTGCCGAAGGGGTGATGTGCACGAGCCCCTTCTGCTCGAAAATATTGCCGGTGGCCTTCGATTCCCCCGAGAATGGGAGCCCGATCACGCCGACGATTGCCGGCGTGTTGACCGCCTGCGTCACCGGGCCGGTCGCCTTGTCCGGCGAACCCTCGGTGTCGAACTTGGTGAACTTCACCTGGCAGTCGGCATTTGCCTTGTTGTGTTGGTCAATGGCGAGTTGGATGCCGTTGAAGATGTTGATCCCGAGCTGCGCATTCGCTCCGGTCTCCGCACCGACAAATCCCAGCGTCGTTGCGGGGTCACACTTCGCTTTACCGTTGCCGGCCGGAAGTACCGCGTTCGCGGGCACCGGGATCGAGGTTACGACGGGAAGATCAGCCTTCGACCCACCTGAGGTACCGCCGCCGGTGGGAGCAGCCTGATTTGCACAGCCCGATAGTGCCATTCCGAAGGTTGCGGCAACTGCCAAGCCAACCATGATTCGTGTGTGCTTCATGTGATTGATTTTGCCTTCCATGCTGTCACGCTGCCGGAGCACGCCGTCGCGCACAGGCTTTTTGCGAATAGATTCGCCACCCTATCCCTAGTTTTGCGACGAATCGCCAGCATCGGCCGCTGAGCCGAAAATGTGATCGAACTGTGGTTTCCCAGATGGTGCCCACATTCGCGGGCCTCTCGGTGATCACCGAACCGCCAGTCACCCCGCGCCGACGCCGGACTCTCCCGAGTCAGCCGGCGATCACATCCCCCACCCGCGCAAACCGTCCTTCCGCGCCGTAGCGATACAGCCCGAAATGTGCAGGACTGGTGTCCCCGTTGACATCGAAAGTGATGGCGCCGGAGATTCCGTCGTAGTTGATGTCTGTTGACGTCTTCAGGACGTCGAGGCATTCACGATAGGTGGTGCACTGGATGCCCCCGGCCGATACCTCTCGCAATCGCGCGGCGATCGCGGCACCGTTCGCATCCTTCGCTGCGGTCGCGGCCAAAGCGGCAAGAATTGTGGCGTCGTAGGCCTCCTCGGCGAAGAGCAGGTCGGTGACCGCCGGGGCAACGGCGGCGACCTGCGCGGCGAAGGCGGCCGTCGGCCCAACCCCTTCGAGCAGTCCATTGACGTTCGTCAGCGTTCCGACGGGGAGGGCTTGCGAGTAGTCGGCAGTGTTCTGGCTGGTGAGCCACAGCTTTGCTCCACCCCAGCCGGCCGCGGTGAGCTGAGTGATCATCCCCGTGTTCTGCTCCATCGCGCTGAACGGGCTCACGAACACGACGTCGTCGGGCGTTGCCGCCTTCACCGCGGCGACGATGGGCGCCGGATCCTTCGTGGTCCCATCAATCTTCTGCACGCTAACCAGGGCGCCGGATGCCGCGAGGGAGGCGCGCATCGTACCGAGGATGGCCCGACCCATGTCGTCGTCGAAGTAGACGATCGCGATGCGCGCCTTTCCCCCGCCGATGGTCTTCGCGAGCGCGCTCCCCTCGAGAGCCGCAGATCCGATGGTGCGGAAGAAATACCCCTGCGAGGCCACCGAGCTCAGGCGGGGCGAAGTGGCAGCGGGGGAGATCATCGGTAACTTCGCCGCAACGATCTTGGGGATGACGCGTTCGGCGAGCACTGACGAGGACGGCCCGATCAACACATCCGCCTTCGCGCTCACCAGGTCGGCGATCGAGCTCTCGATCGTCGTGGTCGTGACGTCGCCGGAGTCGCGGGCGAGCATTTCGACCGGTTTGCCGAGCACCCCGCCCGCATCATTGATCTCCTTCACGGCGAGGGCCACTCCGGCCGCCTGCCCGCCCCCGAGATAGGACTGAACGCCGGTGCTGGGGAAGAGGGTGCCGATGCGCAGCACGCCGTCGCCAGCGGGCGCCGTCGCCGATGCGGAAGACGGAGCGGGTGGTACCGGCAACGGGGAGGTGGCTGAACACGACACGAGAGCGAGACTGAAAACCACTCCGGAGACGATAGCCGGAAGCGTTCGGGAGCGCGACATAGGAGGCCCTTCGGGTCAAACGGGTATTTTCGAACCCTACAGTTCGGTCAGCGAGCCGGAGGTAAGGCGCGACGGAAGCGACGCCCGGAGACCAAGACATCCACGCTGAGAATCGCGAGCGCCACCCAGACCAGCCCAAAGCCGATCCAGCGGGCCGGGGGCATCGTCTCGTCGAGTACGAATGCCCCCACGATGAATTGGAGCACCGGGGCAAAGTACTGGATGAGTCCGAGATAGACGAGGGGAAGTCGCCGCGCAGCGGCCGCGAAGAGAAGCAGCGGAACGGCGGTCACCACGCCCGCGCTGATCAACAGCACAGTGTGCGCGACGCTCACCGTTCCGAAAGTGAGCCCGGCGCTCGCGCCGACTACAGCCAGCTGCACGATCGCGACGGGCGTCAACCAGACCGTCTCGAGGGTGAGCCCGCTCACGGCACCCACTTCAGGTCCGACTCGCTTCTTGATCAGGCCGTATAACCCGAACGAGAAGGCGAGAACGAGGGAAATCCATGGCAGCGCCCCGTAGTTGAAGGCAAGCACCACAACCGCCACGAGGCTCGTGCCGACGGCGATCCACTGGGCCATCCGCAGCCGCTCGTGCAGGAAGATGACGCCGAGCAGCACGGTGACGATGGGGTTGATGAAATAACCGAGCGACGCCTCGATCACCTTGCCGTCCAGGGTCGCGAAGACGTAAACCTGCCAGTTGACGTAGATGAAGACCGCGGCGAGACCCATCGTGAAGACGATGCGCGGCCGCCGCAGAAGCGTGACCAGCGCGCGCCATTGGCGGGTGACAGTGATGATGATTCCGCAGAACACCAGCGAGAAGAGGATGCGCAGGGCGACGATCTCAAACGCGCCGGACGGCTGAAGCAGCAGGAAGTAGAGCGGAAGGATGCCCCAGAGCGCGTAGGCAGCCACGGCCATCACGACACCCGATCGTTCCGTCGACTGTTCGGGGTTTCTGGAGCTGGACATCATGGGGATGTTACGGCACAAAGCCGCCCCCGAAAGACGAAGGGCCCGTTCCGAGGAAATCGGAACGGGCCCTTCGACAGGAGACTGATTAGTGAACGACGACCGCGAGAACATCGCGAGCCGACAGCACCAGCAGGTCTTCCCCGCCGTACTTCACCTCGGTTCCGCCGTACTTGGAGTAGATGACCTTGTCGCCAACGGCGATGTCGAGCGGGATGCGGTTACCGTTGTCGTCGATGCGACCGGGTCCTACCGCGACGACCTCGCCCTCCTGGGGCTTCTCCTTCGCGGTGTCCGGGATGACGAGACCGGAGGCAGTGGTCTGCTCGGCTTCGACCTGCTTGATGACAATGCGATCTTCGAGCGGCTTGATGGACACTGCCACGGTTGACCTCTTTCTTGGAGAACTTCGAAATCTGGAGGGTTAGCACCCTCCTGTGGAGAGTGCCAGATGTAGCTTAGCCGCGCGTTAGCACTCCTGCAAGGTGAGTGCCAATCGGCGGCTTGGTACGGTGGGGCGATGGAATCCTCCGAGCTCGTCGAACTGCTGTCCGGCGACGGCCTGAGACTCCTCGCTTCGTTGCCTCCGTGGCAGTCGAGCTCAGACGTGCTCAAGACCGTGAACGAGCTTCGTCGGGCCGGTCACTCCCCCGGACTCGTGGCCGCGGTGCTGAGCCAGTCGAAGCTCCGGGCGAAAGCGGTCGGAAAGTTCGGCCCATTCGCCGAGCGGATGCTTTTTACCGAGGCCGGGCTGGAACAGGCGACCCGGCTGCGGGTTGCGGCCCTCCACGCCGGACGCTTCCAGTCGGCCGGGCTCAGCCGCATCGCCGACCTGGGGTGCGGGATCGGCGGCGACGCGCTCGCCTTCGCATCCTTGGATCTCGAGGTGACGGCCGTCGAACTCGACGAGGTGACCGCCGCGATCGCCGCCTACAACCTCGCCCTCTGGCCGAATGCGATCGTCGTGCACGCCGACGTCACCGCCTTCGACCTCGAGGGTTTCGACGGGGTCTATCTGGATCCCGCCCGCCGAACGGCGGGTCACCAGAACACCTCGCGCCTCTCCGACCCCGCGGACTATTCGCCGACGCTCGAGACCGCCTTCGATATCGGCGACCGACTCCCCACCGGCATCAAGCTCGGCCCCGGCATCGACCGCAACCTCATCCCCGCGGGCGCCGAAGCCCAGTGGGTATCGGTCGATCGTGACGTCGTCGAGCTCGGGCTCTGGTTCGGCGCGCTCGCCCGGCCGGGCATCCGCCGGTCCGCTCTCGTGCTCGGCGAGCACGGCACGGCGGAGCTCTCCTCGAGCGAGGACAGTGCGGATGTCGAGACCGGCACGCTGGGCGGCTTCCTGTACGAACCCGATGGTGCCGTCATCCGCTCCCGCCTGATCGGGGACCTCGGCCGGCGTATCGGCGCAACCATGCTCAGCGACGGCATTGCCTACCTCACCTCCGATACGGCTCTCGAGACGCCGTTCGCCGCCTGCTTCCGGGTGATCGAGACTTTTCCGCTCGACGAGCGTCGGGTGAAGAGAGAGTTGGCGGCCCGCGGCATCGGGTCTCTCGAGATCAAGAAGCGCGGGGTGGATGTCGACCCTGCGGCCTTCCGCAAGAAGCTCTCGCTGCGTGGTCCCGAGTCGGCGACGCTCGTACTGACCCGCGTTGCGGGGCGACACGCGGCGCTGCTCTGCGAGCGCGTCACCTTCCGGTGACAAAAAAGACCCGCGCCTTCTGGCGCGGGTCTTTGGAGGCAGCGTTCCGTAGAAACGGCGAGTCGGCTAGTAGTTTCGCATACCGGCCGCCGCGCTCAGCGCGAAAATGAGGATAGTTCCTCCGACAATCAGGATAGAAAGCCCGACCCCCACCCAACCCGTAATAATCGCGGTGAGCCAGAAGCCCTTCGCGGGGAGACCCTCACGCTTCTTGCCCATCGAACCGAGGACGATGGCGGCGATCGAGGCAGGGATGAACCAGCCGAACGCCACAACGCCCACGATTCCGGCGATCATGCCGATGAGGCTGAGGGTCTTCTTGGGGGCGAGGCCCCCGGCCGGCGCATAGGCGGTCGTCGGAGGGGTGTAGCCGGGTGCGGGCGGCGGCGCGGGAGCAGCACGCGGGGGCGTCACAGACTCGGCTGGCGGCGGAACGGGCGGCACGGCGCCGTTGTCGGGGTTGGTCATGGGATGCTCCTTCGAAGAACGTGCCAGTATCAGGCGTTTCCCAGCATTTCATTGTCGCCTCCCCGTGTCAAACGAGACAGACAACGCACGCGGCTGGTTCAGGCCTGGATAATCGTGACCGGCAGGGTCGAGTCGGCTCCGAAGGAGAGCGAGGATGGCCCGTGGCCAGCCTCGATCAGCCGCGCTGCGATGGCCGCGATCATCGCCCCGTTGTCGGTGCAGAGCGAGAGCGGGGGGATCCGGAGTTCGATCCCGGCGGCTGCACAGCGCTCGGCCGCAACTTCGCGCACACGGGCGTTGGCCACGACTCCTCCCCCGAGCAGCAGGCGAGGCACACCGAGGTCACTGCATGCCGCGACGGCCTTCGTGAGCAGCACATCGGTGACCGCTTCGCGGAAGCTGGCCGCGACATCCGCCACCGGAACCGGCTCACCGGCATCCTGTTTCTGCTCCACCCAGCGCGCAACCGCCGTTTTGAGTCCGGAGAACGAGAAGTCGTAGCGATGCTTCGCCAGGTCGTTGGGCTGGCTGAGACCGCGCGGGAAGCGGATTGCCTTCGGGTCGCCGCCCACGGCGACCCGGTCGATCTGCGGTCCACCGGGATAGGGAAGACCCAGCAGTCGCGCGACCTTGTCGAAGGCCTCGCCGGCCGCATCGTCGATGGTCTCCCCGAGCAACTCCACATCGGAGATCAGATCCCGCACGAGCAGGAGTGAAGTATGCCCTCCCGAAACCAGCAGGGCGATGGTAGGCAGTTCGATATCGGTGCCGTCGTCGCGCAGCGCGTCAGCACCGACATGACCCACGAGGTGGTTGATCGCATACAGCGGCTTATCGAGAGCCACGGACAAGGCTTTGGCCGCACCCACGCCCACCATGAGGGCCCCGGCGAGGCCCGGTCCGCTCGTCACTGCGATGGCGTCGAGTTCAGCCAGTGTCACCTTGGCCTCGGCGAGCGCAGCAGTGAGGGCCGGCGTGAGGGCCTCTAAATGCGCGCGGGCGGCAATCTCGGGGACGACGCCACCGTACCTGGCGTGTTCTTCCATCGACGATGCGATCACGTTGGCGAGCAGTGTCGTGCCGCGCACGATACCGATACCGGTCTCGTCGCAGCTGGTCTCGATCCCGAGCACGAGGGGGCCGGTCACCGCCGCGCTCACCCACCCACCGCCGGTCTGGTCGTGGGGTCTTGCATTGCCAACCGCATGACAATGGCGTCTACGTTGTCCGGATGGTAGTACCCCACACGAACCGCGATCTCCTCAAAGCCCAGGGTCTCATAGAGGCGCTTCGGTCCCGGGTTGTCCGCGCGCACCTCCAGGAACAGCTCGCGCGCTCCTCGTTTGCGTGCCTCGCCGATGAGCGCGTTCATGAGCGCACGGCCAAGTCCACCGCGCCGGGCACTCTCTGCCACCGCGATGGTCTGAATGTCTCCCTCGAGCGCTCCCTTCGGAGTGAAGAGTCCGGCATAGCCGTCAAGTTCACCGGGAATTCCGATGCGGTCGGCGACGAGGTAATAGCACTGCGGATTGCGCAGGTCGCTGAGCATCGCCTCGCTCGACCATGCGTCGGTGCCGAATGTGCCGGTCTCGATCTTCATGATGCCAAAGAGGTCGTCGGTCGAGGCGGTGCGAAGCTGCCAGCTCACTCAACTCACCCGCTTTGGACCGGCCGATACCGTGACATCCGGCGCTCGCAGGTAAAGTGCCTCCGGTCCGGCGAAGGCCCGCCGATGAAAGAACAACCCCTCGGCGAGCAGGCCGGCGGATGCCGCGGACACCTCCGCCGCGTCGATCCGCTCGTAGCGCGAATAGCCGGCGACCTGCTCGGACAGGTCAGCGGGACGGCACAGGCCCGGCCCCTGCAGGCGAATCGGAAATCCTACCGGGTCCACTCCGGAGTACGCCGAGAAATAGATCTCACGCCGGCGGGCATCTGTCACCACCAGAACGGGGCCGACGTGGCCTGTTGCGTAGTGCCCCCAGGCAACAGCATCGTGGCTCACCACCCGCACCAGTGGCTTGGATGCCCCGAAGGCGAAGGCCTGGGCCGCCGCGATCCCGACGCGCAGCCCGGTGAACGGTCCCGGGCCCATACCGGCCGTGACCCCGGAGAGAGAGTCAATCGAGATGCCGGATCGCTCGATCGCGAAGAGGATCGCCTCGCCGATCACCTCGGCATGGCGTCGGGTGTCGGATTCGTTGATCTCGGAGAGAATACCGCGGTCCCGGTCTACGACGGCAACGCTGGTGCCGGCGGAGGTATCGATGGCGAGCAGCATCAGTCCAGCCTAAGGTCGCGCCAGCGTGAGCCATGGCCGGTGATGGAGACGAATCGCGGCTCAACCGGTTCCTCCCCGTCGGCGATTACGGCGCCCGCGCCCGTCGGTCGCCGGATATCGATCTCGATCCAGTGTTCGGCAACTCCGTCGAGCATTCCGGCCGCCCATTCGACCACCACGATCGACGCCGACCAGTCGATGTCGAGATCGTCGAGCTCCGCCGAGCTGCCGAGTCGGTAGGCGTCCACGTGCACAAGCGGTGCACCGCCACCGATGCGGCGATGGGTGCGGGCGAGCACGAAAGTGGGGCTCGTCACCGATCCGCGCACCCCGAGTTGGCCCCCGAGTCCGCGGGTGAAGGTCGTCTTACCCGCTCCCAGCTCGCCATTGAGTGCCACGAGATCGCCCGCCCTCAGCTCCCGGGCGATTCGCGCCCCGAGCTCGGCCATGCGTTCCGGGGTATCAATCTCGAGCTGCATAGGTCCACTCGATCCTGCCGCCGAGTCGCGTGACGATCTCGTAGTTGATGGTGTCGGCGGCCCGCGCCCAATCATCCGCCGAGGGTGCTCCGGCCGATGGATCACCGAACAATATGGCCCGGTCGCCCACGGCAACGTCGTCGTCGCCGACGTCGACGACGAACTGGTCCATGGCCACCCGCCCGGCCACCCGATAGCGCTGGCCATTGATCGACACCGGACCGCGTCCAGAGGCCTGGCGCGGAATACCGTCGCCGTATCCAAGGGGTACGAGAGCGAGAGTCGTCTCGGCGCCGGTGCGATAGTCGTAGCCGTAGGAGACACCGCTCCCTGCGGTCGCGCGTTTCACGGAGACGATCCCGGCGCTGAGCTCGAGCGCGGGGCGCAGGCCGAGGTCGGCCGACGTCACATCGTCGAACGGCGACAGTCCGTAGCTCCCGATGCCGATTCGCACCAGGGCGAACCGCGCTGACGGCACGCGAAGCGCTCCGGCCGTCGACGCGAGGTGCAATAGCTCGGGGTCGAGTCCCGCCGCGCGAGCCTCGGTGATTGCCCGCTCGTAGGCCGCCACCTGGGCGAGGTCGTGTTCCGGCCCCGCGTTAGCAAGATGGCTCCACAGTCCGCGCACCCGGACTCGCCCGGCACGCTCATGCTCGACCGCGGAGGCGAAGAGGGCAGGCCAGTCCGATTCTGCGGCGCCGTTGCGACCGAGCCCGGTGTCTACCTTGAGCTGCACGGAGGCCACTCCCGGGGCAGCTGCCACCCGATCAAGTTGCTCGCGATAGTGAATTCCCAGATCGATTTCGGCGGCAATTGCGAGGTCGAAATCTGCCTCGGCACCGTGCAGCCACGCGAGGATCGGGGCGCTGATCCCGGCGGCGCGCAGCTCGAGCGCCTCCGGGATATCCACGACACCGAGCCAGTCCGCGCCCGCGGCGACGGCGGCGCGTGCGATCGGAACGGCACCATGCCCGTAGGCACGGGACTTGACGACGATCATGAGCTTGGCATCCCCGATGTATCCACGCAGCGCATGGATGTTGTGGGCCACCGCATCGAGATCCACCCGCGCCTCGCGGAGCGGCCTGGTCATTCCACTTCTCCGGTGTTGGACACGCCATGGCCCTCGGCGATCACGTAGGCGATTGCAATTCCCGCATCGTGACTGACCGATAGGTGGATCGAGGTGATCCCCCGCGCGGCGACGATGTCGGCGAGGGCGTTGTAGACCTCGATCGACGGGTTGCGCAAACCATCGGACACCACTGCCATGTCGTGCCAGCGCACGCCGGTAGAATCGCCGATCGCTTTGATCACGGCCTCCTTCGCCGCGAACCGCGCGGCGAGAGAACTGAGAGATCTTCTTGCGTCCCCGTCCCACTGTTCGCTGTCGGCGAACAGGCGAGTGAGAACGCCCGGTGTACGCGACGTCGCCCGCTCGAACCGAGCGAGATCGACGACATCCACGCCAATGCCGATGATCATTTCGGAGCTCTCCGACCGCTAGTCGACCGTGCTACTCGACCGTGACCGACTTGGCCAGATTGCGCGGCTGGTCGACGTCGAGGCCCTTCGCTGCGGCGAGTTCCATGGCAAATATCTGCAGGGGCGCTACCGCCAGCAGGGGCTCGAACAGTGTAGAGGCGAGCGGGATGCGGATCACGGTGTCGGCGTAGGGCAGCACCGAGACATCCCCCTCCTCGGCAATTGCAAGGATGCGGGCACCACGAGCACGGATCTCCTGGATGTTGGAGACGACCTTTGGATGCAGCGAATCCTTTGCCCGCGGGCTCGGCACGATCACGAAGACCGGCTGTCCCGGCTCGATGAGCGCGATCGGACCGTGCTTGAGCTCGCCTGCGGCGAAACCCTCGGCGTGGATGTAGGCCAGCTCCTTGAGCTTGAGCGCACCCTCGAGAGCGACCGGGTATCCGGCATGCCGACCGAGGAACAGCACAGAGCGCGTGTCCGTCATCCAGCCCGCGAGCTGTGTGATGGCGTCGTGCTGTTCCAGCACGGTCGCGAGCTGGTCGGGCAGGGCCTCGAGCTCGCCGAGGAGATCGGCGATCTCCACTGGGGAGAGCGTGTGACGCACTCTGGCCAGGTGGAGGCCAAACAGGTAGAGCGCGGCGACCTGGGCGACGAAGGCCTTGGTGGATGCCACGGCCACCTCTGGCCCGGCGTGCGTGTAGATCACCGCGTCGGATTCACGGGCGATGGTGGCTCCCTGCGTGTTGCAGATCGAGAGCGTCTTCGCGCCGGCCGCCACCGCGTACTTGACGGCCATGAGGGTGTCCATGGTCTCCCCGGACTGGCTGATCGACACGACGAGGGTTCGGGCGTCGATTACGGGGTCGCGATAGCGGAACTCATGCGAGAGTTCGACCTCGACGGGGATGCGGGCCCACTTCTCGATCGCGTACTTGCCGAGCATGCCGGAGTAGTTGGCGGTGCCGCAGCCGAGGACCACGATCCGGTCGATGTCCCGGAGGGCGTCGTCGCCGAGGCTGTCGAGCTCGTGCAAGCGCACGACCCCCTCCGTGATGCGGCCGAGCAGCGTCTTAGCGATCGCCTCGGGTTCCTCGCTGATCTCCTTGGCCATGAAGCTCGACCATCCACCCTTTTCGGCCGCCGAGGCATCCCAGGCGATCTCGAACTCCTCGGTCTCGACCGGGTTGCCCAGGAAGTCGGTGACGGTGACACTGTCGGCCGTGATGGTCACGAGCTGGTCCTGGCCGATGGCCATGGCGCGGCGAGTGTGCTCGACGAAAGCCGCGACATCCGAACCCAGAAAGTTCTCCCCATCGCCGAGCCCGATAACGAGCGGAGAGTTGCGGCGGGCTCCGACGACGACACCCGGCTGGTCCTTGTGCAGCACGAGAAGGGTGAAGGCACCGTGCAGCCGGTCGACGACGTTGCGCAGGGCGAAGGCGAGGTCGCCGGTCCTCTGGTATTCGAGACCTAGAAGCAGCGCAGCGACCTCGGTGTCGGTCTCGCTGGTGAAGACGGTGTCCGGGTGGGATGCCAGCAGCTCGGCTTTGAGCTCGGCGAAGTTTTCGATGATGCCGTTGTGGATGAGCGCGAGCTTGCCGTCATCCCCCAGGTGTGGATGCGCGTTCTGGTCGTTGGGACCACCGTGGGTCGCCCAGCGGGTGTGCCCGATCCCGGTCGCGCCATTCGCCAGCTCGAGACCGTCGAGATCGTCGATGAGCACCTGCAGCTTGCCGGCCCGCTTACGCGTGTGCAGCACGCCCTCGGGGTCGATCACCGCGATGCCGGCGGAGTCATAGCCACGGTATTCGAGTCGACGCAACCCTCCCAGGAGTACTTCGATGCTCTGGTTACTGCCGACGTAGCCCACGATTCCACACATGGGTCCGACTTTACGGCACGCCCGCCGAACCCCTCTCCGGACATCGTGCGCTCGCGTCTCCGGTAGCCTGAATTCTTATGTCCGACAAGGCCCATTCGACCGCGGCCCACTCGACGCCCGCCCACTTGACTCCCTTCGTCGAGATTGATCGCGCCGACTGGGCGGCACTCGCACCCACCACCGAGAATCCCCTCTCCCCGACCGAGATCGTGGGGCTCCGCGGCCTTGGCGACCGCCTCGACCTCAGCGAGGTGACGGATGTCTACCTCCCCCTCAGCAAACTCATCAGCCTGTATGCGGTGGGCGCGCGACAGCTCCACCGCGACACGAGCCGTTTTCTTGGTCATGATTCCCCTGCCACTCCCTTCGTCATCGGCGTCGCGGGATCCGTCGCGGTCGGCAAGTCGACGAGTGCCCGAATACTGCGGGAACTCCTGTCCCGGTGGGAACACACTCCTCGCGTCGAGCTCGTCACAACCGACGGATTCCTGTTGCCGAATGCCGAGCTCGAGCGACGCGGACTCATGGAGCGCAAGGGGTTCCCGGAATCATACGACCGACGAGCTCTGCTCCGATTCGTGACAAAGGTGAAGAGTGGCGCGGAGGAAGTTCGCGCTCCGTTCTACTCACACCTCAGCTACGACATCATTCACGACGCTGAGATCGTGGTGCGACGCCCTGACATCCTGATTGTCGAGGGTCTCAACGTCTTGCAGCCGCCCTCGTCCGGCCACGGACTCGCCATCAGCGATCTCTTCGACTTCACCGTGTACGTGGACGCCCGCACCGCCGACATCGCCCGCTGGTACGAGGAGCGATTCCTCAAGCTCCAGCAGGGCGCCTTCATGAACCCCAAGTCGTACTTCCACCGGTTCGCGAGCCTGAGCAACGAGGAAGCGGCGACCCGCGCGAACGAGATCTGGAAACGCATCAACGAGCCGAACCTGCTGCAGAATGTGTTGCCAACGCGATCTCGCGCCGACCTGGTGCTACGAAAGGGATCGGATCACGCCGTCAACAGCGTGCTTCTCCGCAAGCTCTGATCCAGGCAATCCCGGAGCGGAGATCAGCGCGTGAGCTGGGCGCGAACCACATCGGCGAGCGATTCGGCGATCTCCTCGGCCGTGGACTGGTCCTCGGCCTCGACCATCACGCGAACCATCGGTTCGGTGCCGGATTTGCGCAGCAGAACCCGGCCGGACTCTCGGAGTCGCTCCTCCGCGGCGATCACTGCGGCGGCGATTACAACATTCGACGCGAGCGCATGGTGGTCGACATCCCGCACGTTGATCATGACTTGGGGGTAGACCGTCATCACCGCCGCAAGTTCAGCGAGCGACTTGCCGGTGCGAGCCATCTCGGCCAGCACGTGAAGCCCGGTGAGGATGCCGTCGCCCGTCGTCGCGAACTGGCTCATGATCACGTGACCGGACTGCTCGCCCCCCAGGCTCAACTTCTTCTCGTTGAGTGCCTCGAGCACGTAACGGTCACCCACTGCGGTCTGCAGGAGGGTGATGCCATGCTCCGCCATCGCGACCTTCAGGCCGAGGTTCGACATCACCGTCGCCACGAGGGTGTCGCGGGTGAGGAGACCGCGTTCCTTCATCGAGACCGCGAGGATCGCCATGATCTGGTCGCCATCCACGATCCGCCCGAGATGATCCACCGCGAGGCAACGGTCGGCATCGCCGTCGTGGGCGATACCGACGTCGGCACCGTGCTCGAGTACAGCAGCGGCGAGCACATCGAGGTGGGTCGAACCGACGCCGTCATTGATGTTGTAGCCATCGGGATCTGAGCCGATCACGGTGACGGTGGCACCAGCATCCGTGAAGACCTCCGGCGAGATCCCGGCGGCCGCGCCATTGGCGCAGTCGAGCACCACATGGATGCCTTCGAGCCGGTGCGGGAGCGTCGAGAGGAGATGCACGACATAGCGGTCCTCGGCGTCCGCGAAACGCCGGATGCGACCAACTTCGACACCGGTCGGAGCGAGTTTTTTCTCACCGAGAGCGGCCTCGATGCGATCTTCGACCTCGTCGGGCAACTTGGTGCCGCCGACAGCGAAGAACTTGATGCCGTTGTCGGGCGCCGCGTTGTGTGATGCCGAGATCACTACCCCGAAGTCGGCTTTCACGTCCGCGATCAAGAATGCGGCTGCCGGAGTCGGAATGATTCCGGCGTCGAGGACATCCACGCCGGAGCTTGCAAAACCCGCCATGACCGCCGCGGCGATGAACTCACCCGAGACGCGAGGATCTCGAGCGACAACACCGACCGGCCGACGTCCGGAGGCGCGACGACCATCAGCAAATCGCCCTTTGCCGAGCACAACGGATGCCGCTTGGGCCAGCCCGACGGCGACTTCCACCGTGATGACATCGTTCGCGAGGCCCCGAACGCCATCGGTGCCGAAGAGGCGAGGCATAGAACCCGATCAGCTGGCGCGCGTTAGCGCTTGGAGAACTGGGGAGCCTTGCGCGCCTTCTTGAGTCCGGCCTTCTTGCGCTCCTTGACGCGAGCGTCACGGCTGAGGAATCCGGCCTTCTTGAGGGCTGCGCGGTTGTTCTCCTCGTCGATCTGGTTCAGCGAGCGAGAGATACCGAGTCGCAGCGCGCCAGCCTGGCCGGAGGGGCCACCGCCGGTGATGCGAGCGATCACGTCGTAGCTGCCGAGAAGATCAAGGATCTTGAACGGGTCGTTGATGAGCTGCTGGTGAAGCTTGTTCGGGAAGTAGTCCTCGAGGGTGCGGCCGTTCACCGTGATGGTGCCGGATCCGGGCGCAATACGCACGCGGGCGATAGCCTGCTTGCGCCGGCCGACGGCTGCACCGGGAACGTTGAGCACGGCACGGGGTGCTTTGGTTTCGGCCGCAGGAGTGGTCTCGGTTGAGTAGCTTTCGAGAACTGTCTCGTCGAGTGAATCTTCGATCTTCGCCATGATGTCTTGGGATCCTTAAGTTTTGTTGGCGCGCGCTACTGCGCGACCTGGCCGAGGGTGTAGGTCTTGGGCTGCTGGGCAGCGTGGGGGTGCTCGGCGCCGGCGTAGACCTTGAGCTTGGTGAGCTGGGCCCGGCCGATCGAGTTCTTCGGCAGCATGCCGCGGACGGCCTTCTCCACAGCGCGCGTCGGGTGCTTCTCCAGCATTTCGATGTACGTCATCGAACTGAGGCCGCCCGGGTACCCGGAGTGGCGGTACGCACGCTTCTGGGCGAGCTTCGAGCCGGTGAGAGCGACCTTCTCCGCATTGATGATGATGACGAAGTCACCCATGTCCATGTGGGGGGCGAAAGTCGGTTTGTGCTTGCCGCGCAGCAGGACCGCCGCATGGGTTGCCAGTCGTCCGAGGACGATATCGGTCGCGTCGATGATGACCCAGTCACGCTGGACATCTTCGGGCTTGGGTGAGAAAGTGCGCGTCACAGTGATACTGCTTTCTTGTGTCGAAATGAGGTGTTCGTGAATCCCACTCCGATGGATGTTCGCGAGACGATGTCGCCGCGAACGCTGCCGGTGGAGGGCTCAAGTTCGTGATGCCCGGTTACAGGTCGCAGGCACCAGGGGTCAATGATAGTCTGTGCGCGCCGCTTCGGTCAAACTGCCCGGCGTTGGTTCGTCGGCCGAAGCGGATGCGCCACCCACCGGCCGCCGATTACGTGTCGTTTGCGCGCGCGCGGCCATCTCGGCATCCGGGGGGTATCCCACTTCGATAAGCGTAAGACCTTTGGCCGGGAGCACCTTAAAGTCGCTCGGTCGGTCGAGTTCATCGCGAAGCTCGACGAGACGATCGGTATCGAGCTTGGATTCACCGACCGCTATGGTCGCCCCGACGAGCGAGCGCACCATGCTGTGGCAGAACGCGTCGGCGCGAACCTCTGCGGTCAACACTCCGTCATCGGCGCGTGTCCAGCGGAAGAGCTCGAGGCTCCGCACGGTGGTGGCCCCCTCGCGGGGCTTGCAAAACGATGCCCAGTCGTGAAGGCCGAGAAGGTCGTGAGCGGCCTGGTTCATTCGGTCGAGATCGAGCACGGCCGGATACCACAGGGTGTGGCCCCGCAGCAGCGGGTTGCGGGGCGCAGAGGCATCCGCCACTCGATACTGGTACCGCCGCCAGGTCGCGGAGAACCGGGCGTCGAAGCCGTCGGGAGCGAAGGAACCGCGCGACACGAAAATATCGGCGTTGAGTCCGGCGATGCCATTGAGTCGTCGCCCCAGGGCACGCGGACCGTCGAAGCGTGCGCCAGGAGCGAGCGGAGGGGTCTTGCCGCGGGGACGGGACAGCACGCCGAGCTGGGCGGCGGTGACATCGAGATGGGCCACCTGTCCGGTGGCGTGCACCCCGGCATCGGTGCGACCCGCGACGGTGAGCGGCGAGACCGGACCGTGCCTGCCAAAGATGATCGCGAGCGCTGATTCGAGCTCGCCCTGCACCGTGCGCAACCCCGGTTGCGACGACCAGCCGAGGAATCTACCGCCGTCGTAGGCGAGGTCGAGGCGAATGCGGGTGGTGCCGGGCGCTGGTCCCGACATGTCCGGAGATGCCCCATCCACGTTCGCGCCATGCTGATTCTCGACGTCCACATCGGAGAGTCTAGATCGGGCAGCCTGAGGCGAAGACCCATACCAATAACCAGTGGCGCGACCACCGGTGGAGTTGACCTCCCGCTCGGTCGCGACGAAACTCGAGTGGTCTCCTTATGACTTTCACTCCTACCGTTTGTGACACTCCCGCTCCGATGCCTGCTCGGACGCCGGCCGAGAGCGCGCCGCGATCGTCCCGCCTTGCCGGGCTGGACGGCCTTCGCGCCATCGCGGTGGGGGCGGTGATCCTCTACCACCTCGGTCCCGGCATCCTTCCCGGCGGTTATCTCGGTGTCGACGTGTTTTTCGTGATCAGCGGATTCCTGATCACCGGACTCCTGATCCGAGAAAAGGACTCGAGCGGTCGCATCCGAATTGGCGGATTCTGGATGCGGCGCGCTCGCCGACTTCTGCCGGCTCTTGTGCTCGTGGTGGTGGTGTCGGCCTCCGCGGCGCTGGTGGTCGGCGGCAATCCGCTCGTGCACCTGGGGCGCCAGGTACTCGGTGCCGCAACCTTCAGCAGCAACTGGCTGTCTATCGCCGCCACCCAGAGCTACTTCGACGAAACAACTCCGGAGCTTTTCCGCAATCTCTGGTCGCTCGCAGTCGAGGAGCAGTTCTATTTGGCCTGGCCGTTCGTGATACTTGTTGTGCTCGCGGTGCGCCTGCGCCAAGCGCGCGTTTTCATCGTGCTGGCAATCGCAGCAGGCTCGGCCGTGGCGATGGCCGTTCTCGCCGGATCGGGAGACCCCTCTCGGGTCTATTTCGGCAGTGACACCCATAGTTTTGGGCTCGCGATCGGAGCTGCTCTTGCGATCCTCCACCGGGACTGGCCCGCGAGCACTGGTCGATTGGCGCGACGCTCACTGCCCGCGATCGCTGTGATCGCCGTGCTCGGAATCGTCGCTCTCGTAATCACACTTCCGGCGGATAACCCCTTCGTCTACCGCGGTGGCCTCGCGCTCGTGGCGATGCTCAGCGTGGTGGCGATCGCGGGCGCAATCATCAGCGGGTCACGCGTGGGTGCGGTGCTCGATTGGAGCCCACTCCGCTGGATCGGTGCGCGCTCGTACGGCCTTTATCTGTGGCACTGGCCCGTTTTCGTGTTGGTAACCGACGCCCTGCCGACGCCCCCGCCGCCCGGGACCGAGTGGATGCTCGGCAGTATCGCGCTGACGATCACGGTCATCTTCGCGGGAGCCTCCTACCGATTCATCGAGCATCCGATCTGCCGTGACGGATTTCGCGCAACCGTGAGTCGATGGATCGGCAGTCGACCGCGCTCCCGACAGCGCATCGGCGCGATCGGTTCAGCGATCGCGCTTATTGTGACGCTCTCCGGTGCGACGGGACGGGCAATAGTGGTCGACCCGGGTATGACCGATGCGCAGGCGGCGATCACGCACGGTCGTGAATCGGTGCTGCCGTCCGGCCCGAAGCCGTCGACCACCGCGGCAACCGGTACGCCGTCGCCGGGCCCGGCCACTGTGCCAGGCTCAGCTGCTGTGCCAGGGGGAGACCAGATCGACGCCATCGGCGACTCGGTCATGCTGGCCTCTGCTCCAGAGCTGCAGGCGGGCTTTCCCGGGATCCAGATCGATGCCGTAGTCTCCCGACAGCTGTCCTCGGCCCCGGCGATCGTGCGGGAGATGCACGACTCTGGCACACTGCGGCCGGTGCTCCTTATCGGCCTCGGCACCAACGGGCCAATCGATCGGCAATCCCTCGACCAGATCCGGTCGATCGTCGGCCCCCGGCACGAGATCGTTGTCGTGAGTGTGCAGGCTCCGCGAGGCTGGACAGACGGTGTCAACGACACCCTTACCCGCTTCGCTCAGCAATATCGCTCGGTCGAACTCGCCAACTGGCAGCAAGACATCTCGACGCGGCTCGATCTTCTCGCCAGGGACCAGATCCATCCCGGTCCGGCCGGTGGCCTCATCTACGTGCGCGCCGTGACGGATGCGTTGCAGCGGCTCGCCGACCAGCCGCCCGCCCGAGGGCCCAACCACTTCGGCATCGCGCGTACGCCTCTGTAGCGTTCAAGGGAATCGATTAGGAACTCGGCTGCTCCGGATGCTTTGCGCGGCTGGGCTGCACTCGGGGCGGCTCCCCCGGCATCTTCGGGAAGTCCGGCGGGAAGGGCAGCTCGCCGAGTCCGTTTGCGAGATCCCGTTCCCACCAGCCACACAGCTGGTCGATTGTGCCAGGCTTCTCCCCCATCCGCTGCCAGGGGTCTCCCGTGCTGGCCAATCGGGCCGGCACCGTCAGCACAGTGAGCAATCGTGGATCCACAGTCTCGAGCTCACTCCACTCAATCGGGCACGAAACCGGAGCGTGGGCGATCGCTCGCGGGCTGTAGGCGCCAGCCATCGTGCGGTCCCGGTTGGCCTGGTTGAAGTCAATGAAGATGCGCGCGCCGCGCTCTTCCTTCCACCAGGCTGTTGTGACCTCCCTCGGCATCCGTCGCTCGAGTTCGCGCGCCGCGGCGATCACCGCGTGCCGCACGTCGAGGAACTCACGTGTCGGCTCGATCGGTGCGAAGACATGCAGGCCTCGGTTGCCGGAGGTCTTAACGAAGGCATCGAGGCCCACTTCAGCGAGCACAGCACGCAGCTCAATTGCCGCGGGGATGGCGTCATCGAAGTCGGTACCGGGCTGCGGGTCGAGGTCGATGCGCAACTGATCAGGATTGTCGGTGTTCTCCGCCCGGGACGGCCACGGATGAAAGACGATCGTATTCATCTGCACAGCCCAGACGGCTGCGGCCGGTTCGTCGATCACGAGCTGCGGATGCGATCGGCCACTCGGATAGACCACCGGCACCGCGCGCACGAAGTCCGGCGCTCCCTTAGGTGGGTTCTTCGAAAAGAACTGCTCCCCGTCGATACCCTCAGCGAAACGCTGGAGAGAAATCGGCCGGTCACCGTTCGCCCCCACGAAGGCGGCACCGACCTCCACCATGTAGCGGGCGAGGTCAAGTTTCGTGATGCCCGAGTCAGGCCAGAGCACCCGCGTCGGGCTCGAGACACGCATCTGCCGCACCCCGTGGGGTCCGGGCACGGACAGGATTACCGCCTCGCTAGCCATAGTTCCACGGTACTCGCCGGAGTCATCCTGCGCTGTGCCATCCGCGCGAGTTAACGCCCGATGGCCCCTCCGAAAGGCGGGGCCATCAGGCGGTCTGAAGCTACTTCTTGGCGTCTGCTTCCGCAGCAGGCGCTTCCGCAGCAGCGGGCGCCTCAGCGATGACCTCGGCGGTCTCCGCGTTGACGGCCTCTTCCTGCGCGTCCGACTCGACGACTTCGGACTCGACGACCTCGGACTCGGCCGACTTATCCTCGACCGGTGCCTCGGCGACGGGCTCCTCGGCCTTTGCGGACTTCTTGGCCGACTTCGGCTTCGGCGTCACCGGCTCGAGTACGAGCTCGATCTGCACCATCGAGGCGTTGTCGCCCTTGCGGAACCCGAGCTTCGTGATGCGGGTGTAGCCTCCCTCACGAAACTCGACCAGCGGTGCGATCTCCGTGAACAGCTCGTGCACGACGGTCTTGTCGCCGATAGTCGCGAGCACGCGACGACGTGCGTGGAGGTCGCCACGCTTGGCGAACGTAATGAGCCTCTCGACGAGGGGGCGCATGCGCTTGGCCTTCGTCTCGGTCGTCTTGATGCTCTTGTGGGTGAACAGGGCAGCCGCGAGGTTCGCAAGCATGAGGCGCTCGTGCGCCGGTCCACCGCCGAGGCGGGGTCCCTTAGTTGGTGCAGCCATTAGTCATTTCTCCAGGTGTGAAAAGTTGGTACCGAGGGCCTAGTTGGCTTCTTCGACGTCGTCGTACCCGCTGTAGAAGTGCGCGCCGTCGAAGCCGGGCACGGTGTCCTTGAGGTTCAGTCCGAGCTCCACGAGCTTGTCCTTGACCTCATCAACGGACTTCTGTCCGAAGTTACGGATGTTCATGAGCTGCGTCTCCGAGAGGGCAACCAGTTCGCTGACGGTGTTGATTCCTTCACGCTTCAGGCAGTTGTAGCTGCGCACAGACAGGTCGAGATCCTCGATCGGCATGCTCAGTTCGCTCGAGAGCACGGCATCGACTGGCGCCGGGCCGATTTCGATGCCCTCCGCTGCCGAGTTGAGTTCGCGGGCGAGGCCGAACAGCTCGGTCAGTGTGCGACCGGCCGAAGCGATCGCGTCGCGAGGCGTGATGGCGTTCTTGGTCTCGACATCGACCACGAGGCGATCGAAGTCGGTACGCTCACCGGCACGAGTCGCCTCGACGCGGTAGGTGACCTTGAGCACGGGCGAGTAGATCGAGTCGATCGGAATCTGGCCAGCTTCGCTGAACTCGCTGCGGTTCTGCGTCGCGGAGACATATCCACGGCCACGCTCGATGGTCAGCTCGAGTTCAAACTTCGCCTTGTCATTGAGCGTCGCGATGACGAGCTCAGGATTGTGAATCTCGACACCGGCCGGCGCCGAGATGTCCGCGGCCGTAACCTGGCCGACGCCCTGCTTACGCAGATAAGCGGTGATCGGCTCGTCGTGCTCACTCGAAACCACGAGGCCCTTGATGTTCAGGATGATCTCGGTGACGTCTTCTTTCACGCCCGCGATCGTCGAAAACTCGTGAAGCACACCGTCGATGCGGATGCTCGTGACGGCGGCTCCCGGAATCGAGGAGAGCAGCGTGCGACGAAGCGAGTTGCCAAGGGTGTACCCGAAACCGGGTTCGAGCGGCTCGATGATGAACCGCGAACGGAACTCGGAGATGTTCTCTTCGGTAAGAGTTGGACGCTGTGCAATAAGCACTGGTGATTCCTTTCGGCGAAGTGTCCACTATTTGACACTTGTGCGTTCGGCGGGGTGGCTGACCCGTCGGTCTATTGAGTTGTATTCGAAAATCGTGTTCTGGTGGCCCCTATTGCCGAGCTGGCCGTCTTCGACCGTCCCGAGACCCCGGTAATCGAGCCTGCCGAGATCCGTCGTGGGACGGTCTCGACGGACTCGATCGCCGATGAAGCAGTGGTTAGACGCGACGACGCTTTGGCGGGCGGCATCCGTTGTGCGCCTGCGGGGTGACGTCGTTGATCGAACCGACCTCGAGACCGGCAGCCTGAAGGGAACGGATAGCGGTCTCGCGGCCGGAGCCCGGTCCCTTGACGAAGACATCAACCTTCTTGACACCGTGCTCTTGCGCCTGGCGTGCGGCGGACTCGGCCGAGAGCTGGGCGGCGAACGGCGTCGACTTACGCGAGCCTTTGAAGCCGACCGTGCCGGACGAAGCCCAACTCAGCACTGCCCCGGTCGGGTCGGTGATGGTGACGATGGTGTTGTTGAAGGTTGATTTGATGTGGGCCTGACCCACAGCGATGTTCTTCTTCTCTTTACGACGCGGCTTACGAGCGGCCGATTTTGGTGCTGCCATTGTGTTCTCCTAAAACCTATATGGCGATGCGAGGGGACTCGCTATCGGGCCTTCTTCTTGCCGGCGACGGTGCGCTTCGGGCCCTTGCGGGTGCGAGCGTTGGTCTTGGTGCGCTGTCCGTGGACCGGGAGTCCACGACGGTGACGGATTCCCTGGTAGCTTCCGATCTCGACCTTTCGGCGGATGTCGGCGGCCACCTCGCGGCGAAGATCACCCTCCACCTTGAAGTTGCCCTCGACATAGTCGCGAAGGGCGATGAGCTGGTCATCGGTTAGATCCTTGACGCGGATCTCTCCGCTGATTTCGGTATCGGCGAGGGTCTTGAGTGCCCTCGTGCGGCCAACACCGTAAATGTAGGTCAATGCGACTTCGACGCGCTTATCGCGCGGGATGTCGACTCCTGCTAGACGAGCCATTGTGGCTTCTCCTGGTTGTGAGTGGAGGTCTGTAGCAGCACCGGTGCAGTGGCCTCCGACCACTGGTGTCCCCGTCCCCGTTCGAAGTGAACGGGTTCGGATCTGGTGTTGCTATGTGGAACGGGTGAAACTCTTAGCCCTGACGCTGCTTGTGGCGCGGGTTGTTCTTGCAGATGACCATGACGTTGCCATTGCGGCGGATGACGCGGCAGTGCTCACACATGGGCTTGACGCTGGGGGCGACCTTCATTTTTTTCTTCTCTCGCTGTCTTCGTACTAATTCGTTTATCGAACACGTGTTGATCGAACATGTCGAGTGCACGAATCAGCCGTTACTTTCCAGCTGTCGCGCGCCGGGTTGGCGCTACTTGTAGCGGTAGACGATCCGGCCGCGGGTCAGGTCGTACGGGCTCAGCTCTACAATCACGCGGTCCTCAGGGAGGATACGGATGTAGTGCTGGCGCATCTTCCCCGAAATATGGGCGAGTACTCTGTGGCCGTTAGTCAGCTCAACGCGGAACATTGCGTTGGGCAGAGCTTCGACTACTGCACCCTCGATTTCGATGACACCGTCTTTTTTGGCCATAGCCTCTTCGTCGCTAAAAGTATTGATTGCTGGTCGTGCGGTTGGATTATGGTGATCTGGGCGCAGTTAAACCGCCAGCAGACACCAAGGGACAAGCTTATGCCAATCCCGGGCGTTTTGCCAACTTGTGTTTATACTGCGCTGCCATTTGGCGCGAACCACCTCGGTTACGCAATTGAGACAGGCACAACACCGAGGTGCTCAAGGCCGGCGGCGCCGCCGTCCTCCGCCGTCAACACCCAGATTCCCCCAGCATGCACCGCTACCGAATGCTCCCAGTGTGCGGCCACCGCGCCGTCGAGAGTGGCGACCGTCCACTCATCCTCCCGCGTAAACGTGTCGATACCACCGAGCGTCACCATTGGCTCGATCGCCACAACCAGCCCGGGCCGCACCCGCGGGCCGCGATCGCGCACCCGGTAGTTGAACACGGGTGGCTCCTCGTGCATGGAGCGGCCGATGCCGTGCCCAACGTAGTCCTCGAGAATGCCGTACTGGCCCTGCGATTCGATGTAGTCCCCGATCTCCCCGCCGATGTGGTTCAGGTGCGTGGCGTTGGCGAGAGCGGCGATACCGCGCCAGAGAGACTGCTCCGTGACATCCGAGAGCTCCTGCCGTTCGGCGACCAGGGCGGGACGAGTGGGATCAGGCACGACCACCGTGATCGCCGCATCCCCGTTCCAGCCGCCGATTTCGGCGCCACTGTCGATCGACACGATGTCGCCGGGTTCGAGCTTTCGCGTGCCGGGGATCCCGTGCACCACGTCGTCGTTCACCGAGGTGCAGATCGTATGCCGGTAGCCCGGCTCCTTCATGAAGTTCGGTACTCCGCCGAGTGCACGAATCGCCGTCTCGGCAATCGCATCGAGCTCGAGCGTGGTGACACCCGCGTGGATCCCCGATCTCACGGCGCCGAGGGAAGCCGCTGTCGCCAGGCCGGGCGCGATCATGAGCCGCAACTCCGCCGGCGACTTGTAGATGTTCCTGCGGAAACTCACTGCGCTGCTGGCACGATTCCGCGAGAACTCAGCGCCTCCGAGATCCGGGAACTCACGTCGTCGATCTCGCCGAGGCCATCGACCTCGATGAGTAAGTCGCGATCCCTGTAAACGGCGATCAGCGGTGTGGTCTCGCGGGAGTACACCTGCTGGCGGTGCCGGATCGCTTCTTCGGTGTCGTCCGTTCGCCCCTGGGCGATGGCGCGCTTACGCAGCCGGGCGACCACTTCCTCCTGGTCCGCGACGAGTTGAATCACGGCGTCGAGCGATCGACTCTTGGCCTCGAGTAGGCCGTCGAGGTATGACACCTGCTCGAGAGTGCGCGGGTACCCGTCCAGGAGAAAGCCGTCGACGGCATCCTGTTCTTCAAGCCGGCTCTTCACGAGCGCGTTGGTCAGCGAGTCGGGCACATAGTCGCCCGCATCAACGATGGCCTTCACCTCGACACCGAGCGGTGTCTCATCCTTGATGTTCTGGCGGAAGATGTCTCCGGTCGCGATTGCGGGGATCGAATAGGTCTCGAGCAAACGAGCAGACTGAGTGCCTTTCCCGGCTCCGGGCGGACCGAGGATCAGCAGCCGAGTCACCGGAGCAGGCCCTCGTAGTGGCGTTGCTGCAGTTGCGAATCGATCTGCTTCACGGTCTCAAGACCGACACCGACAATGATGAGGATACTTGCGCCACCGAAGGGGAAATTCTGGTTGGCACCGAACAAGCCGAGGGCGATAAGGGGTACGAGAGCGATCAGCCCCAGGTAGATCGATCCCGGAAGAGTCACGCGCGTCAACACATAGTCGAGGTACTCGGCCGTCGGCCGACCAGCCCGAATACCCGGGATGAAACCGCCGTACTTCTTCATGTTGTCAGCGACCTCCTCGGGGTTGAAGGTGATGGCGACGTAGAAGTAGGTGAAGCCGACGATGAGGAGGAAGTACAACACCATGTAGAGCGGATTGTCCCCCGTGCGCAGATTGTCGGTGATCCAGGTGACCCAGGGGGCCGGCGCTTTGCCCCGCGCAGGCTGATTGAACTGGGCGATAAGCGCCGGCAGATAGAGCAGGGATGACGCGAAGATGACGGGCACGACGCCGGCCATGTTCACCTTGATCGGGATGTAGGTGTTGTTGCCGCCGTAGGTACGCCGACCGACCATCCGCTTCGCATATTGAACCGGAATGCGCCTCTGCGATTGCTCGACGTAGACCACGAGCCCCATGATCACGATTCCCATCAGGATGACGAGCAGAAAGGTCTCGAAGCCCTTGGATTGGTTGATCGCCCAGAGAGAGCCGGGGAAGCGTGCGGCGATTGAGGTGAAGATGAGGATCGACATGCCGTTGCCGATGCCGCGCTCGGTGATGAGCTCACCCATCCACATGATGAGGCCGGTGCCGGCGGTCATCGTGATCACCATCAGGAGGATTGCGTACCAGGCCGAGTTCGTGATGAGCGCCGAACACTCAGGCGTACCCGTCGATGTCGGGAAGAGCGCGCCGCTGCGCGCAACAGTGATGAGAGTTGTGGACTGCAGGACACCGAGTGCGATAGTGAGATAGCGAGTGTACTGGGTGAGGCGGGCCTGGCCGGACTGACCCTCTTTATAAAGGGTGTCGAAGTGTGGGATGACCACGCGAAGAAGCTGCACGATGATCGACGCGGTGATATAGGGCATGATGCCGAGCGCGAAGATCGACAGCTGGAGAAGCGCGCCACCGCTGAAGAGGTTGACCAGCTCATAGAGCCCGGACGTGCCGGAGTTCGCGGCAAGACAGGTCTGCACGTTACCGAAATTGACAAAGGGCGCTGGGATGAATGACCCCAGGCGGAACAGCGCAATCAGTGCGAGCGTGAATCCGATCTTCTTTCGAAGATCGGGGGTGCGGAAGATCCGCGCAACGGCTCTGAACAACGAGGCCTCCTGGTGAGAACGGTCGGGCGAAGCAGGTGGCCCTTTCGGGCCACCTGAGCGACTCTGCAAAGCCGTTCGGGCAAATTACACCCGGGCAAGCCTTACGCTACTGCGTTTACGGAACCGCCCGCTGCCACGATCTTCTGCTCGGCGGAGCCAGAGACCTTGTCAACTGCAACATTCAGCTTAACCGCAATGTCGCCAGCGCCGAGAACCTTGACCTTCTCGTTCTTGCGCACGGCACCTTTCGCGACGAGGTCACCGATCGTGACGTCCCCACCAGCCGGATAGAGTTCAACCAGCTTCTCGAGGTTGACAACCTGGTACTCGACGCGGAACGGATTCTTGAACCCGCGCAGCTTCGGCGTACGCATGATGCTGTTCAGGTTTCCACCCTCGAGCCCGACGCGCACCTGGTATCTGGCCTTCGTGCCCTTCGTGCCACGGCCCGCGGTCTTGCCCTTGGAGCCTTCACCGCGTCCGACGCGGGTGCGGTCTTTCTTTGCCCCGGGAGCCGGCCGAAGATGATGCATTTTCAACACCTGCGGGCGCGCATCGGCCACAGGCTCTGACGCCTTCTTTGCCGCAGCAGCGGGTGCCTTTGCCATAGGAGCCTTCGCGACGCTGGCCTTTTTGGGGGCTGCGGCGGGGGCCTTGTCGGCCTTCGTTTCTTCAGCCATTAGTCAATCTCCTCGACCTTGACCAGGTGAGCGACGGTGCGAACATAACCGCGGTTCTGCGAGGTGTCCTCGCGAACCACGACGTCGCCGATGCGATGGAGCCCGAGGCTCCGCAACGTGTCGCGCTGGTTTTGCTTCTCACTAATTTTGGACTTGATCTGGGTCACCTTCAGGCGAGCAGCCATCAGACACCTGCCTTTGCGTCAGCCTGGGCACGCAGAAGGCGCGCGGGCGCGACATCCTCAAGCGGGAGGCCACGACGTGCGGCCACCGCACTCGGATCCTCGAGCTGCTTGAGAGCAGCGACGGTGGCGTGCACGATGTTGATCGTGTTGGACGAACCGAGCGACTTGCTCAACACATCATGGATACCCGCGCACTCCAGCACGGCGCGCACGGGTCCACCGGCGATAACTCCGGTTCCGGCGGATGCCGGACGAAGGAGCACGACGCCAGCAGCAGCTTCACCCTGCACGGGGTGCGGAATGGTGACGCCGACGCGGGGAACGCGGAAGAAATTCTTCTTGGCTTCCTCGACGCCCTTGGAAATCGCGGTCGGCACCTCGCGGGCCTTGCCGTAACCGACACCGACCAGTCCGTTGCCGTCGCCGACGACGACGAGAGCGGTGAAGCTGAAGCGACGCCCGCCCTTGACGACCTTGGAAACGCGGTTGATGGTGACGACGCGCTCGAGGAACTGGCTCTTTTCAGAGTCACGGCTCCCGCGCTGCTGGTTGGGGTTGCGCTCGCGTCCACCGCGACGGGCCTCACGAGGCTCATTGGCGGCAGGCTCGGTTGCGGCCGCAGTCTCCACGACCGTGACGGTCGGTTCGGCTTCGGTTGCCACAGGTGTCTCCTTGCTGGTGTTAGTTTCGGCGCCTTTAGACGCGCTTTCTGGCACAGTGCTCACAGGTCGAGTCCCCCTTCGCGGGCGCCTTCGGCGATGGCAGCGACGCGTCCCGCGTACTTGCTTCCACCGCGGTCGAATACGACGGCTTCGATCCCGGCAGCCTTCGCGCGCTCAGCGACAAGTTCGCCGACTTTGCGGGCCTTGGCGGTCTTGTCGCCGTCGAAGACGCGCATGTCTGCTTCCAGAGTCGATGCCGACGCGAGGGTAAAGCCCTTGCTGTCATCGACGACCTGCACGAAGACGTGGCGGGCCGAACGGGTGACCACGAGACGCGGTCGCGCTTCGGTACCGACGATCTTCTTGCGAAGACGTGCGTGCCTGCGGCCCTTTGCGGCCGACTTGCTCTTTCCTCTAATTCCGAGCGCCATGATCACTTACCACTCTTTCCGGCCTTGCGGCGGACTACCTCGCCTGCGTAGCGAACACCCTTGCCCTTGTAGGGCTCCGGCTTGCGCAACTTACGAATGTTGGCGGCAACTTCTCCGACGGCCTGCTTATCGATGCCGTGCACCGTCAGCTTGTTGTTGCCTTCGACGGCAAAGGAGATGCCCGCCGGGGGCTCGACCGTGATCGAGTGCGAGAAGCCGAGGGCGAACTCCAGGGAGCTGCCCTTGGCCTGCACGCGGTAACCGGTACCGACGATCTCGAGGCCCTTGGAGTAGCCGGTCGTGACGCCGATGATCTGGTTAGCGATCAGGGTACGGGTGAGGCCGTGGAGCGAACGCGATTCGCGCTCGTCGTCCGGTCGGGTGACCAGGAGCTGGCCATCCTCGATCTTGACCTCAATTGGGCTGGCGACGGTGAGCACAAGCTCACCCTTCGGGCCCTTGACAGTGACGGCAGAGCCGGTCACCGTGACATCGACCCCGGTCGGGATCTCAATGGGAAGGCGTCCAATACGTGACATAAGTGATCAGTACACGTAGGCGAGGACTTCCCCACCTACGCCCTTCTTTGAGGCCTGGCGATCCGTAAGGAGGCCAGAGGAGGTCGAGAGGATGGCGACGCCAAGGCCACCGAGAACACGAGGAATCTCGGTCGACTTCGCGTAAACGCGGAGGCCTGGCTTCGAAACGCGTTTGATTCCCGCGATCGATCGTTCACGGTTGGGGCCGTATTTGAGCTCGAGCGTCAGGGTTTGACCCACGCGCGCGTCTTCGACCTTCCATCCACCGATGTAGCCCTCGGTCTTGAGGATCTCGGCAATGTGGGACTTGAGCTTGCTATTCGGCATTGACACGGTCTCGTGATAGGCCGAATTCGCGTTGCGCAGTCTGGTCAGCAAGTCTGCGACCGGATCTGTCATTGTCATGATGGTGGTGCCTTCCTCACCCGGTTTCGACAGCTCTTACGGAACTGGCGACCTGGATGATCGGTACTGCGTCAGTGTTACTGGGGGGTGTTCTCTGCGTTGCGGAACGGGAAGCCGAGTGCTTTCAGCAGCGCGCGGCCTTCGTCGTCGTTCTTCGCGGTGGTCACAACGGTGATGTCGAAACCGCGCACGCGATCGATACGGTCCTGGTCGATCTCGTGGAACATCGACTGTTCGGTGAGGCCAAAGGTGTAGTTTCCGTTGCCATCGAACTGCTTGTCTGACAGGCCGCGGAAATCGCGGATGCGCGGAAGAGCCAGCGAGAGCAGGCGGTCGAGGAACTCCCAGGCCCGGTCACCGCGGAGCGTGACATGGGCGCCGATCGGCTGGCCCTCGCGGAGCTTGAACTGCGCGATGGACTTGCGAGCAGCAGTGACCTGTGGCTTCTGGCCGGTGATCGCGGTGAGGTCCTTGACGGCGCCATCGATGATCTTTCCGTCACGGGCAGCCTCACCAACTCCGGTGTTGACCACGATCTTCACGAGACCGGGCACCTGGTGCACGTTCGTGAAGCCGAAGTCCTTCGCCAGCTGGGCAGAGATCTCGGTGCGGTACTTCTGCTTCAGGCGCGGCTGCATTTTGACAGTCGGCACGGCAGTTGCGGTGTCAGTCATTAGTCGGCGTCCTTCTCAGTTGCCTTGGTGGTCTTGGGAGCGGCCTTCGCCTTGGGAGCGGCCTTCGCCTTGGGAGCGGCCTTCGCCTTGGGAGCGGCCTTCGCCTCGGGAACCGCGTCGGGCACGACAGAATCCTCAGACTCGACGGACGTGTCGGCCTTCGTGCTGTCGCTCTTCTTTGCTGCGGACTTCTTCACAGGAATTCGACGTGAGTCTTTGAAGAAGCGAGTGCGAGTGGTCTTGCCCGAGGCGTTCGTCTCCACCGTGAAGCCGACGCGAGCCGGCTGCTTTGTGTCGGGATTGACCAGCTGAACATTGGAGACATGGATCGGCGCTTCACGCGTCTCGATACCACCGGTCTTGGTTCCCCGGTCGCTCTGTCCGACGCGAACGTGCTTGGTGATGTAATTGAGTCCTTCAACGACGACGCGGTTTCGCTCGACGAGAACCTCGATCACACGACCCTGCTTGCCACGGTCGCCACCGCGAGCCTGGCTGCGGCCGCTGATGAGCTGGACGAGGTCGCCCTTTTTGATGTTCGCCATGGTTACAAGACCTCCGGTGCCAACGAAATGATCTTCATGAACTTCTTGTCGCGGAGTTCGCGACCGACCGGTCCGAAGATGCGAGTGCCACGAGGGTCGCCGTCAGCCTTGAGGATGACAGCCGCGTTCTCGTCGAACTTGATGTACGACCCGTCGGGACGACGGGTCTCTTTCTTGGTGCGCACGATGACCGCCCTGACGACGTCCCCCTTCTTGACGTTGCCGCCGGGGATCGCATCCTTGACCGTGGCGACGATGACGTCGCCGAGGCCGGCGTAGCGACGGCCGGAGCCACCGAGTACGCGAATCGTGAGCAGCTCCTTGGCGCCGGTATTATCGGCGACCTTGAGCCTGGATTCCTGCTGAAGCATTTAAGTGTCCTTATCCGAAGTAGGCGTGAGGCCTACTTGGCCTTCTCGAGAATCTCGACCAGGCGCCAGTGCTTGGTGGCACTGAGCGGGCGGGTCTCGCTGATGAGGACGAGGTCGCCGATTCCAGCCGCATTGGCCTCGTCGTGCGCCTTGACCTTGGAGGTACGGCGAATGACCTTGCCATAGAGGGGGTGCTTTACGCGGTCCTCGACCTCGACGACAATGGTTTTCTCCATCTTGTCGCTCAAGACATAGCCACGACGGGTCTTGCGGTGACCACGTTCAGCAGCCGTCTCTTGCGCCTCGGTGCTCTTGGTCTCGGTAGCCATTACTTCTTCCCCTCAGCTGACTCGACGGCTGCGTCAACAGCCGCCGACTCGGCGGCCGCCGGAGCGGCATCCTCGGACTTCTTGGTCTTTTTCCCGGCAGCCTTCGGGGCCACCTCGACCGCAACGGGAGTCGCACGGATGCCCAGCTCGCGCTCACGGATGACCGTGTACATGCGGGCAATGTCGCGCTTGACAGCGCGGAGGCGACCGTGGCTATCCAACTGGCCGGTGGCCGACTGGAAGCGCAGGTTGAACAGCTCTTCCTTGGCCTTTTTGAGTTCGTCGACGAGTCTGTCGTCTTCAAATGTGTCGAGCTCGACTGGGGCGAGCTCTTTTGAACCGATCGCCATTATGCGTCGCCCTCCTCGCGCTTGATGATGCGTGCCTTGAGTGGCAGTTTGTGGATAGCGCGGGTGAGCGCCTCGCGTGCGACCGTCTCGTCGACGCCACCGAGTTCGAAGAGAACACGACCGGGTTTGACGTTGGCGATCCACCACTCGGGTGAACCCTTGCCGGAACCCATGCGGGTTTCCGCTGGCTTCTTGGTGAGTGGGCGGTCGGGGTAGATGTTGATCCACACCTTCCCACCACGCTTGATATGACGGGTCATCGCGATTCGCGCGGCTTCGATCTGGCGGTTCGTTACATAGGCCGGGGTGATGGCCTGGATGCCGTACTCACCGAACGTTACCGTCGTGCCACCGGTCGCCTGGCCGCTACGGCCGGGGTGGTGCTGCTTGCGATGTTTAACCCTGCGGGGAATCAACATGTCTCTAGGCCTCCACTGCTACAGCTGCCGGAGCAGCATCTGCCTTCGGAGCGGCCGCGGCTGCCGGGGCAGCTCCGCGACGCGGTCCGCTGTCGCGGCGGTCATCACGTCGGTCGTCCCGGCGCTCGGGCCGCGTGGACTTGGCGTTTGCCTGCTCGCGAGCGAGCTCCTTGTTGGTGATGTCGCCCTTGTAGATCCAGACCTTCACGCCGATGCGGCCGAAGGTGGTCTTCGCCTCGTAGAAGCCGTAGTCGATGTTCGCGCGCAGAGTGTGCAGCGGAACCCGGCCCTCGCGGTAGAACTCGGAGCGGCTCATTTCTGCACCACCGAGACGACCAGACACCTGGATTCGAACTCCCTTAACCGTCGGGGTGCGCTGGGCACCCTGCAGGCCCTTGCGCATTGCACGACGGAACGCAACGCGAGCGCTGAGCTGCTCCGCAATCCCCTGTGCCACGAGCTGGGCCTCGGCCTCGGGGTTTTTGACCTCGAGGATGTTGAGCTGGATCTGCTTACCCGAAAGCTCCTCGAGGTCCGTGCGAATACGCTCGGCCTCGGCGCCACGACGACCGATCACGATGCCCGGACGGGCGGTGTGGATGTCGACGCGAACGCGGTCGCGGGTGCGCTCGATTTCGATGCGGGCAACGCCAGCACGATCGAGCGACGTCTTCAGCAGGTTGCGGATCTTGATGTCTTCGGCGACGAAGTCGCTGTAGCGCTGCCCGACCTTGGTGCTGTCTGAGAACCAGCGCGACACGTGATCGGTGGTAATTCCCAGGCGGAACCCGTACGGGTTTACTTTCTGTCCCATTACTTCTTCCCTGCCTTCGCAGTTGATGAACGCGGTCCGGTCACAGCAGCAGCGTCCTTCTCGTCTGGCGTGGCCAGCACGATCGTGATGTGGCTGGTGCGCTTCAGGATCTGGAAAGCGCGTCCCTGTGCACGAGGCTGGAATCGCTTGAGGGTGGTTCCCTCGTCGACGAATGCCGACGAGACAAAGAGATCCTCAACGTCCAGGTAACTGTTGGCGGCCTCCGCCTTCACCCTGGCGTTGGCGATTGCCGACTCCACGAGCTTGTAGACGGGCATGCTTGCACCCTGTGGAGCAAACTTCAGGATGGCGAGTGCCTCTGAAGCTTGCTTTCCGCGGATCATGTTGACGACACGACGAGCCTTCGTGGCGGTGACGCGAATGTGCTTCACGCGAGCGATGGATTCAACCATTTCTCTGTACCTTCCCGTCCCCGCGCTAGCGGCGACGACCCTTCTTGTCGTCCTTCTCGTGTCCACGGAAGGTGCGGGTGGGAGCAAACTCTCCGAGCTTGTGCCCAACCATCGTCTCGGTGATGAACACCGGGATGTGCTTGCGACCGTCGTGCACCGCGATCGTGTGACCGAGGAACGACGGAATGATCATCGAGCGACGTGACCAGGTCTTGATAACGCTCTTGCTGCTGGCTTCGTTCGCCTTGGCCACCTTGCGAAACAGGTGGTCGTCGACGAAGGGGCCTTTTTTCAGACTACGTGGCATCCTCTATAACTCCTACTTGCGCTTCTTGCCGACATTGCGGCGGCGAACGATGAGCTTGTCGCTCTCTTTATTGATGTGACGGGTGCGGCCCTCTTTTTGGCCCCACGGGCTGACCGGGTGACGTCCACCGGAGGTCTTGCCCTCACCACCACCGTGCGGGTGGTCCACCGGGTTCATCGCAACACCACGGACGGTCGGGCGAACGCCTTTCCAGCGCATGCGCCCGGCCTTACCCCAGTTGATGTTCGACTGCTCGGCGTTGCCGACCTCGCCGATCGTGGCGCGGCAGCGAGCATCGACGTTGCGGATTTCACCGGACGGCAGGCGAAGCTGCGCATACGGGCCATCCTTGGCGACGAGGCGAACCGATGCTCCGGCCGAGCGAGCCATCTTGGCGCCCCCACCCGGCTTCAACTCGATCGCGTGGATGACGGTTCCGACCGGGATGTTGCGAAGCGGAAGGTTGTTACCCGGCTTGATGTCCGCGCCAGCACCCGACTCGATGATGTCACCCTGATTGAGCTTGTTCGGAGCAATGATGTAGCGCTTCGAACCATCCAGAAAGTGCAGCAGTGCGATGCGCGCCGTGCGGTTCGGGTCGTACTCGATCTCGGCGACGCGGGCGTTGACGCCGTCCTTGTCGTTGCGCTTGAAGTCGATCACGCGGTACTGGCGCTTATGCCCACCACCGATGTGACGCGTCGTGATGCGACCGGCGTTGTTACGTCCGCCGGTCTTGGGCAGCGGGCGAAGCAGCGACTTCTCCGGGGTCGAGCGGGTGATCTCGGCAAAGTCTGCAACCGAAGAACCGCGACGACCGGGAGTCGTGGGCTTGTACTTACGAATAGCCATTGTTATCTCTCCTCAGGTTTCTGTCGGGCGCCGTCTAGCCGACAGCCGTGAAGATGTCGATGGAACCGGACTTGAGGGTCACGATTGCGCGCTTGGTGTCTTTGCGCTTGCCGAGACCGAACTTGGTACGGCGGGTCTTACCCTTTTTGTTCAGGGTGTTGATCGACGCAACCTCGACGCTGAAGATCTTCTCGATCGCCAGCTTGATCTCGGTCTTGTTCGAACGAGGGTCGACGACGAAGGTGTACTTGCCCTTATCGATCAGGCTGTAGCTCTTCTCGGAGACGACCGGCGACAGGATGACGTCGCGGGGGTCTTTCTGGGTCGCGGTGCTCATGCGGATGCCTTCCCGGTGGTAGCCAGCTCGCGGCGAGCCGCTGCACGCTCAGGGCTTACGCGCTTCTTGCTGACGGGTGCGTCGTCCTCGGTGGTCTCGACCTTGACGGTCTTGACCGGGCCGGCGACGAAGCCGTCGAACGCGCTCTTGGTGAACACGATGTCATCGCTGACGACGACGTCGTAGGCGTTGAGCTGGTCCCAGGTGAGCACATGCACACCGGGGATGTTACGAACGCTCTTCTGGCTGACGATGTCGGTGCGTTCAATGACGATGAGCACGTGGCTCGAGGTCGTGATGCTCGCCAGCAGGGCGACGATGGTCTTGGTCGATGGCACGTCTCCGACGGAGAGCGAGTCAATGACATGGATGCGTCCGCCACGAGCGCGGTCCGAGAGGGCGCCGCGCAATGCCGCCGCGATCATCTTCTTCGGGGTGCGCTGGCCATAGTCGCGAGGGTGCGGTCCGTGGACTATTCCACCACCGGTCATCTGGGGAGCACGAATCGATCCCTGGCGGGCACGACCGGTTCCCTTCTGCTTGAACGGTTTGCGCCCGGCACCGGACACCTCGCCACGACGAAGAGTGTTGTGCGTGCCTTGGCGGGCCGCGGCGCGCTGTGCCACGACGACCTGGTGGATCAGTGGAACGTTGGTCTGTACGTCGAAGGTCTCGGCGGGGAGGTCGACGGAGCCGACCTTCTTTCCCTTCGAGTCGATGACGTCGAGCGTGGCGGTGTTGATCGAACCGGTGGTACCAGCTTCGGTTGCCATGATTACGCTCCCTTCACTGCGTTGCGGACGAAGACGATGCGGCCCTTGGCGCCGGGAACGGCACCCTTGACCAAAATCAGGTTCTTCTCGAGGTCGACCGAGTGCACGATGAGGTTCATCGCGGTGACGCGGTCGCCACCCATGCGGCCGGCCATGCGCATTCCCTTGAACACGCGCGAAGGCGTGGAGGACGCACCGATCGAGCCGGGCTTGCGGTGGTTGCGGTGCGAACCGTGAGACGACGAGACACCCTTGAAGTTGTGACGCTTCATGACTCCGGCGAAGCCCTTGCCCTTGGAGGTACCCACGACGTCGACCTTCTGGCCGGCCTCGAAGATGTCGACCGCGATCTCTTGGCCGAGCGAATACGTGGCGGCATCCGCAGTGCGCACCTCGGTGAGGTGGCGGCGAGGCGTGACGCCTGCCTTGTCGAAGTGGCCGCCCGCTGGCTTGTTCACCTTGCGCGGATCGATCTGGCCGTAGGCGATCTGCACGGCCAGGTAGCCGTCGACCTCTTCGGAACGCAGTTGCGTCACGACGTTCGGAGTGATCTCCACGACGGTGACGGGGATGAGCTTGTTGTTCGCATCCCAGACCTGGGTCATACCGAGCTTCTTGCCCAGTAGCCCCTTACTTGTCTTAGTAGTAGCCATCAGAGTTCCTTAGAGCTTGATCTCGATGTTGACGTCCGCCGGGAGGTCGAGTCGCATGAGCGAGTCGACGGCCTTCGGTGTCGGGTCGATGATGTCGATGAGGCGCTTATGGGTGCGCTTCTCGAAGTGCTCGCGGCTGTCCTTGTATTTGTGAGGAGAACGAATCACGACGATCACGTTCTTTTCGGTAGGAAGGGGCACCGGGCCGACGACAGTAGCACCGGCACGGGTCACCGTGTCGACGATCTTGCGCGCCGAGCTGTCAATGACCTCGTGGTCATACGACTTAAGTCGGATGCGGATCTTTTGTCCCGCCATGTGTGACTCACTCTCTTTAATGCATCGTGGCGTTGCGCTAGGCGCTCGGCTATTGGATGCTCGGTTTGCTCTGCGACTGCCTAATGCTCAGCTGCTGCGCACCACTGTTGTTGTGTCAAGTACTACGTGCTTGTTACCGACCCCCGCGCTCGGGCGTGTTGCCCTCACCGGGAGCATGGATCGTTCTACAGGCATCCCAGGGATTCGAATAAGTCGTGTTCTGCTACCCGCCGCCCAGATGATGACGCTGCATGTGTATCCACACGGTCTCGCATCTGTGCACTGCCTGGCAGTGATCCCGGCGCATGGCCGGTTTTATTGAACTAGAGGAGTCTGCCACAGGTTTGGAGTGTCTGCAACCCGGGCGTGTCACTGTGCGGCGTGTCGCGCACGTCGCCAGAATTTTGAGCTCAGACGGAGCGACGGTCCGCGGTCACCAGGGTAATCATTCCGGCCGTAAAGATGACTGTTCCCGCAAGCAGGGCAACCGCCCCGCCCAGCCAGGCCACGCAGAGTGCGCCAATTGCCGCGCCGATACCCATCGCGATCACAGCGGCAAGACGCGGAAACCAGTTCTTGCCGATTCCGCCGGCAAGTCGACTGTCGCGTGCGAGGTTGGCGAGGGTGTTGGTTACGACGATCGTGGTCACGTCTGAGTTGCCGATCGGCTTCACCGCAGACACTTGAGCTCCCATGACAATGGCGAGAAGTGCGGTCACGATGAGAAGCGCCGGGTGGCCCAGATCGCGAACAACGAGCCAATAGCTCGCCAATCCGACCATGACGACCGCTCCCCCAATGAGTACTCCCCGGCTCGGCCGTGGAAGCCCCTTCGGCGCTGATTGGCCGACGATCCGGCCACCGATGATCGATCCGAACACGAATCCGAGAAGCGCGATGATGTTGTTCAGGAGAGGCGCGACACCCGATCCGACGAGGCTGAAACCGATAAAGAGAACGTTGCCGGTCATGTTGCCGGTAAAAACCTTGTCCAGCGCGAGATAACTTACGGCATCGATGCATCCGGTGGATGCGGTGAGGAGGAGAAGGCCGGTAACGAAATGGTGGCCGACGGGAAGCAGGGGGGAGCGCGCCATTTCTCTAACGGTAGCGGAATGGACTCTCCTTCGACCGCTACTGCGCGTCCGCGGGGATATTCACTCGAAAAGTAGTATTCGCAACTCCGATTCCGCCGCACTCACCCGGGCGGGATCAATGGTGATTCCCGCCCGATAGTGGTCGACGAGCCGCGGATCCACGTAACTCTTCTTGGCGATGGATGGGGTGTTACCGAGCACCTGGGCGGCGTCCCGCATCGCCTGTGCCAGCGCGCGATCCCGCGCTGCCTTGCGCTGCTCTGCACCGTGCTTCGCCAAGCTGGTCGCCGCTGCGACAGTACCGTGAAGCGTGCGAAAGTCCTTGGCGGTGAATTCCCCACCCGTGCGTTCCTTCACATAGTCGTTGATATCGGCGGCAACCACCGGATGCCAGCTGGATCCGTCTTTCCAGGCCAACAACTGCGCGTTCGGACCGCGCCGCTTCAGGGCTCGAACCCCTGCGGCGAGGTCGGCATCCGTAATCTCGGACTGCCACTCCTGGCCGCTCTTCGCCGGAAAATTCAGGGATACCGTGTCGCCACTGACCGTGGCGTGCGAGCAGAGCAGCGTGGCAAGGCCATGACTGCCATTCGCCTCGGCGTATTGCTCCGACCCCACGCGGAGCGAGCCGGTGTCGAGCATGCGGAACGCGGTCGCAAGGGCACGCTCGCGCGTCGGCTCGGGCAATCGCAGGTCCATTGTGACCCGACGTCTCGCGGCGGGCAGCGACTCGGCGAGGCGGAGCGCCCGATCAAACTTCACGCGGTCTTTCTGCTCACGCCAGCTTGGGTGATAGAGGTATTGCCGGCGACCGGCAGCATCCATTCCCGTCGCCTGGATATGTCCGTTGGCATGGGGAGCGATCCAGACGTCCGTCCACGCCGGAGGGATGGCGAGCTGTTCGATGCGAGCCCGAAGCTCTTGGTCGCTGATGGGATGCCCACCCGTGTCGGTGTAGGAGAACCCGCGACCGGCCCGCGTCCGGTGCAATCCGGCAGCAGAGGAGTCGCTTCGGCGCAGTCGGGGCATGATTCAACCCTAGGCAGCGGAGTTGCGGTGGCAAGCGGCTTGCGTGGAGGAGTGATCCGTGTATGCGTGTTCGCGTGTGGCGATCTGACCCGACATACCACTTTCTGTTCCACCCGCGCGCTGGAACAACAGAGATCGGCATCTCGATGCCTCGTCTCGCCCGGGCGGGGAACGACGAAGGGCCGCACCACTGCGGGTGCGGCCCTTCGTTTGCGCTTGAATCAGCGCCGTACCGGTACTACTTGAGGATCTTCACCACTGTGCCGGCGCCGACGGTGCGGCCACCCTCGCGGATAGCAAAGCGGAGGCCTTCCTCCATGGCGATCGGCTGGATCAGGTTGACCGTCATCTCGGTGGTGTCTCCAGGCATGACCATCTCGGTGCCCTCGGGCAGGGAGATGACGCCGGTGACGTCCGTGGTGCGGAAGTAGAACTGCGGGCGGTAGTTCGCGTAGAACGGGTTGTGACGGCCACCCTCATCCTTGGACAGGATGTAGGCGTTCGCCTCGAACTCGGTGTGAGGCGTGACCGAACCAGGCTTGACAACAACCTGGCCACGCTCCACGTCTTCACGCTTGGTTCCACGAAGAAGGAGTCCGACGTTCTCTCCGGCGCGCGCGTCTTCGAGGGTCTTACGGAACATCTCGATGGCGGTGACGATGGTCTTGGAGGACTTCTCCTTGATTCCGACGATCTCGACCTCGTCGTTGGGGTGGAGAATTCCACGCTCAACGCGGCCGGTGATGACGGTTCCACGACCGGTGATCGTGAAGACATCCTCGACGGGCATGAGGAAGGGCTTTTCGGTCTCGCGCACGGGCTCTGGGACGAACTCGTCGACCTTGTCCATGAGGTCGGCAACGGTCGCCGCCCACACCGGATCTCCCTCGAGTGCCTTGAGCGCTGAGACGCGAACGACGGGAGCGGTGTCGCCATCGAACTCCTGGCTCGAGAGCAGCTCGCGAACCTCGATCTCGACGAGCTCGAGGATCTCTTCGTCGTCGACCATGTCGGTCTTGTTCAGCGCGACGACGATGTACGGCACGCCGACCTGGCGAGCAAGCAGCACGTGCTCGCGCGTCTGGGGCATCGGGCCGTCAGTGGCGGCCACGACCAGGATCGCGCCATCCATCTGGGCAGCACCGGTGATCATGTTCTTGATGTAGTCAGCGTGGCCGGGTGCGTCTACGTGTGCGTAGTGGCGCTTCTCGGTCTGGTATTCAACGTGGGAGATATTGATCGTGATTCCACGCTGCTTCTCCTCGGGGGAGTTGTCGATCTGGTCAAACGCGTAGGACGCGTTCAACGTCGGGTACTTGTCGTGCAGCACCTTGGTAATTGCAGCCGTCAACGTGGTCTTACCGTGGTCGACGTGACCGATGGTACCGACGTTGACGTGTGGCTTAGTCCTCTGGAACTTTGCCTTCGCCAATTGGTCCTCCTCAGGACTTAGGTGTAGACGCCCACGATTCGAATTGTTTCGAACCGCGTGCGCTACGGGGTTTGGATAGAGATATTTTACTTGGGCAGAGAGCCGAAGCTATTCGCCCTTGTTCTTCTGGATGATCTCGTCAGCCACCGCGCGCGGCACCTCAGAGTAGCTGTCGAACGACATGGAGTACACCGCGCGGCCGGATGTCTTAGACCGGAGGTCTCCGACATATCCGAACATCTCCGACAGCGGCACCTTCGCGGCGATGACCTTGACACCCGTGGCATCCTCCATCGACTGGATCTGTCCACGGCGCGAGTTCAGGTCGCCGATGACGTCGCCCATGTACTCCTCCGGGGTGCGAACCTCGACGGCCATGAGTGGCTCGAGCAGTACAGGGTCGGCCTTGCGAGCCGCTTCCTTGAATGCCATCGAGCCGGCAATCTTGAACGCCATTTCCGAAGAGTCAACGTCGTGCGCGGCGCCATCGAGCAGGATCGCCATCACTCCGACCATCGGGTAACCCGCGAGCACGCCCACCTGGAGCGCGTCCTGGATTCCATGATCAACCGACGGAATGTACTCGCGAGGGATCCGTCCACCGGTGACCTTGTTGACGAACTCGTAGCTCTTCTCCGCGGTCACCTCCATGGGCTCAAGCGAGATCTGGATCTTGGCGAACTGCCCAGAACCACCGGTCTGCTTCTTATGGGTGAAGTCGTGCTTCTCGACGACGCGACGAATCGTCTCGCGGTAGGCAACCTGTGGCTTGCCGACGTTGGCCTCAACGCCGAATTCGCGCTTCATGCGGTCAACCAGGATGTCGAGGTGAAGCTCACCCATTCCCTTGATGACCGTCTGGCCGGTGTCGATGTTCTGCTCCGTGCGGAAGGTCGGGTCTTCCTCAGCGAGCTTCTGGATCGCGAGACCCAACTTCTCCTGGTCGGCCTTCGTCTTCGGCTCGATTGCCACCTCGATGACCGGCTCGGGGAACGTCATCGACTCGAGAACGACCTGGTGCGTCGGGTCGGTGAGGGTGTCACCCGTAGTCGTGTCCTTGAGTCCGATCACCGCATAGATGTGCCCTGCGGTGACGCTGTCAACCGGGTTCTCCTTGTTGGCGTGCATCTGGAAGATTTTGCCGATGCGCTCCTTTTTGCCCTTGGTCGCGTTGACCAGCTGGGCACCGGAATCCGCCCTGCCCGAGTAGACCCGGATGTAGGTGAGACGACCGAAGAAGGGGTGCACCGCGACCTTGAAAGCCAGGGCGGCGAAGGGCTCCGTTGCGTCCGGGTGGCGAAGAATGACTTTCTCTTCGTCGCGCGGATCGTGGGCCTCGATGGCCGGCACGTCCAGCGGAGTCGGCAGGTAGTCGACGACCGCATCGAGCATCGGCTGCACACCGCGGTTCTTGAACGCGGAACCACAGAGCACCGGATAGATCTGGCTCGAGATCGTGAGCTTGCGAATCGCAGCCTTGATCTCTGCCACCGAGAAGTCGGTGTCGCCCTCCATGAAACGCTCGAGGAGCGTGTCATCGGTCTCGGCAACGACCTCGAGGAGCGCCGCACGATACTCGTTGGCTTTTTCGACCAGGTCGGCCGGAATCTCTTCGATGTCGTACTTGGCCCCGAGCTCGACATCACCCTTGGAGTCTCCGCGCCAGGTCAGTGCACGCATCTCAACGAGATCGACGACGCCTTCGAAGGTGCTCTCGAAGCCGATCGGGAGCTGGATGACGAGAGGCTTGGCGCCGAGGCGCTTGATGATGGTGTCGACCGTGTAATAAAAGTCAGCACCGAGCTTGTCCATCTTGTTGACGAAACAGATGCGCGGAACGTCGTACTTGTCGGCCTGGCGCCAGACGGTCTCGGACTGAGGCTCGACACCTTCCTTGCCATCGAACACGGCGACAGCGCCATCGAGAACGCGAAGCGAACGCTCCACCTCGACGGTGAAGTCCACATGGCCGGGGGTGTCGATGATGTTGATCTGGTGTTTGTTCCAGAAACAAGTCGTCGCAGCGGACGTGATGGTGATTCCACGCTCCTGCTCCTGCGCCATCCAGTCCATCGTGGCCGCACCGTCGTGCACCTCACCGATCTTGTGGGTGATGCCCGTGTAGTACAGGATGCGCTCGGTGGTGGTGGTCTTGCCAGCATCGATGTGAGCCATGATGCCGATGTTTCGGACCTTGTTCAGGTCGGTGAGCACGTCTTGTGCCACGGAGTGTCCTTACGAAGAGATGTGAACGTGAAAATGTCTGTCGACCGGGCGTTAGGACCGCGGCCGTGCCGTGACCAGGGGTCTCGACACGATCGCAGGACTTCCTACTTTGATCGGCAGAATGGCTACCAGCGGTAGTGCGCGAAGGCCTTGTTTGCGTCGGCCATCTTGTGAGTGTCCTCACGACGCTTCACTGCGGCACCGAGGCCGTTGGAGGCGTCGAGAATCTCGTTGGTGAGACGCTCGGTCATGGTCTTCTCGCGACGACCCTTGGCATAGGTGGTGAGCCAGCGGAGGGCGAGGGTGTTGGCGCGGTGAGGCTTGACCTCGACCGGCACCTGGTAGGTCGATCCACCGACGCGGCGGCTCTTGACCTCGATGGTGGGACGAACGTTGTCGAGCGCCTTCTTCAGCGTGACGACGGCATCCGCACCGTTCTTGGTCGATACTCCGACGAGCGCGTCATAGACGATGCGCTCGGCGAGACCCTTCTTGCCATCAAGAAGAATCTTGTTGACGAGCTGGCTGACGATGGGGGCTCCGTAGACCGGGTCCGCAACTACGGGACGCTTCGGTGCTGGTCCTTTACGAGGCATTACTTCTTGTCCTTCTTCGCGCCGTAGAGGCTACGGGCCTGCTTGCGGTTCTTAACGGCCTGGGTGTCGAGCGCGCCGCGCACGATCTTGTAACGCACACCGGGGAGGTCCTTGACTCGTCCGCCACGGATGAGCACCATCGAGTGCTCCTGCAGGTTGTGGCCTTCGCCGGGAATATAGGCGGTCACCTCGGTGCCGTTGGAGAGCTTGACGCGCGCGACCTTGCGGAGAGCCGAGTTCGGCTTCTTCGGGGTGGTCGTGTACACGCGGGTGCACACACCGCGCTGCTGCGGGTTGCCCTTGAGGGCGGGCGCCTTGGTCTTGACGACCTTGGGGCTGCGGCCCTTGCGGACCAACTGCTGAATGGTGGGCACTACATACTCCTTGTATTTACTGCACGGTGACAGATGTTGCGTAGCATCCGTTCCGACGTTCTGTAGGTCCGTCGGAACGTTTTGCACCACACGCGAATCGCACGAGTGCGTGATTCTGAGTGGTATGCCGTGGGGGCTGCTGGTCTTTCACAGACCGGCAAACCCAGCTTGTGTGGCTGAAGTCGAGCCTGGCCAGAACCCCTGGGGAAAGCGGGCACAGATCAAGCGCTCGACAAAGCGCACACCTCGTAGATACTAGCCTCCGGGAGGGGTGCCGGTCAAATGATCGACGGGCTCGAAACTACGGCGCCGGAGTCGCGCTTGTGGCTGGTGAACCGCTATCGAGGGTAGCCGGCAGCGTGGGCACTTTGCCGGGCCAGGCGCCGAAGTGCTGCTTCATCTGTGCCGGGCTGACTGCGAAGGTGCGGGTTCCCACGTTCGTGAGCCCCAGGGCAGACCCGGCATCGCCGAGTTCGAGTATGCGGGCCGAACTCCCTGTTCCCAGCTGGATCGATACTGTTATCGTTGTCGTCGGTTTCGTTGCGCTCTGTGACCACAGTTGCCCCAGGATGTAATCAAGGAGCGCCGCAACGTCATTGTGGTAGTCGGTTGCGAGCGCCAGGCCAGCCCCGTATTCGACCTGACCGGGGAGGCCGACCGGACCGCCCGTGATTTGCGCATCCTCGACTCCGGGAATCGCTTTGAGGGCGGCGAGGACATCAGCGCTGCTCCTCGAAGGGCTACTAGGCCGAGGGCCCGGTGCCTGACTGCAGCCGGACACTCCCACGAGAACCATTGCGAGCAACGCCAACCTACCAATGATGGTTCTCATGCCCTGCCCCTAACCTCTCTGAGCACCGTAGTCGGTAACTGTGCCATTGCCGGTAAAGAAATCTTTTGCGCTGTCCTGCCAAGCGTCGACGCTGGCATTGCCCACCACAGAGGCGGATGCTGCGGTCTTCGCATAGCGGTCGGCGTTGTGTGCCCCTGCGATTCCTGGAGCGACGCCGTTGTCCGATGCCAGTAATGGCGCGTCGGCGTGCACTGTGGTCCAGTTCGAACGATCGGGATTCGCCGTGCCGTCGAGTCGGGCAACAGGATCTTCGTTGTGCTCAAGGGACATGACCTGGACGCTGTGGGGAATGTCGAAGTTCGCTATTGGCGCCCCAGCAGTGACGACGTGCGTGATGTTGAAGTGGAGATTTGGATCCGCCGCCATCGAACCCGCCGTGATTCCACCGAGGCTGAACCCCTCAAGCATCACGGGATCGGTCGAAGAGATCCCCTCTTTCTTCATGGCTGCCGCCACGGCGCTTGCGAGAGCAGTCTGCCTGCCCGTCATCGCGGCGGTGTCCGATGTCAGATCGTTCGGAGTCGACCCTGCTTTCATGTCCCAACTCTGGGTACTGGGAATCTGAACGATGTAGTGCGGGGGATCCCCGTCGATCTTCACGATGCGGATGCGGGCGAAATCGTTGTCTTTGCCGTCGAGTTGGTCATTTGCATCGATCTGAGCCGATCCGTTCATCAATCCAGAAATGCTCTGGGGGGCGGTGACGGATTGGCCAAGGATTGGCGGTGGCGTGAAAAGGTCGGCTTCGCTTATCGGCTTGCCGTCTTCGAGCGCGCCATTCTTGTTGGCGGCTCCGACCAGCGCCTGCACAGCTTGCTCGTAAGTCGTCGGCGGCCACGGCACTCCGGTGAGGGCAGTCATGATGGCATTGGTGCTCGGTCCGAGGATCACATACAGCGGCGCAACAAGGCCGGTCAGCAGACCGGGAGCTCCACGAGCGATGAAGTCGACGATTCCGGCGTTCTGCCCGAGCAGCACATTGAGTTGCTGCGCATGATCGGCCGTGAGGCTTTTGAGCGCAGCCAACTGCGCACCGAGGATCGCGCTCGCGTTGGCATTGGCATCCTTCGCGCTGAACGAGCTCGCGACCAGGCTGGCGAATCCTGGTGGCGAGAGCAGCAGAAGCGGATTCTTCGCGCCCTTCGCAACGGCATCGCGGAGTGAATCGCCCAGCTCCTCGCTGTATCCGGCGATGTAGCTCGCTGCCACATCGCTGAGGACGAGCGTGCCCCCTACGATTGCGGCGGGGATTATCAGTGACCCCGCGACGAAGGTGACGGCGTTGGTTCCCAGCGTTGCCAACTCGGCAAGCGCTTTGTCTACGGATTCGTAGGCGACCACCGCCCCCTCGAGGAAGACCGCGGACACCCCGGCTTCGGTCGCGAATAGCACGAGCTTGCCTGTGGCCGCGACGATCTTCTCTTCTGCCACAACGGCGGTGACCGGAGACAGTACGGCGGAGCTCAGAAGATCTGGATCGACAGCGAAAAGCGCGGTCGATCTCGCTCGATCCAGCAGCGCCACCGTCATGGTCTCGAGCACTTTCGCCTGGGCGCGCATATCGTCTAAATTCGCCCCGATTCCCCCGGTCCCGCCAGAGACCGTGATTCCGCTAGCCATGGAGCGCTCCCCCGAGTGTGCCGATCGCGGTGATGATGGAGGCGATGATCGCCTAACTCCCCCGAGTGGAAAGTCGCACCCGGCTGCGATCGACGAACTCGATGGACGAACTCACGGAGTCGAGGGGAGGGGTCGAGAGCGCGAGTTCGAACCATCCGGAGTCTGCTCGGAACCAGTGTGACGAGAAGTGGTCCCCCGTAGCCTGTGACCGGGCAAACAGCGTGAACCCGGCATCGATGCCGAAGGATGCCACTCGCGCGATGGGAAGAGAAGCCGCACCGAGATCTACCTCCCGCAATGCACCCTCGACGACCCCGGGACGGTCGGACCGGATCGCGTTGATCAGCCCCTGCAACTCGGTGATTGGGAGCTTGATCGAGCCCTTCGTGACCGCTGCGGCCGGGCGAGCAGAGTCGATCTGGCGAAGGGAGCGCAGGACTTCATCGATGAGCTCGGAGAAGGTGAATGCGGAGAGCTCGACCGAATCTTCGTTGCGGGGATTCTGTCCGCGGTCGTCGAGCCGTTGAGTCCTGATCAACGACGTTGCGTACCCCGACAGCACAACAGCGGATTGCACATAGCTTCGCCCATCGCCCCACGATCGCACCGAGATCTCGAGAGCGGGATCGGCGAAGAGGCCCAGGTAGGCCCGAACGGCGGGATTTACTCGATCCGGAATGCTGCCCGCGCCCCTTCCCGTGCTTGGCGAAAGAAAGCCCATCACCTCGAGGCCGTTGAGAGCATTGGCCTCCCGAGCGTCGCGCTCCTCGGCGGATGCACTGTCACCCCACTCGGTATGGAACTCCGCTGGCACCGCGATACCCGCTTCGGCCTCGAGAACGTGAAGCTGGTCGAGAGACAGCAGGAAGCGAGCCGGCGCCACACCGGTGACGGCGGGACTCACCAGCCCCTCCGGTGGAAGGTGTCGAGCGCATCGAGCCAGTCCTTGGAGCCGGGAGTGGGAAGCGCCGGCAGCGTATGCACGATGTCGTGCGCCTGATGCACCAGGTAGTCGGGCACGGCCGCCCCGAAGAAGTGGAAGACAGTGGCCACACCGGACTCGACGGATTCCACGACATTGCCGACCAGCCTGGTCGCGTCATGCCACCGATCAGACACGAAGGCCTCTGCGGCAAGGATCGCCCGCTTGAGCTCTTCGACGGACCTGACATGGGCATCGAGGGCATCGGCTGCCTCGTCGAGAGCCTGGGCTGCCGCGCTGAAATCGTGTGAGCGATCCACTAGCGATTGCGAGTACTTTGCTGCGGCGCTGGACACCCAGGTGGTTCCAACTGCAGCGGCGAGTTGCACGCCCCTCTCGCGAGTGTCGGTTGCCAGCACGCGCATCGCCTCAGAATCACGGCTGAGCGGTGTCATATCGCCGTACATCGTCCACCTCCCAGGAGACGTGCTGTGGCCCGGACGATGACCGGGCCACAGAGCAAATATCAGTGAGGAGAATTAGCCGCCGATACCCTTGGCGAGCTCGGAGTCCACGTTCTCCAGCGCCGACGCCGCCTTCGTGAGGAACTGCGACATACCATCGAGGCCATTCACAGCCTCGGTCGTGCCCTTCGTGAACTGCTCGTACGAGGTGTGGAAAGCACCGGATGCAGCATCCGTCACAAAGCCACCCTGAACCAGGCCATTGACCAGGGACTGCAGCTCGTGAAGCTTCGAGACGATGTCGTCCTTGCCCGTCGTCAAACGGTTCGCCGCATCGGTCATCTCGCTGTACGTGACATTCATGTTCGCCATGAGGTGGTGCTCCTTCGCGTAGTGACGGGCCGACCCCCTGGCCAACCAACTACCGGTAAACCTATGGCACTGACGGAAACTCGTAAATGGATAGGAGTACCCATACCCGAACTGGGGGCATCGCTGCGCGAGAGCCGAGCCCGAAGGACCGGCTCTGCACAAAGGCTTCCAACGGATCAGCCACGGATGCCTCGAGCGAGCTCGGAGTCCAGATTCTCGAGAGCCGACGACGCCTTCGTCAGGAACCGCGACGTTGCGCCGCGTCCTCGCACGGCATCCGTGGGGTGCCCTTCGTAGACAGCTCCTACGCTGAGCGGAACGGCCCGGACGCGGCATCGGTCATCGCGCCGTGGATGACCTTCTTCTTCATCCTCGGGAATATTTTATCGATGTCGCCGCCATGGAGGGAGAAGTCGATCGTCATCGCGAGAATGGCGATCGCGACCACCACGAGAACTCCGCCGACGAGAAAGAAGGGGAGCGGATGCGGCATCTTCCGAATCGTGGTCTCCCGGCTTCGGACGGCCCCGGTGCGGGCACGATGCTGCCGAGACGCACCGGCCGACCAGCTACCAGTAACCCTATGGCACTGACGGAACCTCGTAAATGGAGCGGGGTGCCCCTACCTAAACTGTGGACGTTGCAGCGCGCGGCGTCCGATCGGCAGGGGTCTGCGCTTTCCTGCTGCGCGCAACGCAGCAGAGCCGGCCCCGAAGGACCGGCTCTGCGCGACGGGTTGAAACGGGTCAGCCGCCGATGCCCTTGGCGAGCTCGGAGTCCACATTCTCCAACGCCGACGCCGCCTTCGTGAGGAACTGGGACATCCCATCAAGACCACTCACGGCCTCGGTCGTGCCCTTCGTGAACTGCTCATACGAGGTGTGGAACGCACCGGAGGCGGCATCCGTCACGAAGCCACCCTGAACCAGGCCATTGACCAGACTCTGCAACTCGTGAAGCTTCGAGGTGATGTCGTCCTTACCCGTCGTCAAACGGTTCGCCGCATCGGTCATCTCGCTGTACGTGACATTCATGTTCGCCATGAGGTAGTGCTCCTTCGCATAGTGACGGGCCGACCCCCTGGCCAACCAACTACGTACAACCTATCGGGCGGCTTTGGGCGCCGGAATGGGTAGGACTCCCCATGCCGGCGGGCCGGCAGAAAGAGCGAGCAGCATGGCAGTCGCCACCGGTAGCGGATGTCGGCGGGCCATGACCGCGATGGCGATCAACGGACATCCGACCAGGAATATGACGACAGAGGGGGTTGGCTACTCCCGCGACTTCCGCGGCCGTGGCCGTGCCGAACTCGTCGGATGTGGTGCGCATCGCGTGGGATGTAGCGATGAAACGCGCCGGGTTCGTACAGGCGACTGCGACGTGACGTCAGCGACTTTCGCGGACTGAACACGGGAGGTGACTGACCGCCTCTTCTGCTTAGCTACGGTTCAGATCACCGACTCGGCGACGCCCTCGGCATAGCCGGAGCGAGGGGAGGCGACGGCGAGCGCGACGGCGATGATCGCGAGGGCCGTGGCAATGAGGGCGACCGTGGGCACGGCATCCGGCTCCACCGGAGTGGTCGTTTCCCTGACATTCGCGAGTGCGAGGGGAAGAACTCCGGCGAGGCCGCCGGCAAGGAATCCGAACCACGATTCGATGCGCCACTGCACGGAAGCGATGCGCCAGAAGCGGAGTTCTCCCGCGCCGACGGTGGACGCCTTCGCGCGGGCGTAAGACATTCGCTTCACGATACTGACCACGACGATGCCCCAGAATCCGGCCGAGATGAAGCCGTAGACCGTGCTGATCCGCCACAGGTCTTCGGAGGGGTCGCTGCCCTGACGAACGAACGCCACCGGCACCACGACCAGGATCGCCCACGCCGCGAACGGCACAAGGGACCACAGTGTGAGAACCCACACGGGAAGCGCCCGGACCCTTAAGGTGGTCATGCCAGCGGTTCGCAACTCGATGTCCCGGAACTCCCAGCGACCGCGCCGAAACATCTCCCCGAGGAAAAGGGCACATCCGGCGAACATCAAGGGCCCGATCGGGAGGGAAAGTCGCGACTCTTTCGCGGACACCGTTGGGAACATCTTGTCGATATAGCCTCCGCGGAGGGAGTAGTCGACCATCATCGCGAGAATGACGATCGCGACCACCACCAAGACCCCGCCGACGAGAAAGAATGGGAGCGGATGCGGCATCCTCCGAGCCGTGGTCTCCCTACCTCGGATGGCCGCCTCGGTGCGGGCGCGCCGTGCAGCCCGCTGCGCGGCCGACTGCTTCGCGCGAGCGCTCTTGCGACTACCCATGAGGGTTGACCTCCGATCGTCGGGCCAGAGATGTCCCGCGCGTCCATTGAGCCGCGTTGGTCGGAGTAGGCGTCACGCGAATCCCTCTGCTGAGCCGATGGCTTCGCCCGCCCGCCAGAACTGCAGGGCGGTGACGACGCCGATTGCCAGGAGCCCGACCCCGATGGCCAGGGTCGCCCCGAAGACGACGGGGGTGCCAACGGCGAGCGCCAGGACGCTGACTCCGACCAGGATTCCGCCCACTGTTGCCAACCAGCCGTCGATCCGCCACCGATAGCCGTACCAACGCCAGAAGGCCTGGGCTGCGTCCGCGGTCTCGAGTCGAGCATCCGCCGCTTCGGCCATGGCCAGGAAGCGCCGCTTCTTGCCGAGGGAGACCGCGAGGAGGGCGGCGAGACCAGCGGCGAGACCGCCGTAGATCCCGGACAGGATGTAGATGTACTGCCGAGCCTCCTCCTCGATGGATGACGGCCACCCACCGGCAGCACCGCTTGCGAGGGGCACGACGAGCAGGCCGATCCACAGCGCTATCGCGACCACGATCCAGGCCAGGTGCGCCCGTGTTCCGAGCACTCGGTAAGTGGCGACGACGCTGCCTCCGAGACGACTGCCCGAGGACAGCCCCATCCGCCCGCGGGTGAGGAAGTATCCCGGGAAAAGCAGGCAGCTCGCGACGAGCAGCAGCCCGGCTGGCACGGCCAGCACGACTCCGCCCTCGCTCACTGTGCCCTCGGTGAGGAACAGCCCACCTCGGATGGTTGTGTCTTTCGACAGCGATCCATGATCGATAGGCAGGCCGAAGTACCAGAACAGCACCAGCACGCTCGCCACGGCGGCAACAGCGACCACGACGCCGACGCCGAGCAGTACGCGGCCGGCGCGCTCACCCCTAGCGGACATCCGGTCGCTCCTGGCAGGTCTGGCGGGCTCGTGGGCTACTGCGCATGTTCACTCCTGTTTCCTTCAATCAGGCGCCCTGACGACGACGGAGCCAGACACCGACGCCGACCAGCGCGACCCCGAGAACTATGAAAGCGACAGCTAGTACGATCGCCCCGCTCGCGAGCGGCCAGACGCAGACGCCAAGGAGCGCTCCCCCGATTGCGGCGCAGGCCAGGTCTGGTCGCCGCACACCCCTCCCCGACAGACGGTCAGCGGTTGGCAACACTGCAACCATCAGCGCGGCCAGCGTCGCTGAGGAGATGATGGCCGGAACGAGAAACAGTCCGGCAGCTGCTGCAGCGCCAGCAGCGCTCGAGAGCAATCCCGCGATCCACTGGGCGGGGGCCACCAGCACCCAGGCAATCCCGAGAAGCGCAATCCACAACGACTTCCAAGGCGAAGATATCGGGCGCACTGCGGATTCGGCCCCGCCCGATGCGGCAGCCGCCGAGAGGCGACGGCGCGAAATATCCGCAATACCAATGAGCAGACAGCCCACGAGGAAGATCGTCACCGATGGCCCAACGATGGCGCCCACATCCGAGACCTCATGCGAGCCACCGCGATTGATATACGTGCCACTGGTCGTGGACAGGGTAGCAAAGCGCGCGCTGTCGGACAGCGAGACCGCAACGAGCCAAGCAAAAAGCGCTGCGGAGCCGACGGCGGCAACTCCTCCCACACCAGCGGCGATCTTCCACGATTTCGAGCTGAGGGAGGTGAAGCCCCACCCCTGCGTCTGTATCTTGGCCATAGTGCTCTCGTTTCCGGATAGTACGAACAGGGCCTGACGCCCGTCAGACTACCGACTCCGCGTCACCATCACGGGCACCGGATCGGGGAGTCGCGACGGTGGCAAGGCACGCCAGAACACCGCAGCTGATCGAAATCACGGCGACTATTCGCACCGCTTCGACACTCAGAGTGTCGTTGCCACCCCTCACCGCCGCTAGCGAAAGAATCCCTCCGACCCCACCGGCAAGTGAAGTCAGCACCGTGTAGAACTCAAGCGTCACCAGCATCCAGAGAACGCGAACAGCGAGCGACACGGGTCGGATGCGAAAGCTCGTGTTGCCGCGCGAAAACTTCCGTTCGATGCGGGAGTACAGCGCCGCACGACGAAACATCTCAGCGAGGAACAGCGCGCGCCCGGTAATGAAGAACGGCGCTGCCGGTGGTGTCCCGATCGAGGTCGCGCCTTCCGGGGGCCGTCTGGCGTACTCCGAACACGCATCGACTGTTCGCTTCGCCTTCTCATCACCCCGCGTCAACGGTTCCACCCGGTACAACGGTCGCATCCGGGAACCATCGGATCGAATCCACGATCGCATCGAAGAGCGCTGCGATTATCTCAGGATCGCAGTCGATCGGCACATCGGCGACGATGTGAAGCACCTTCTCACCCGTGGGCACCGTGAGGAAATACTCAAGCTTGATGTCGGGAATGGCTGCCGTTCCCGGCCGAATCGTGGTGCGTGCGAAGGAACGGATCGCCACTCCGGAGGTGAATTCGAGCAGTTCGCCTGCCGGAAGCAGCATTGCAAGGCCATCAGCGACGGTACGCCGCTCTTCTCCGACCGTTGCCGGCCACTCGCGGTAGTCGGCCATCAACGATGCCGGAAAGGGCACGCCGGGAAGAATGTCCAATGAGAGTGCGAGCATGACGGCGTTGGCCTCACGCGCATCCCGTGCCACCTCCGCGAGCCGCTGTTTCGCATCTCTCCGAAGAGTCGCGAGCCTGTCATTTCGACCGACCTGGCGCTTGACGAGGGCGCTGATTGCCGCGTCCGTGGACGCCGCGTCGTCCAACGGGATGTCGGCCCAGGTACCCGGAAGAATTACTGAGATCTTGGCCGGATGTACGGAGAGGGCTCTGGTCACGCGCGCACCGCCGTTGTAACTGTAAGACGTTCGACGATCGCTTGGGTATCTCGAGGCATATCGTCGAAAGTGGCCAAGTCTGACACCGTGAAAACGAAACGAATCATGTCACTGGATCCCGGCGGAAACACCCCGAAAATTGTGCGCTGCTCGACGCGAGCCACCACGGCTCCAGGGTCCGTGACATCGAAGCGATGGAACATTCCGACGATCTCCCCGACGTCGGAATGAGAACGCCAGAGGTCTGCCGTGCGAGTGCGCTTGCCCGGGGCAAGCACACGTGTACCTTCGCGCAGCATTGTCTCGAAGGCCTCTGGTCCGTCATCGTCGTCCATTGCAAACTGCTCAGCGGTGACAAGGCACCCGATCGATAACTCATCTTCGGGCCGGATGGAGACCGCAGCGCTCAGCCACGAGTCCTGCTGGGAGAGCAGCTGTCGCCGCAACTCGGCGAGCTGCTCGACAATGTCGCCGACCTCCCCGACGGAATCCACATCCTGCTCTATCTCGTCCACGACACCGCGCGCCCAGCGCACCGAATCGAGGCCCTCCGCACCAGCAAGCGGAACGGGATGATAGTCGGCAGGAACATCGAAATCAAAGGCCACGATCTCGAGAGCACGATCAGAGGTCATCCCCTCACCTTACTTTCCAGGGTATTCCCGCCCTTTTGGAGCAAACTGTCCGGCGAAATGGTGATGTGGTGGCCGCCGCCGAAGAAGATGTCGTCTGGGCTATTCCAGAGCTCTTCAGCGGTTCCCAGAACGGTTCTGCCATCCGCCGCGACCATCGCGATCTTTGCGCCACTGGTCGGGGCGAGGGTGAAGACCTTCGACCCCATGTCGACGGTAGAAAGACCAAGTGGATTCTTCGCGAAAGTCGACCATTCGCTCTTGAACCCACCGGCAAACTTCTCAGCGAAGTTTCCGCTTGACCCGAGCTTGAGATCAAATGGATTGGCAATGTCCTTCATCATGGTCTTGAATCCGGGGCCTTCGTGGAACAGGCTCTTTAATTCACCGCTCTTGAGGGCCGCCTTTGATTCGCCAAAGACCTTCTTGAATGCCTTGCTGTTGAGGAAGTTCTCTCCCTTTGTCATCACCTTGGATGCCGCCGAGAACTTGGTCAACTTGGCCAGGTACCCAATGAACTTGCCTCCAAACGCTGCGAGAACGAGGCCGACCGCAGCGAAGAGCACGTCGGTGAAGCTACCGCCGTTGGCGAACGCGACTATCGACTCGACGAGGGTGATGAGCGCGCCGAGGATGGCGAGACCCACGAGTATCGCGCCGAGAATCGGCACCCAACTGAGGAAGATGGAGAGGAATCCGGCGATCTCACAGATCTTTTTGATCACGTCGCCCCAGTCGTCCCAGAAGCTGTCCTCCAGCCCGTGATTGCCCTTCCCATCCACGACGTCGACGATCGCCTTCACGGCAATGGCTGCGGCATCGTTCTTCATCGCGAGGGCCGCGTGCCACTCGTCATGTGCTGCCTTGAGGCCACCGCTGGCGTTGGTTGCGGCGTCGAATGCCTTGTTCGCGGCTGTCTGGGCCGTGGACTTATCCGCATCAGCCGCAGACTCTGTGTCATGCTCGGCCGCCCTCGAAGCCCGATTGGCGTTGTCTGACTCGGTCTGCTTCTGGTGGATGTGGGTGATCGCGGCATCGGCCGCATCCTGCGCCGATCGCAGCGAAGTCGAATAGGTCAGCAACGCCTTAGCCGTGACGGCATAGCGATCGCGCGCCTTCTCGATATCGTTCGCTACGTCCTCTGCCTTGTTCTGCAGGGCAGTAGTTGCCTTGCTCTTCATCTCGCCAAGGTCGTTGATCTTCTTGAGGGTTGTCACCGACCTCGTGATGGCGTCTGCGATGTTCGCGTAGTGACGGGCCTTGCGCTGGAGCAGATCTGGGTCACCGGTGAGGGGATTGAACTCACTGTCGCTCACTTCGCACTCGGTCCTGTTGTCGTGCCCGAATCCTGAAGTCCTTTGGCGAAGCCCGTGTCCACCGAGGTGAAACCGTCCGCAATCCCGGCGATCTGCGCCTGCAACGCCTCAATGCTCTCGGTCATCTTCTTGCGCTTGTCATTCCACTTATGCGCGAAGTCGCGCACCGGGTCATGCAGCGCGTCGCTACCGGTCGCGTCCGCGACATCGTCGCTAAAGTCATCCGCGTCCTTGAAATCGGAAACGACAGCGTTGAGATCATGCTTCAGTCGCTCTAACTCTGTCAGGTTAAGTAGCAGGTCGGCCATTCGGATCTTTCCCCTCAAAAGCAATTCGCTCGCCCTACCCCTCTGGTACCCGCGAGCTACTTCCAAAACTATCGACTAACCCTCGGGTGCGACATGGGCAGCACTCCCCATCATCCTCAGCCCTCCACCATTCTCACCCCTCGACCAGCGGCAGCTGCACCCGCGCGGACTTGCCCTTGGCGATGTACATTCCGCGGCCTGGAGGGAACTCGGACTTGTTGATCCGAGGCAGCTGGGTCTTGAGGATGATGTCGCCCTCGACGGTCTCGGGCTGCAACAGGAATCCTCTGCGTCCATTCTTGATCTCACCGAGCAGCGGCCAGGAGGATCCCCAGGCCGACATCTCGGCTTCGGCGATGAGCAGGTGGTCGCTGCGCTTCGCCGCTCGGGCCAGCTCGACGATTGCGGAATCGGCGGGGGTCTGAAGGAAGTCGCCGATCGATTCCACGATCACGACGATGCGTCCCTCGGTATCGGTGTCGGAGACCGCGGCCGCGAGGTCCTTCGCGAGAGCGGCCACCGTCTCGACGGTCGTAGCCGACCCTGTCCAGGGCATCGCCTGCGAGAGCGGCGAACGCGAGTTGCCGAGATAGTAGAGCCGCGCATCCGGATCGAATCGCTGCACGGACCTGGCAAGCGCGTGCAGGGCGTTACTTCGCCCGCTCGCCGGGGGACCGGCAAGGAGGAACGTTCCCACCGGATCGAAGCCGAGCGGGCCGAGATCGAAGTCGCTGATCCCGAGCACCGGTTCGCCCGCGACTCGTGCCGGCAGATCCGATTCCGCATATTCCTTGGGCATCGATCCGATGCCAGGGGTCGGCGCAACACCCGCCCGCACCATTGCCTCCGCGAGTGATTTGGTCGCGGTGGCTTGCTCCGAGACCGACGAGGATCCGCCGAGGATGGCGATCTGCGTCTCGAACCCGTCGACGATCGCGCGTCCCGCGGGCGACTTGGGGCCGAGGATGTCACTCGGCACATCGAGCATCCCGTAGCCGTCGTCGGCGAGTCGCAGCACGACCTTGCGCTGGATGCTGGAGGCGATCGATGCCGGAACGGCGCCAGCCCGGTCGGCGGTGAGTGCCACGTGAATTCCGAGTTGGCGGCCGTCGCTGAGGATGTCCTTGAACACGTCGTACCAGATCGATCGCCCCGCAGGGATCTCGAAATCGTTGCGGAAATTCGGGAAGCCGTCGATGAGCAGCAGGATGCGGGGCTCCTGCGGCCGGTTCGCGAGCCGGCGGTATTCCACGATGCTCGACGCGTTGGCCGCCGCGAATCGCGGGCCGCGGTCCTCGAGTTCGGCCTGCAACTGGCGGAACAGGCGGATGATGCGCTCGGAGTCATCCCCGGCGATCACCGCGCCGACGTGCGGCAGGGTCTCGAGCATCCGGAGGCTGCCGGAGCCGAAGTCGATGCCGTAGACCTTCACCGGGCCACCGCGCGGGGTGATCGCCGCCGCCGCGGCCAGAGTGCGAAGCACGGCGCTCTTGCCGGATCCGCCGGTGCCAAAGATCGAGAGGTGCCCATCCACATCCGGCCGGAAGTAGGTGGGAAGCTGCTGCTGGCGCTCGGCGATGTCGGAGACCCCGAGAAGGAGCTCCGAGTCGGTGCGCTGCGGCAGGCGGCCGAGATCATACAAGCTGGCGAGCTCATCGAGCCACGGACGACGTGGCGGGGGGATCTGCGCGTCGCCGTTGGCCTTGACGATGGATGCCACGAGCTTCTGCTGGTCGGTGGGGCCGAGATCCCGGGCCTCGTCGACGGTGCTCGCAGTGAGGTCCTCCCAGCGGTTCTCGCCGCCGAACCGAAGCTCGGCCACCTCGATGTCGGCGTTCTCGGGTTCGCGGCTCGTCCATCCGCCGGCATAACCGGACTGGAACAGGGCAAGGCGGCCCGGACCGGTCTTCGCAACGCCGCGACCGGGGATGCCTGGGTCGAAGTGGGCGGCGTCTTTGATGCCCACCACATCCTGGCTGTCGGACTCGTCCGCCATGCGTAGCGCGATGCGCAGGTTGGTATTTGCGCGCAGGTTGTCCTTGATGACACCGGCCGGCCGCTGCGTCGCCATGATGAGATGGATTCCGAGCGAGCGGCCGCGCTGGGCGATGTCGACGACGCCATCCACGAATTCGGGCACGTCGCCCACGAGAGCGGCGAACTCGTCGATGACGAGCACCAGCGCCGGCGGGCTGTCGGGATCGCCGCGCTTCTCGAGCTCGAGCAGGTCCTTGGCCTTCTTGCGGTTGAGCAGGTGCTCCCGGTAGTGCAGTTCGGCGCGCAACGACGTGAGCGCGCGACGCACCAGGTGCGGGCTGAGGTCTGTGACGAGGCCGACGGTGTGCGGAAGGGATACGCAGTCGGCGAAGGCGGATCCGCCCTTGTAGTCCACGAACAGGAAGGTCACGCGGTCCGGGCTGTACTCCGCGGCCATGCCGAGCACCCAGGCCTGCAGGAACTCGCTCTTGCCGGCTCCGGTCGTGCCGCCGACAAGCGCGTGGGGGCCCTGCGTGCGCAGGTCGAGGTGCAGCGGATCGACCCCGGCGGATCCAATGATCGCCCGCAGCTTGCCGGCCCGGCGGGGCTTCGGGACTGCCCCGGGCGTGCGATCGTGCATCGACGCGTTCTGGCGCCAGCGGTCGATGACGGCGTCGCTCGTCTCGATCAGCTCGTGACCGAGCAGAGTGATCATCGAGACCGAGCGCGGGATGTCGCTTGAATCGGCCACGAGGGCGCCCGCGTCGATCACCGGTGCGAGCTGCTTCGCAAAGTCGAGAGCCCGAGCGGAATCGACCTGCTCGGTCTCGACCTCGGTGATGGTCTCGCCGAGTCGCACGAGCCCGACGGTACCGAGAGCGGACTCCGGCTCGAGGTGCAGGTAGGTGCGGCAGACGGCGGGCAGGGCCGGCACGCTCGGTGCCACCCAGATCGGATAGACGCCGGCATCCGCCGCCTGCTCGGCGAGCTGCACCAGGCGCGCGCGGTCGACCGCGACATCGTCGGAGATGAGCAGCACGATGGCCGGGACCGGCGACTGCGTGCCGACGGTGGCGCTGGATGACCCGACCTCTGCACCGCGTTCGAGCGCGGCCCCCTCCTGCTCCATCGCCCCACGGCGCTGGGCTCCCTTGCCGGCCAGCCGGTCGGCGACGAGACCCTCGATCGCCGAGAGCAGCTGCGATCCGCTCGCCGCACTGTCCGCGAGATGGCTGACCTCCAGCGGGCTGTGCGGAGAAGAAGTGTGCGGCATCCACTTGAGCCATTCGAGCTCGCGCGACCAGGCCGGGCTCACCAGGGCGGCGACGACGAGCTCCGCCGGGGAATGCAGTGCGGTGATCTGAATCAGCACCGAGTTGACCGACCCGACGGTCGCGGAGGTGGGGCCGGCGATGCCGAGCGCTCCGGAGTCGAACAGGTTGTCGATGATCGGCACGCCCGCGATCAGCCGATTTTCCTCGACGACGGTGTCGAGTCGGCTCTGGAACTCGGGAAGCATCTCGCCCTTGGGCTGGGTGGAGACGATGTTGCGGGAGGCCATCGTGCCGATACCGATGCGCACGTTGAGAAACGACCAGTGCTCCGGGCGCCGGGTCCAGAGCAGCGGACCACGGCGGATGGCCTGAGCGAAGGAATCCTCGGTAGACGGCGATTCGTTAATGCGCAGCTCGAGTTCCTTTACCCGTTCTTCCTCGAGCTGCGTGGTGAGCGAGGCGAGGTGCACGTCGAACTTGCCGATCGCCTTCTTAAGGCGTCGCTTCTCCCGGGTCTTGCCGGTGAAGAAGTTACCGACCAACATGATCGGCGACATGGCGATAAACAGCAGCGAACTCGGCTGGCGGGAGATGTAGAACATCGCGCCGCCCATGAGAATCGGAGCGATCATCGCCAGAAGAGGGAACGGCTGGTCCTGCTTCTCGGCGGGCACCGCGGGACCGGCGAACTCCTGGCCGGCATAGCGCCGCTCCACCTTCGGGGACCGGTTGAAGAAGATCGGACCGGCCGTGGGTGCGACGCCGGTGAGCACGGCGGAGTCGGCCACGGTGACCCGCACCTCGGAGTCGCCGATGAGCAGTGTCTCCTCCTTCTCGATGCGTAGGCGGGTGACGATTCCGCCGTCGACGACGACGCCGTTCGCCGAGCCGAGGTCGACGACCTCGACCACAGAAGAGACCTCGAAACGCACGTGCCGCTTGGAGACGAGCGGGTCGTGCAGGGTGATGTCCGCGGCATCCTCTCGGCCAAGAACTGTGGTGCCGGCGGTGAGGGGGAATTCGCGCCCGGCATCCGGTCCCGATACCACCGTGAGGGTGGCGATGGTGGGCGCTTTGCCCGACACCGCGGGCTGAAAGTAGGTGCCGGCATCCGCGATGCTCACGGTCGCACCACTTCCGATCCAGGCTTCCCCGAGGGGCGCGTCCGGTGGCAGGAGGAGCGCCTCGGTCTGGCCGGGGAGCGTGGCGTGCAGGGTGAGGACGCGCTGCGGGTCGGGCTTCGCTCCTCCGGCGTGCGGATCCAGTCGTGCGATCGTGGCGGCTACGTCGGAGATACTCGCCGAGGCATCCGCGGTGACGACAATGTCGTCAGTGACTCCGGATGCCCGCCGAAGGGTCAGCTTGAGACGCACGTTCTTCCTCCCCCGAGGCGGCCTGCTGGACGCTCAGGCAAGTATAGGAGAGGGACAAACTCATTCTCGGCGATCGCGGTCGTCGCGATTCTCCCACCACCATCGCGGAGTCTGACTCGCTCCCCCGCCGTCGCGATAGGAGATCAGCAGGAGAAAGGAGAGCGCCACCACAAAGGCGGTCATGGCGACGGCGATGGCGAACGGACCAACCGCATTCGATCCGAAGAAGAGCAACGAGAGCAGGGGACGACCTTTGCCCAACGAGTACAGGGTGGAGCCGCTGATGAGGAAAAAGAAATAGGTGATCACGGCCGTGACGAGGGCACCAACGACGATCGATCCGCGACGGCGCCCGAAGGTCACCAGAAGCGTGTAGAGCGCCGCGGTCGCAGTTGCGAACATGATCGGCGCAATGAGTGGCCCAGCGTCTCGTTCGGTGAGCACGTCACGGTCGGCGTAAAGGCTGATGATGCCACTGGCAGCGATCGTGAGCGCGAGAAACAAAACCACGGCAAACACGGCGATCGTCGTCACATAGCGTGTGCGTGCATCCATTCGGTCAGGCTAGACCGTGGCGTCGGGAGCACGAAAGCGCGACTTCTCGTACTCTGCGGTTCGCTCGGCAGACTCCCGATCGAAAGACTCGCGCGCCTCACTGTTGCGCACCTTCACCTTGCGGCCGCGGGCGCTGATGAGCGCTCCCATCCACATCGAAACCTCGCGGGCCAGTAGTCCAGCGGCGATGATGAACGGGTTGGTGAGCGCCAGCGCAAACAGTCGAGCAGCGCTCGACGGTGTTTCTGCAAACACGTTGTTCGCGAGGAGTCCGGCTCCCACCGTGCCGAAGTAGACAAGCAGCGCGACAAAGATGCTGCCGACCACGTACCCCCACCATGACGCGCGGTTGACCACAAGCACCACGAGCACGAACCCGATGAAGAAGAAGGCGATCGGCGTGTAAAAAGCGAGCGACCCGAAAAAGTCGAACTGGAAGAGGCCGATCTCCACCGAGTGGATCGTGGCGATGGCCAGTGCGTACAGTCCGGCGAAGATGGCACTCGAGAGCAGCGCGATCAGCACGCCAAACCCTCGGTTGCCCCTGCGGCGCGGCGGAACCGGCGACGGCACATAGATCGTCTGCATGGAGGCGGCGGATGTCGCGGCGATCGGCGCGGGCTCGGGCTCGCGCTCAATCACCCTAGTTTCTGCGGCAGCCGGGTCGGCTGTCGCGACCACAGGCTCGGCGGCGGATGGCGCGGCCGGGGCTACCTCGACGAGGTCGTACACCGGGTCGGCGTCGGTTGCCGCAGTGGGGACCTCTCGCGGCGGCACGATCTTGCCGTCGACGTCGGGCGAGTCGGCCACCTTCGGCGGATGGGCTGCAGCGGTTTCGGGCGTGTTGTCGCTCATCGGTGCCACTCCTTATGGGCCTACCGGGCCATCCCGGCGGTTCAGGTCACTCTAGCAATGACGGGGAACTGCCGGGAGCGGGCTCGCAAGGAAGGCCGAGTTACGGAGTGGTTGCGGTCGCCGTGTTGGCCGGTACGACTGCGGTGAGCGGAGCCGGCAATGCGTATACGTTACCCGTCAGATCGCCCGTGAATAAACCTTTGACGCTCGAAAGCCCGAAGGCCGTCACCAAGAATAACCGCGGTCCCGACTGAATCGCGCCAGCGAAGGCCATCACCTGTTCATAGGTTCCGCTAACGGAGATTTTGATCGGGATCACGTGCATTCCGCTCGACGGACTGGCCGGAGTCGCAGCCGGTGCTGTCGTGCTGGCAGCGGGCGCGGCGGGACTCGGGGTGGGTGGGGAAGTCACTGGTGTCGCTCCAGGCGTCACCGCCGGCGTTGCCGCGACCGGAGCGACATAGGCCGTGACCCCGCTCACTTCAACACTCTTCAGCGTGATGCCCTGACCGTCTCCAAATTCTTTTATGGTGCGCAGGAGAGTCGGCATGTCTGGAGCCGCCGGGATCGAGACTCGGAGTTTGTCCAGCTTCGCCTGAGTCTCTCCGATGTTTTCGAACTGCTTCTTGAGCGCTACCAGCTTGGTCGCGTTGAGGTCGTTCGCAGAGGTGACGCTGCTGCGCTCATCGTCGGCCGCCGCCACCTGGGAGAGAACCGGCGAAACTCCCACAATCCAGCCGAGGATGCCGACCAGAGCAATGGCACCAACGAGTGCCAGGGTAAGAATACGATCGCGGTTCATTTCTTTGCTGCTTTCACCGGAGCGAAGCGCTCTGACAGCGCATCGGAATTGACGAGAAGATCCACTTCGACGGTGTAGTGGCCCGTATCCTCGACACGAGTAACACTTCCGGGAATTGCTGCGACAAATCCCTTGACTTTCGCGAGGTTGTCGAGCCAGTCAGAAATTGGCTGTTGCGGGCTGTCGGCGGTGATTTTGACATCCGCGATATGTGTCGGCATGAGTGAAGCCGTCACTGAAGTTGCGGTGGCTGTCGCGGCTGTCAGCGCCGTTATCGTCGTGCCTGCCGGAAGGGATGACTGTATCTCCTGCACGTAGGGTGCCCACAGAATCTCGCCAGCATCCGCCAGAGGCTGTGAGGTGACGATCTGGTCCACCTCGCTCTGCAATTTGGTGACATCCCCGTACTTTGCGCGCGAGGCCGCGAGCAGGGCACTGCGGGATTGTTCGTTGGCTAGCTGGGCGTTAGCGGCGAACAGGGCGAATGTCGCTCCCACTGTCGCGAGGATCGCCATTACAACGATGACCACTAGTCCGGCCAGCAGTCGCCTCCTCAGCGCGCGGGTCTTTTGACCTTCGCCGACCTCCCGCGGGAGCAGGCGAACTCGTGGCATCCCTCCCAGAATCAAGGAGGCGTCGACCGATGGTCGACCGAGGGTGAGGACGCTCATGCGGCTGTCCCTAGAGCGAGACCAATTGCTACAGTCATGGACGAATCCACACCTTTCTCTTTAATCGCCTTGTCTGCCTGGCGCCCGATCGCGATGTTGCCGAAGGGGTCACCCGCCGAGACTGGCAGCCTGGTGTACTCCGAAACCGCTGCGCTGAATCCCCCGAGTGCCGAGCCGCCACCGGAGAGCACGACGCGTTCGATCGTGTTGGTCGCCCCCGTGGAAGCGAAGTAGGTGAGGGTGTTGCGCAGGCTCGTGATGAGCTCTCCCGTGGTCTCGAAGATGATGGCCACAGCCGCATTTTCTTCCGCCGTGGTGGGCACCGTAGCCAGCCCGAGCGCTCTCTTCGCCCGCTCGGCGACCTCCATGGACACTCCCATCCGACTGGAAAGCGCGTGGGTGAGATCGTCGCCTCCGGTCGGGATAATGCGCACGAACCGGGGAACCCCGTCGGAGGAGACGACGACCGTCGTCGTCGTCGCGCCGACGTCGATCATCGCCGAGGTGCCACTCAGTTGAGATCCGCGCAGCAGGATCCGGCTGAGGGCGAAGGGAATCAGGTCGACGGCGACCGGGTTGAGGCCGGCGAGCTGCACGGCCTTGACGTTGCCGAGCACCGCTTCTTTGAGGGCGGCAACCAAGAGGCCGTTGATCACTGGACCGTTGGCATCCACTCCCTCGCTGATCGGGTAGAAGTCGAGTAGGGCGTCCTCCGTGGGGAAGGGCAGCATCTCCTGCACGTGGAACGGGAGGGATTCGCGGATGCGGTTGAGCGGAGCCTTTGGCACGCTCAGGTCACGCGCGAGAACCCGTGAGTTGCCTATCCCGAGCACGACGTTCTTGGTGCCGAAGCCGCCGACAGACCACAGCTGCTTGAGAACCGTCGCTACGGTAGCCGGCTCCGCGACCTCACCGCGACTGACCGCCCCTGACGGCAGAGGTAGCGAGTGGTAGCGCAGCAGTTCAGGGCGCGACTTCGATGCCGCTCCGAGCTCGGCAGCGCGAACTTCATTCGCGCTGATGTCAAGCCCAACAATTGTTTTCGCCATTTTTCCCCCTGTGTATTGCGTGTGTTAGGCGACCGTGAGGTCGAAGACTGAAAGGTAACTCGCGAAGACTGAGTTGCCGACAACAACTCCGAGCCATGCCCCTGCGAACATCCATGGCCCGAATGGGATGCCACTCTTGCGCCCTGCGCGCTTGGTCGCGAGAAGAATAATCGAGAAGATACCGGCCAGGAGGAACGCGCTGAAGGCCCCCACCGCGACTGCTCCCCAACCGGCCCAACCCAGATAGATGCCGAGAACGCCGGCCAGTTTGACGTCGCCGAGTCCCATTCCCCCGGGGTAAACGATTGCCATAATCAGATAGAACACAAATAGTGCTGTCATCGCGATGCCGGAGCCGATCAGGGGCCCGAAATCACCGGACAGGATGCTCGCGGCGGCGAAGAGCGCCGCACTGACCCCGTAGGCCGGGATCACGATGACGTTGGGCAGCTTGTGCACGTCGAGGTCGATTAGCGCCAGCGCGATAGTGATCGCGGCCAAGTAGAGGAACGCCACCATGACCAGGACCGCCGCGACAACACCAGCGGATGTCGTGGCCGCGAAACAAGCGGGGGCGAATCCGAGCGCCACCAGCGCGAAGGAGGCCGATGTGGCCAACTCCACCAGTGGATAGCGAGCCGAGATCGGAACTGCGCAACTGCGGCACTTGCCGCGAAGCAACAGCCAGGACATCACCGGGATGTTGTCGTAGGGCGCGATCTCCCGGTCGCAGTTCGGACAGGCGCTGGGCGGGGACACAATCGACCTACCAATCGGCACCCGGTAAACGACGACGTTGAGGAAGGACCCGAGCAGCAGCCCGAGCACGGCCGCGAGCACAACGGTCACGGCGATCACTTGCTGTACTCCTTATAGCTACTTACGTTGGAGTCGCTATAGGAAGCGGGCGCATTCCACTTTTGCTCGAGACCACCATTGCAGCTCGCGACGATCATCTTCGACCACTGGCCGCTCGTGTAGGTGTCGGTTGAGTCGACTGCGAGGCACCGACCGAGGTAGTCGGTGAAGAGGTAGCTGGTGGAGTAGGTGAAGGTATCGAGAAAGCGTGTCCACCGCTGGGTAGTGGTGTTGGAGGACTTGCATGTGGTGTACGCGACGAGCTTGCTCCCGGCCGCAGGCGATGTGAGGCAGTAATTCTGCGTGAGGTCCCCGAGGTTATAGACAACGATCTGTTGGTTGTTTAGCGAAGAGCTCGGCAGTGTCGGCTCGGTATAGAACCATTTGTGGTTCCACTTCAACTTGGAGCCCCCTGAGGGGTCCTGCTTACACGGGTAGGAAATCATAAATGTCATCGTTATGTCTTCATTGGTCACGTCAGCACAGCGGCCAAATTCTTTGTAATTGACCATCTGGTTGGTCCCATGGCTCGCAGCGCCGGCGCCCACTGCGGTGGAGGGGGAAAACCCGGACCCGCATCCGCTGGTCGACGTGACGGTCAAAACAGTTCCTGCGGCCGGACTGCCCCCGTTCAAACAAAAACTGGAGTAATCCGAGTTATCGGATTTCTGCCCCTGCCAAGTGTTCGCGCCAAACCAGCTCCACAACTGATTCCACCTCGTTGCATCGGAACGGCACGCCACGAGTGTCGCTGCCCCGGCGACGGCCGTGGTTGCGCCAGCATCGGTGGGGCTGCTGATGCAGAGCGCTGTTTGCGGAGCAACGGTGGTGCTCGCGAGCTTGATCTCATAGTCGACGTCGTAGACCCACAACTGCGTCACGTCACTGGCCGACGTGCAGTTCGCGGCCGATTTGAAGACCACTTGGGAACCAACCGTCGCCGAGTTGGCCTCAAGACAGTACCCGAGACCGTAGTCCCAGATGCGGCCGCCAGAGATGTTGACGTTGGTCACCTTGAACTGGTACACAGCCGAAATGTAGCGGTTCCCATAGTTGACATCGGTCTTGCCGGGCACGCCCGCTCCGACACCGTCGGCAAGCGCGAGAGCGTAGAGCGGCTGTGTTGTGCCCGCGAGCACGGTGCCGCTGCAGTCCAGGTCATTGGCATCCTGCCAGCTGGTGTCTTTGCCGGTCGGATCCACTATGAAATATTTCATGATGACGGAGTAAGTGGAAGTAGCGTCATTTCCGTCGACCTTACCGGCGACCGAACACGGTAATTTTGCCCGGATGCCCGTGGTTTTACCGGTGGCGATGTCTGTCTGTGCCAACGATCGCACGACGCCGATCGAGGCCTGCACTCCCGCCTGGGCGGCGTAAATGGTGCGGGTGTTCTTCTGTGCGATAAACACCGGCGTCGCCTGCGACAGGATCACACTGAGCAAGACCACCGAGAGACCCGCTGCCAGGACCATGAACAGAATCGCGGTGAGGAGAGCCACTCCCTCTTCCCCAGCCGCACGCACGCGGCCACGATTTGCGGACGCACGCAAGGAATGGAGGGCAGACGAGATGCTAATCATGGTCGGTATGCTCCGAACGTGCAAACGGGAGTGAGCGGATCATTGCTTTGAGACTTGATCGAGGTGTTGCGTGCGATGAAAGTCGTGGACATCCCTGCTCCCGCGGTCTGGGCGTCAGTGCCCGGGTTGAGGGTGATCAGGAGTTGTTGGCGAGGCTTGTCCGAGATGTTCGCCGCAACCAACTGGAACGGGTGCGTGGGATCGCCGTCATTGGCGACATTGGTCAGTTTGGGAGACCACGCCGTGGCGGTCGTCGGGTCGCTCTCATTCCATCGGCGTGACTCGAGTCGAGAGTCGGCGAGGGAGAAGCGCCACTGGTAGCAGATGGCCAGGAGCCCACCGGCGGTGCTCGCCGCGGGCACCCTGAACTCGACGTAGCGATTGCCCGTCGCGCCGACTCCGGGATAGTTGATCGAGTCTGAGTATCGCACCTGCCGGTCGAGGCTCCCGAAGACAACGAGGGTGCTGTTCGTTGACTCGCCCACAAGCTGGGTGCGCACCGCGCTTCGCGAAATAGCCACGATAGAGGTGAGGATGACGGCGACGAAGATTGCGAAGATTGCCATCGCGACCATGAGCTCCACCAAGCTGAAGCCGGCCTCGTCGCCGTGATTCGAGGCAGCCAATGGCGATCGTTCAGCCATTAGTCTTCCATTCCAGGTCAGTGTGGGAGTCGATCAGGGTGGAGATCGTGTAGACGCAGGAACCGATGACGGCGCATTCCTGCCCGGCAGTCCATCCCACGACCACGATGACCCGGGTCAATCGGGTGTATCCGGCGGGGGTGAGGGGAGCGTAGGTAGCCGAATCGACTTTTGCGCAGTCTCCACCGGCGGTCTGGCCGCTATTTGTACCGAGCTTCTCAAAGCAGGTACCGATGATCGTCGTGACCGTGTAGGGCGTGCCGTTCTGGGTTACCGGAGCGTCGATGGGTACCGTCTGGGCGCCAGGCAACGGCGAAGTTCGGTCGTAGTCCTGGTAGGTCGTGCTCACCCCGCTCACCCCGGAATTATTCGAGAAGCTGGTGTTCACCGCGATAAGTGCCCTACCGCCGAAGAGGCTTGCTGCGGGGAGCCCGCTGACCCTCTCCATCGCGGCGTTTCCGACAGTGACGGCGATCGCTCGGCGCTGTTGTGAAACGGACCCAATTGTGGAACTGATGGCAAGGCCGATGGCGGCAGTGGCGACAATTCCCATGATGGCGATCGCAACAATCACCTCGACGAGGGTCATGCCACTCGAGTCCGCGGTGAGGCGGCCGAGACTACGTCGGATGTGGTTCATGACACCTCCTTCGGGTGAGTCAGCAGAAGTATGTGGAGCGAAATGGTACGAGAACGGTGCGGAACGTGGTCTGCACCACATTCCGCACCGTTCGGCGAGAGGTGAGTTACGGAGTGAACTTTCCGAGACCGCCCGCAGCGCTGTCGAACGTCTGGCTACCAGGCGAGATGTTCGAGTTTGAACCGGCGATGGTGTACGACGTCACGGGGGTTCCCACAAGTGTGACAGTGATCGAGTTGCCAGTGCTGACCTTGAAATTCAAGCTACCGTTAGCAACACCACCAGTAGTGGTTCCGCCACTATTTACCACTGCGGTTCCCGCCCCCGGGAAGTTAGCGAACGAACCACCGTTTGAGGTGCCGTAGGTCTCGACGACCACCGCAGCGTTCTTGAGGTCGGAAGCCACAGAGGCCTTCCAGGCACTCTGGCGCTGGTTGAGGAATACCGGGATGGCGATCGCGGCGAGGATGCCGATGATGATGATGACGACGAGGAGCTCGATGAGCGTGAAGCCCTTCTCCCCGTCCTTGCGAGCCTCACGGCCGGCCGTCATGGCCTTGTTCATACGAATGATCATGTTATTGATTCCTGTTCATTGAGAATGTTGATGGACAGGTGGCCCCCAAGTGCAATGCCCCCTGAAATCATGTTGGCCGCACCGTTAGCGCCGCGGAATCCCGCGAACAGGGGTAATATCCCGGATTCTCGGCCCCAAAACAGGGGTATTCCGGCGATTCCGACTACAGGAAAGCGGCAGCATCCGATAGGGGAAGCTGCCGCTGCTGAGATTCTGCCCTGCCGTGACCACACTAGGGAGTGAACTTTCCCAGTCCACCAAGGGCCCGGTCGTAGGTCTGGCTCCCGGGACTCATGTTGGCGTTTGAGGCCAGGATGGTGAAGGTGGTCGCGCTCGGGCTGACCACGATCGTGTTGCCGGAAGTGACCGTGATGCCGTTGGTGGCATTGCTCACGGGAAAGGCGGCGAAGGAGCCGCTGTGGTTCATTCCCCACGTCTCGACCACCACGGCGGCGTTCCTCAGGTCGGTCGCTACCGAAGCCTTCCACGCGCTCTGGCGTTGATTGATAAAGATGGGGATGGCAATCGTAGCGAGAATGCCGATGATGACGATGACGACCATGAGCTCGACGAGCGAGAAGCCCGTTTCGCCATCTCTGCGAGCCTCACGCGCCCTCGTCAGTGTCCTGCTCATATCGCTGATCATGTGACCGTGTCCTGTTCGGAGTGAGCGCGACTACTTGTTGATCGAATTGAAGATGGTGAAAATAGGCATGTACAGCGCCACGATCATGCCGCCGATAATTGTTCCGATCACGGCGATCATGAGCGGCTCGATGAGCGATGTCAACGCTTCTGCGGTGCTCTGCACCTCCTCCTCGTAGAAGTCCGCGACCTTGGTCAGCATGATTTCCAGGGCACCGGAGTCCTCTCCGACCGCGATCATCTGCACCACCATCGCAGGGAAAATCGGCTGCGAAGCGAGCGGAGCGGCGATCGAGTTGCCGGTGCGCACCGACTCCTGCACCTTCTTCAGGCCGTCTTCGATCACCCAGTTGCCAGAGGTCTCTCCGACGATGCTGAGGGACTGCAGGATGGGCACGCCGGCGGCGATCATGGCTGAGAAATTGCGGGTGAAGCGGGCAACCGCGACCTTGGCAAACAACCCGCCGAAAACCGGGATCTTGAGCTTGAGCGGGTCGACGATGCTCCGAACCCTCTCTTTCTCTTTGTTGAATTTCCACCAGACGTTGAAGCCCACAATCGACACAACGAGGAGCGGGAAGATCCAGACCATGTTCTGTGAGAGCGTCACGAGAATCTGGGTGGGCAGCGGAAGCTGGCCACCGAGGCTCGAGAACATCGCCTGGAACACCGGCACGATGAAGATGAGCATGGCGATGACCGCCACGAAGGCCATGATGAGAACCGCGATCGGGTAGGTGAGGGCAGATTTGATCGTGGCGCGAAGCTTAACGTCGGATTCGAAGTTGTTGGCGATCGACTCCAATGCACCATCGAGGAATCCACCGGTCTCGCCGGCACGCACCAGATGGATCATCAGGCGCGGGAAGACGCGGGGGAACTTCGCGAAACTCGCCGACAGCGACGAGCCACCCTCGATGTCTGCGCGCACCTCGCCGAGTGTCGAGGCGAGTGCCTTGTTCTCGGTCTGGTCGGCGAGGATCGTAAGCGTGCGCAGCAGTGAGAGTCCCGCCGCAATCATGGTCGCCATCTGACGGCTCATGATGGCGAGGTCCTTGAGCCCGACCCCTTTGCTGAGGAACTTGATCTCCATATTGAGACCGGTGCCGTTTTTGGACTCCTCGATCGAGGTCGGGGAGACGCCCATCGAGCGGAGACGTACCGCCGCATTCGATTCTGTGGATGCCTCGAGCTTGCCTTTCACGACTTTGCCCTGGGCATCCCGTCCCTTGTAGGCGTAGGCGAGAGTGGCCATTATTCACCGATCTTTCTCGAGTAGGCGTCTTTGAAGTCGATTCCGGTTGCCGCCATCGCTTGTGCGGCGGCATCCGTTGCACTATCACCGCGGTGGATGAGTTGCTTGAGTGACTCGACGTCCTGCGCCTTCTCGATCGCGGCTGCGACCGTGATCATGCCGGCGTTCGCCAGGTCGGCCAGATGCGAGTCCATCGTGTGCATGCCGTGATCTCTGCCCGCCTGCATGGCCGAGGCGATCTGATAGGTCTTGCCCTCGCGGATGAGGTTGTTGATGGCCGGGGTGGCGATGAGGATCTCGGTGGCGACGACTCGACCCGATCCGCTGGCCTTCTTCACCAGGGTCTGGCACACAACCCCTTGCAGCACGGCCGCAAGCTGCGAACGCACCTGCCCCTGCTGGTGAGGTGGGAACACGTCGATGATGCGGTCGATGGTCTGGGCGGCATCCTGCGTGTGGAGGGTCGCAAAGACCAAGTGGCCGGTCTCGGCCGCGGTGAGTGCTACCGAGATTGTCTCGAGGTCTCGGAGCTCGCCGATGAGGATCACGTCGGGGTCCTGCCGCAGCACGTGCTTGAGGGCGCTCGCGAAACTATGCGTATCGGGGCCGACCTCGCGCTGGTTGACCAGCGACTTGTGGTTCCTGTGCATGAACTCGATCGGGTCTTCGACCGTGACGATGTGGTCGGCCCGGGTGCGGTTGACGAGGTCAATGAGCGCCGCCAGGGTGGTGGACTTGCCCGAACCTGTGGGCCCGGTCACCAGCACGAGACCACGCGGGAGCTTGGCAAAACGACCGATGGTCTCGGGCACACCGAGGTCTTTCAGCTGCTTGATCTCGGTGGGAATGAGTCGGAACGCCGCCCCCATCGAGTTGCGCTGCTGGTAGATGTTGACGCGGAATCGCGCGTTGGCCGAGAGGGTGTAGGCGAGGTCCAGCTCGAGTTCCTTGTCGAAGGCGATCCGCTGCTCGGCGGTGAGGATGCTGAGGAGCGCGGAGGTGACCTTCGCACGATTCCAGACAGAGGTGCCGTCTACCTGCCGGAGCACGCCATCCACACGGATGGTCGGCGGTGCGTTGACGGTGACGTGGAGGTCGGAGGCCCCGGAGTAGAGCACGTCGGTGAGAGCCGCGATGAGATCGGCGTCGACGTTCAGTCGGGGAGAGATGTTGCCCTCACCCGCCGTCGGCTCCTCGAAGTATGGCGTGTCGTCGGTGTCGTCAAGGTCATAGCTCGAGCTGGATCCAGCGGTGATATCGGCGAGCGCCTGCTCGAGCAGAGTGCTCGTCTCCGTCGGCGCGACGTGAGGCGCAGCGACCACGGGAGCCGGAGCCTCGAAAAGGTCATATGAGGGACGCGTGGTGGGCGGCTCGTAGGATTCCGAGCCGGCGTAGGACGACGCGGCACTGGCGGGCGGGATGATCGTGAGGTCGTACGCATCCGGGTCGATCTTCGGAGAGTAGGTTGCCGCCGGCGGTGCCACACCGAACGGCGAAGTTCCCGCCACCGGCGGAGCGAGGTCGGGAGTGATCCGCGACTGTTGGCTCGCAAAAAACTCCTCCGGAGGTAGTTGGCCCGCCGGCTCGACGTACTCCGGACCGCCCAGGGACGGTGGCGCATAGTGCAGCGGATCGGCATTCATGCCGGCAGCTTCTGCGGCAGCCTGCGCAGCCCGACGCGGCGAAAGAATGGGTGTGATGTTGCTCACCGGAATCTCGTACGGTTGGTTCATTGATCGTTCCCCTCATTGAACAAATGGATGCGGCGACCCCCGTCGCCGATACAACTACGCGACTACGCGCAAGATTTCCTCTACCGACGTGAGACCCAGCTGGGCTTTCGCCCAACCGTCCTGGCGCAGCGTGAGCATGCCCTCGGCGATCGCAACACTCTTGATCTCCGCGCTCGACGCTCGCCGGACGGCCATGCGTTCGATCTCCTCGCTCACCGCCATGATCTCGTGGATGGCGATGCGTCCCCGGTAGCCGGTATTCGAGCAGACCGAGCAGCCGATGGGCTGGTGAAGAGTCGGCACCGGCAGGTCCGGGTCGATAAAGAAGCCGAATGCCGCCATTTCGGTGGCGACCGGTGTGTACGGCTGCTTGCAGCGGTCGCAGAGGCGACGCGCGAGTCGCTGGGCAACCACCGAGTCGAGGGCGGATCCCACCAGGAATGGCTCGATCTCCATCTCGGTGAGACGGGTAATCGCGCTCGGGGCATCGTTGGTGTGGAGGGTCGAGAGCACGAGGTGGCCGGTGAGGGAGGCCTCGATGGCGATCTGGGCCGTCTCGTGGTCGCGGATCTCACCGAGCAGCACAACATCCGGGTCGGATCGCAGGATCGACCGCAGCGCGCTCGCGAAAGTCAGGCCAGCCTTCGGATTCACCTGCACCTGGTTGATGCCGGCCATGCGGTACTCCACCGGGTCCTCAACCGTGATCACGTTGATCTCGGGCTTCGCAACGGTGTTGAGAGTGGTGTAGAGCGTGGTCGACTTGCCGGATCCGGTCGGTCCAGTCACGAGGATCATGCCGTAGGGCTTCGTGTACGACTTCTTGTAGACGTCGAAGTTGCGCTGCAATAGTCCGAGGTCATCGAGGCTCATGCTCGAGCCCGAATTGTCGAGAATTCGCATGACGACCTTCTCGCCCCACACGGTCGGGAGAGTGGCGACTCGTAGATCGATTTTGCGGCCTCCATGGACCACCGAGAGCCGGCCATCCTGAGGCTTACGACGCTCGGCGATGTCGATGTCGCTCATAATCTTGAGGCGCGAAATCACGCCGTTCTGGATCTGCTTGGGGGCACGCTGCATCTCGTGAAGCACGCCGTCGATGCGGTAGCGGACCCGCACCTCATGCTCTCCCGGCTCGATGTGGATGTCGGAAGCCCGGTCCTGGATGGCCTGGCTGATCAGCAGGTTAACGAATCGCACGATCGGCGCATCGTCTTCGAAGGCCTCGGAGACCACCGGCACCATATCAGCGGAGGGCTTGCCCTCCTCCTCGAGCGCGGTGGTCAGGTCGTTGAGCTCGCCATCCGCTCTAAGCAGGCGGTTCATCGCGTTACGCAGATCCTGGCGCTCCGCGACAACCGCGTTCACCCGCATTCGTGTCGCTGCCCGGATGTCGTCGAGAGCGAAGACGTCACCCGGGTTCGACATGGCGACTGTGATCGTATCGCCCGCGACCGAGAGCGGAAGCAGATCGTGTCGGCGACAGAGCGCAGCGGAGACGAGAGAAACCGCGGTGCGATCTATGGGAAAGTCGATGAGTTCCACAAAAGGCAGACCGGCCTGGGCGGCACGTGCAGACGCGACCTGGACGTCAGTGAGTACTCCCGCGTCGATCAGGTTGATGATCTGGAGTTCATCCGTGGCGGGGTCCCCGCTGATGTCGTCGAGACTCTCGATCGGCATGAGGCCCCGGATGATGAGAATCTCAGCGACTGAAGACATTTCCGCGCCCTTCCTGTGTGTGTCAGTCGGAGGGCGCAAAACGAAAGTAGGACGATCCCCCCGGAAATCCCACGTTATAGGCGCGCTGATGGTATTTACAGTCCCGCGATAGGGGGTCACCGTGTGGTTCCGTGAGCTACCCGAGTTGAGATCTGGCGAATGGTCGCTCATCCACTTGTGGAGAGTGCGTTTGCCAGACCTCACCAGACCCACGGTCACCCGCGCCAGCCACCTCTCCGCAATCTGGACTTCAGGATTTCGATAATCTCCCGCGAGTCCCGCAAGTCGGGTGCGCCAGCACGAACGTACGACCAGGTGGCATCTTCGAGCCGCGGCGCACGCTTAAGGTCCTTTCCCCACTGCACGCGATCGGTGCGGTGGCCGTCGCCCTCGTAGTCGAACGCGACCCGGTACCGCCTCCAGCCGAGGTCGGCCATCGCAACGAACACCCCGGCATCCGTGTAGATTTCGCAGTTCACCTCGGGAGACGGCAATCCCGCGGAGGCGAACCTCACTCTCATCACCGATTCGGGCGGTGAATCCGCGCGGTCGGTGAGCGTTGGAAGGCACCTTTCGAGCAGCGGCCGCCCTCGCCTGCCTTTCCAGCGATCCAGCGCATTAGCGAGGTTGCTTCTGTCCAGGCGCAGGTGAGTGGCACGCCTGCGCCAGAGCAGGAAATCCCCAGCGGCCACCAGGTCTTCCTCGCTGAGCAGCGCCCCGAGGTCACACCAGGTGCGCGCGAGAGAAGTGACGCGGATGCGGCCGAACTGAAGGACATCTCTTTCGTCGACCTGAAGCCGATGCCCCCGGATGCCCGCACCTACCGGTACCACCTGCCCCGGCCGGACCGCCACATCGAGGGCCGAACGGCGTTCAAGTGCGAACGGGAGGGGGATGCCCCATAACCTCGCCGCGGTGATGTGAGAGAAGTACGCACCCGGAGATATCCGCTCTGCGTACGCGTCCACCATGTTGACTATCGATCGCTCCGAGCCAGCCGGAACCCGAATACCCCAGAACGGACGTTCAAGATCGGCCCCCCGCAGTCGGCCCACTCCGACTCCGAGTGCGAGCGCGCGGCCGACCGAGAACGGACCGACTCCAATCGCGGTCGGAAGCCTAACGCGAGCACCCATCGAAAAAGGATGCCTGTCGCGAAGCGCAGCAAACCGTAATCCACAGCTGCCATCGCCCATCCACAGCCCCTCAGGAGTAGACCCCAACCCCCTTTTCCAGCGGTGAGATCTGGCAATCGGATGCTGCTTACGGCAGTAAGGAACAGATTGCCAGACCTCACCGGCTGATTAACGACTAATGGCCCCTACCGGAGTAGGGGCCATCGTCGCGGTGCGCTTAGTTGTACGTTCCCGGCGTGTAGTCGTCGGAGGAGAAGCTGTCGAAGTCGACGAACGAGAGGTCCGCCTCGCTGAACACCGAGTCATCCGTGAAGATGCGGTTCGGGTAGCGCTCAGCCTTGGCCTCTTCCGTCGCCTCGACGGAGACGTTGCGGTACTTCGGCAGGCCGGTTCCGGCAGGAATCAGCTTTCCGATGATCACGTTCTCCTTCAGGCCCATCAGCGGGTCGGACTTACCCTCCATTGCGGCCTGCGTGAGAACACGCGTGGTCTCCTGGAATGACGCGGCCGACAGCCACGACTCGGTTGCCAGAGATGCCTTGGTGATTCCCATGACCTCCTGGCGAGCGGATGCCGTCTTCTTGCCCTCGGTGAGAGCGGAGCGGTTCAGATCGTTGTACTTGAGGCGGTCGACGAGTTCACCCGGCAGCAGCCCGGTGTCACCGTGATCGACGACAGTCACCTTGCGGAGCATCTGGCGAACGATGACCTCGATGTGCTTGTCGTGAATCGGCACACCCTGCGAGCGATAGACGCCCTGTACTCCGCTGACCAGGTGGATCTGAACGGCACGAACGCCGCGCACCCGAAGAACTTCCTTCGGATCGATCGCACCCACGTGCAGCTGCTGTCCGAGCTCGACGTGCTGGCCGTCTTCGACAAGAAGTGTCGCACGCTTGAGTACCGGGTAAGCGATCGGCTCGTCACCACTGTCGGGGGTCAGGATCAGCTTGCGGCTGCGGTCCGTATCCTCGATGGTGATGCGGCCGGCGGCCTCGGCAATCGGGGACGCACCCTTGGGGGTGCGAGCCTCGAAGAGCTCGGTGACGCGCGGCAGGCCCTGAGTGATGTCATCCGCGGATGCCACCCCACCGGTGTGGAAGGTACGCATCGTGAGCTGCGTGCCGGGCTCGCCAATGGACTGGGCAGCGATGATGCCCACGGCCTCTCCGATGTCGACGAGCTTTCCGGTCGCGAGCGAACGGCCATAGCAGGCCGCACACACACCGACGGCAGACTCACACGTGAGCACCGAACGCACCTTGATGTTGTGAACTCCCGCTGCGAGCAGCACGTCGAGCAGAATATCTCCGACGTCATCTCCGGCCGACGCGATGATTTCGCCAGCCTCGTTGACCGCATCGGCCGCGAGGCTGCGGGCGTACACCGAGTTCTCGACGTTGACGTCGAGGGACCAGTTGCCCGCGGCATCCTGAACGGCGATCGGCATGTCGAGACCCTTGGAGGTGCCACAGTCGTCCTCGCGAATGATGACGTCCTGCGAGACGTCGACGAGTCGACGCGTGAGGTATCCGGAGTCGGCCGTACGAAGCGCGGTGTCGGCCAGTCCCTTACGAGCACCGTGAGTCGCGATGAAGTACTCGGCAACCGAGAGTCCTTCGCGGTAGCTCGAGATGATCGGGCGGGGGATGATCTCACCCTTCGGGTTCGACACGAGTCCACGCATACCGGCGATCTGGCGAACCTGCATCCAGTTACCACGGGCACCGGAGGTGACCATGCGGTTGATGGTGTTGTCGGCAGGCATGTTGTCTTCCATCGCCTTGGCGACTTCGGCGGTTGCCTTGTTCCAGATCTCGATGAGCTCCTGGCGACGCTCGGCGTCGGTCGTGAGGCCCTTCTCAAACTGGGTCTGAACCTTCGTGGCCTGCTTCTCGTAGCCCTCGATGATCTGGCGCTTGTTCGGCGGGGTGAGCACGTCGCTGAGAGCGACGGTCACTCCGGAACGGGATGCCCAGTGGAATCCGGCGTCCTTGATGCGGTCGAGTGCTGCGGCGACCTCCACCTTGGGGTAGCGCTCGGCGAGATCGTTGACGATCGCGGAGAGTTGGCCCTTATCGGCCACGGCCTCAACGTACGGGTAGTCCTCCGGAAGCGTCTCGTTGAAGAGCGCCCGACCGAGACTCGTGTTCACGAGCACCGGCTTGCCGATTTCAAAGCCAGCCGGCTCCTCCCCCTCGGCGAAGACGACATCCGACAAGCGGATGCGCACCTTCGCGTTGAGGTCGACCGAGTGCTGGTCGTGAGCAAGGATCGCCTCGGCGATCGAGGAGAACGCGCGGCCTTCGCCGACGACGCCTTCCTTGAGCGTGGTGAGGTGGTGCAGGCCGATGATCATGTCCTGGGTTGGCAGGGTGACCGGACGGCCATCCGACGGCTTCAGGATGTTGTTCGACGCGAGCATCAGGATGCGCGCTTCGGCCTGGGCCTCGACGGACAGCGGAAGGTGTACGGCCATCTGGTCACCGTCGAAGTCGGCGTTGAACGCCGCGCAGACGAGCGGATGAAGCTGGATGGCCTTACCCTCGACGAGCTGCGGCTCAAACGCCTGGATTCCCAAACGATGCAGGGTGGGCGCGCGGTTGAGCAGCACCGGGCGCTCGCGGATGATCTCCTCGAGCACGTCCCACACCTGCGGACGCGAACGCTCGACCATGCGCTTGGCGCTCTTGATGTTCTGAGCGTGGCTGAGGTCGATGAGGCGCTTGATCACGAAGGGCTTGAACAGCTCCAGTGCCATCTGCTTGGGCAGTCCACACTGGTGGAGCTTGAGCTGCGGTCCGACGATGATGACCGAACGGCCGGAGTAGTCGACGCGCTTTCCGAGCAGGTTCTGGCGGAAACGACCCTGCTTTCCCTTGAGCATGTCGCTCAGGGACTTGAGGGCACGGTTGCCGGTACCGGTGACCGGGCGACCACGGCGACCGTTGTCGAACAGTGCGTCGACGGCCTCCTGCAGCATCCGCTTCTCGTTGTTGACGATGATCTCGGGGGCACCGAGGTCGAGCAGTCGGCGCAGACGGTTGTTGCGGTTGATCACGCGACGGTAGAGGTCGTTGAGGTCGGAGGTCGCGAAGCGGCCACCGTCGAGCTGCACCATCGGGCGCAGCTCCGGCGGGATGACCGGAACGACTTCGAGCACCATGGCTGCCGGCGAGTTGCCCGTCTGGAGGAAAGAGTTGACCACGCGCAGTCGCTTGATTGCACGGATCTTCTTCTGGCCCTTGCCATTGGCGATCTGGTCGTGAAGGTCGTCACTTTCGGTGGCGAGGTCAAAGGCCTGGAGGCGCTTCTGGATGGCCTCGGCGCCCATGTAGGCCTCGAAGTACACGCCGAAACGGTCCTGGAGGTCGTGGAATACTGCATCCTCGGGCTTGAGGTCGCCGACCTTGAGGCTGCGGAAGTCATCCCACACTCGTTCGAGCTGAGCGATCTGCTCGTCGAAGGACTTACGGGCCTGGCCCATCTCCTTTTCGGCGACGTCCTTGGTCCGGCGCTTCTGATCGGCTTTTGCACCCTCTTCTTCCAGGGCGGCAAGGTCGGTCTCGAGGCGCTGCAGGCGGTCCGCGATGCGGGCATCGCGCTGGCTCTCCAACTCCTTGATCTCGAGCCGGATCTCGTTCTCGAGTCCGGGCATGTCGTCGTGACGGCCCTCCTCGTCGACGGAGATGACCATGTAGGCGGCGAAGTAGATGACCTTTTCGAGGTCCTTCGGCGCCATATCGAGCAGGTAGCCCAAGCGCGAAGGAACGCCCTTGAAGTACCAGATGTGGGTGACCGGGGCGGCGAGTTCGATGTGGCCCATGCGCTCACGGCGCACCGACGACTTCGTGACCTCTACGCCACAGCGCTCACAAACGATGCCTTTGAAGCGCACGCGCTTGTACTTGCCGCACGAGCACTCCCAATCACGGCTCGGTCCGAAGATCTGCTCTCCGAAGAGGCCGTCCTTCTCGGGCTTGAGCGTGCGGTAATTGATCGTTTCGGGCTTCTTGACTTCACCGTGCGACCAGCGACGGATGTCGTCAGCGGTCGCGAGGCCGATACGAAGCTCATCGAACGTTGTTACGTCGAGCAATTTTTCTCCTACTTTAGAAAAACTTTTAGAAAAAGGTGTCGAGGCGATGACGGCTTAGATGTCGTCAATCGACGAGTTCTCGAAGCGCGTGGAGATGTTGATTCCGAGCTCCTCCGCTGCACGGAAGACCTCGTCATCCGTGTCGCGCAGGCTCACTGCCGTGCCGTCTGCCGAAAGGACTTCGACGTTGAGGCACAGGGACTGCATCTCCTTGATGAGCACCTTGAAGGATTCCGGGATGCCGGGCTCCTGGATGTTCTCGCCCTTGACGATGGCTTCGTACACCTTGACCCGGCCGAGGATGTCATCCGACTTGATCGTCAGAAGTTCCTGCAGTGCGTAAGCGGCGCCATAGGCCTCGAGGGCCCAGACCTCCATCTCACCGAATCGCTGTCCACCGAACTGCGCCTTACCACCCAGCGGCTGCTGCGTGATCATCGAGTACGGTCCCGTCGAGCGGGCGTGGATCTTGTCGTCGACGAGGTGGTGGAGCTTGAGGATGTACATGTAACCGACCGAAACCGGCTGCGGGAACGGCTCGCCACTCCGGCCGTCGAACAGCTGTGCCTTACCGGATGAACCGATGAGGCGGTCGCCGTCGCGGGTCGGGGTCGTGGAGTCGAGAAGACCCTCGATCTCGGCCTCGAGCGCACCGTCGAACACGGGTGTCGCCACCTTGGTGCCCGGAGCGCCTGACTTTGCCTCGTCCGAGATCTTGGCTGCCCACTTCGGGTTGCCCTTGATGTCCCAGCCCTGCTTGGCTACCCATCCAAGATGGGTCTCAAGCACCTGGCCGAAGTTCATTCGACCGGGGATACCGAGCGGGTTCAGGATGATGTCGACCGGGGTTCCATCGGCGAGGAACGGCATGTCTTCGACCGGAAGGATCTTGGAGATGACGCCCTTGTTGCCGTGGCGGCCGGCGAGCTTGTCGCCCTCGGTGATCTTGCGCTTCTGGGCGATGAACACGACAACGCGCTGGTTGACACCAGAGCCGAGTTCGTCGTCACCGTCCTGCGAGTCGAACACCTTGACGCCGATGATTGTTCCGGCCTCACCGTGGGGAACCTTGAGCGAGGTGTCGCGCACTTCGCGGCTCTTCTCGTTGAAGATGGCGCGAAGCAGGCGCTCCTCGGCGGAAAGCTCGGTCTCGCCCTTCGGCGTGACCTTCCCGACCAGGATGTCACCGGGGCGAACCTCGGCTCCGATGCGGATGATCCCACGCTCGTCGAGGTCGGCAAGCAGCTCCGGGCTCACGTTAGGAAGGTCGCGGGTGATCTCTTCCTTGCCGAGCTTGGTGTCGCGTGCGTCGACCTCGTACTCCTCGATATGAATCGAGGAGAGCGTGTCGTCCTTCACCAGGTTCTGGCTCAGGATCATCGCGTCTTCGAAGTTGTAGCCCTCCCACGGCATGAATGCCACGAGAAGGTTCTTTCCGAGGGCGAGTTCGCCGTTCTCCGTCGCCGGACCGTCCGCAAGGACCTGGCCGACCTCGATGCGGTCGCCCGCAGCAACGATCACGCGGTTGTTGTAGGAGGTTCCCTGGTTAGAGCGGTTGAACTTGCGGAGGTAATAGTCCTTTGTCCCCCCGTCGTCGAGATGGATGGTCACGACATCAGCCGAGACCTCTGCCACAACTCCGGCACCGGTTGCGGTGACCACGTCGCCGGCGTCGATAGCCGCGTAGCCCTCCATACCGGTTCCGACCAGCGGCGATTCGCTGCGCAGCAGCGGCACAGCCTGGCGCTGCATGTTGGCACCCATGAGTGCACGGTTTGCATCGTCGTGCTCGAGGAACGGGATAAGCGATGTCGCGACCGACACCATCTGGCGTGGCGAGACATCCATGTAGCCGATTTCGTCGATGAGGAAGAGATCGACCTCTCCCCCCTTCTTGCGCGCGAGGACGCGGGGCTCGGCGAAGCGAGCATCCGGTGTCAGCGGCGCGTTGGCCTGCGCGACGACGTACTCGTCTTCCTCGCTGGCGGTGAGGTAATCGATGGTCTCGGAGACAACACCGTTGATGACGCGACGGTACGGTGTCTCGATGAAACCGAAGGAGTTGATGCGTGCGAACGAGGCAAGCGAACCGATCAGGCCGATGTTCGGGCCCTCAGGGGTCTCGATCGGACACATGCGTCCGTAGTGCGAGGGGTGAACGTCTCGCACCTCGACGCCGGCGCGCTCACGGGACAGGCCACCCGGGCCAAGCGCCGACAGGCGGCGCTTGTGGGTGAGACCCGCGAGCGGGTTGTTCTGGTCCATGAACTGCGATAGCTGGGAGGTACCGAAGAACTCCTTGATAGCGGCGACGACGGGACGCACGTTGATCAGGGTCTGCGGGGTGATCGCTTCGATGTCCTGCGTGGTCATGCGCTCGCGAACGACACGCTCCATGCGCGAGAGACCGGTGCGCACCTGGTTCTGGATGAGCTCGCCGACCGCGCGGATACGACGGTTACCGAAGTGGTCGATATCGTCCACATCGAGACGAAGATCAACCGGCTTACCATCGCGGATGCCCGGGAGCGTCTTCTGCTCGTCGTGCAGGGCAACCAGGTACTTGATCGTCGCCAGGATGTCCTGCTGGCTGAGCACCGAATTCGCCAGCTGCGCGTCGATGCCAAGCTTTCGGTTGATCTTGTAGCGACCGACCTTAGCGAGGTCGTAGCGCTTGGAGTTGAAGTAGAAGTTGTCGAGGAGCGCGCGCGCTGCCTCGGCGGCGACCTGCTCTCCCGGACGAAGCTTGCGGTAGATGTCCTTGAGCGCTTCATCCTTTGTCAGGATGTTGTCTTTCTCGAGCGTCAGCTCGATGGACGCGAAGCCCTTGAACTCCTCGAGAATCTCTTCGCTGGTGAGTCCGAGTGCCTTGAGGAACACGGTGACCGACTGCTTGCGCTTGCGGTCGATGCGCACGCCGACCTGGTCGCGCTTGTCGATCTCAAATTCGAGCCAGGCACCGCGGCTCGGAATGATGCGAGCAGAGTAGATGTCCTTATCGGAGGTCTTCTCCTGGGCGCGGTCGAAATACACGCCGGGGGAACGCACGAGCTGCGAGACGACGACGCGCTCGGTGCCGTTGATGACGAACGTGCCCTTCGGGGTCATCAGCGGGAAGTCACCCATGAAGACGGTTTGTGTCTTGATCTCACCCGTGAGGTGGTTCATGAACTCGGCCTCGACGTAGAGAGGCGCGGAGAATGTCTTGCCCTTCTCCTTGCACTCGTCGATCGAGTACTTCTTCTCTTCGAGGAAGGGGTTCGTGAACGACAGCTGCATCGTCTCGCCGAGGTCCTCGATCGGAGAGATCTCTTCGAAGATCTCCTCGAGACCGGTGAGGGAGGGAAGATCTTGGCGACCGGAAGCTTTGGCCTCGGCGGCGCGCTCCTTCCAGAGATCGTTGCCGACGAGCCAGTCAAAGCTCTCGGTTTGTAATGCGAGAAGATCGGGAACTGTCAGTGTGTCGGTGATCTTCGCGAACGAGAGGCGCTCAGCAGAGCGTCCGTTCTGGGGAGATCCCTTTTTCGACGAGTTCGTGGTGGATGCGTTGCGAGCAGCAGCCAAGGAAATAACCTCCGGTGGGCGGTGTTACGCGCCCCATTGCCTAAGTAGGGAGTTCAGTCGGTGATGGGTTTCGCTCCAGGGGTGTGCTCGGAAGTGACCGAGCGCAGCCGACCGCGATATGAAGGCAGAGATGTCCTGGGAGCGCAAAGAACAAGCATAGGCCCGAATTGGTCACGAGTGCAAGTCGATTCTTGACCATTTTCGCAAAAGCGAGTATAAAGACCCGGTTTCGACCGATTTGATCGCGTTAGAAGTTCCGTTCGACAATCACGGGACGCAGCAGCTTGAGGCGAGCATCCACCCGGGCGATGTTCTCCGGGATAGTGCCGAACGCCACGAGCGACTCGCCCAAATGTGCCAGGAGGCGGTCGAAGGCCGCCCCGGTGACATTCAGTCCGGCGTGGGAGCGACGCATGCTGCGACCCTCGTATTGCTCCGGGCCATCGAACGCAACGGTGAGATACGCATGCAGGTGAGACCTGAGCTGATCACTGTCGATCGCGGAAAACCACGGCCACAGGAAGTCGTCGGAGCTCACTCGATGCCAGAATTCGGTGACAACGGCAGCGATCGCGGCGTCGCCGCCGATCTCGTCATACAAACTCATGAGGTCCCTTGTGCGCATTTCTGTTCCAGAGTCATTCTCATGCACAAGGGTCAATCTCGACAATTCCCCACAACTGGTGCTCCCCGGACGAGGGTCGCCCCCCGGCCGGGCGGCGGGTATGGCAAGGTCATTGGGGTGACTGAACATCCTTCCGCGATCCTCAAGCTCAGCGGGTACCGCGCGGTGATCGAGCCCGATCGATGGGTGCCTGGCAGTTTCACCCTCATTGTCGATGGCACGCCGCAATCGCATGTGAACCTGGATGATCCGAGCCAACTCTTCTTCGAATACATCCAGCGCATCGGTCACGTGATCGACCAGCTCGGCGTGCCGGGTGAGCCCCTCACCGCGGTTCACCTCGGTGCCGGAGCATTCACCCTGCCCCGCTACATCGAGGCCACCCGACCCGGCTCCCGGCAACAGGTCGCGGAGATAGAGACCGACCTCGTGGACCTCGTGCGCGCGCACCTCCCCCTCCCCCGCAACGCCTCGATCCGGGTGCGCCATGGGGATGCCCGTGAGGTGCTCGGCAAACTGCCCGGCGGCCTGCGCGGTGAGGTCGACCTCCTGGTCGTCGACGTCTTCAGCGGCGCCCGCACACCGGCCCACGTCACGAGCCTCGAGTTCTACCGTGAGGCTGTGGCCCTGCTGAAACCCGCCGGGATCATCGTGGCAAACGTCGCCGACGGCCCTGGCCTTGCCTTCGCACGCGGCCAGGCCGCGACCATTCTCTCCGCTACCGCGCACGTAGCGGCACTCGCCGAGACACAGATCCTCAAGGGTCGCCGCTTCGGCAATGTCGTGATGGTCGGCTCCCGAGCACCGCTTCCGATGGAGTGGATGCCGCGGCTGTTGGCCGGCGGACCGCATCCGTCCAAGATCGTCGAGGGCGCCGAACTCCGCAATTGGATCGCCGGCGCCTCGATCGTCACCGACGACACGGCCGTGCAATCCCCTCCCCCGGCGAAGAACATCTTCCAGGTGGGCAATCGCGACTGAGCGGGACAAACTCACCCGGGATTGCCAGCACACTGAATCACACTCGAGAGATGGTGCGAGGTTCCCTGGCAGGTGCCGCTGCGCTTGTTCTGCTGCTTACGGGTTGCACGACGAGTCCAGCACCCGGGTCGAGCACGGCACCATCGCCATCGCCATCGCCATCCGTCGTCGGCGCTCTCCAGCCGGTCGGCGAACCGAGAGTGCTCTCGACGGGCCTGCAAGCGCCGTGGTCACTCCTCCGCCTTGGCGCGGCGGATTCGACCCTGATCGGCGAGCGCGATTCCGGCACCGTGGTGGAGCTGATGCCGTCGGGCAGCAGGCGCAATATCGGCGTCGTGCCCGGCGTCGTGCACGCGGGCGAGGGCGGGTTGCTCGGCCTGGCGGTGCTCCATACGCAGTCGACAGGGTCGAAGCGCTGGCTCTACGCCCACCACACGACCGCCACGGATAACCGCATCGTGCGGATGCCTCTGGCCGGGGCATCCGGCTCCTATCGGCTCGGCGCCGCTATGCCCATCCTCACCGGGCTGGCCAGAGCCCGCAATCACCATGGTGGCCGGATCGCCTTCGGACCAGACGGCAGGCTTTTTGCCACAGTCGGAGATGCCGGGCAGCCGTCCCTGGCACAGGACCCCGGCTCAGCCAACGGGAAGATCTTGCGGATGACGGCCACCGGCGCCGTACCGCGTGACAATCCAATCGCCGGATCGCTGGTCTACTCGCTCGGACATCGCAATCCGCAGGGAATCGCCTGGGACGCAGATGGTCAACTCTGGGCCGCCGAGTTCGGCCAGAATACCTGGGACGAGTTCAACCGCATCGAACCGGGCGGCAACTACGGCTGGCCAATCGTCGAGGGCATCGGCTCGAAGGACGGCTTCGTCGATCCGGACTACCAGTGGCCGACTTCCGACGCCAGCCCGAGCGGACTCGCTTTCGTCGGCGGCACCTTCTTTCTCGCGGCCCTACGCGGCGAGCGGCTCTGGGCGATCTCGCCGGGATCTGCGTTCACGGGGACGGCGACGACAGCACATCCCTTTCCTCTCGGATCTCTCGGCCGGCTGCGGGACGCCGTGCCGGGCCCGGACGGCTCGCTCTGGCTCCTCATCAATAACACCGATGGGCGCGGATCGCCCAGGGTCGGGGATGACAAACTCGTCGAAGTGCGACTGGATGTCTCCTGCGCGGGTTAATCTCAAGGGGATGATTACCGGCTATGACCCCGAGACCCTGCGTGAGGTGGTAGACCGCGCTGCGGCGGAATTGCGGCTGCAGGAACTCGGCAACGGTCGAAGCACCGCGGCGCTCGGTGAGAAGGCCGAGCTGCTTCGACTGCTCGGGCGTAACGGGGAGGCACTCGTCGCCGCTGAGCAGGCTTTCCGGCTAGCCCACTTCGGCGGAGATCGGGAGCAGCTCACTACGGCGCGACTGCGGCGGGCGCGCGTGTTCCAGTACCAGGGTGAACTCGATCGGGCGCTCGCCGAGATGATCGCGGTGCGCGCAACAGCCGCACTCGAGGAGTGGGCCTCGCTCGAAGGGTCCGCCGCCTATTCCGGGGGCACGGTTCTCTTCGACCTCGGGCGTTTCGCGGAGGCGCGGGTGGCATTCACTGCCGCTCTCGACATCCGCTCCGGCTCCGGGGCACCAGCGGACGAGGTCGAATCGGTGCGATTCGCCCTCGAGACAGCTACCCGATGGGCAGCGACAAATGGCTGAGCTCCTGCGGGTGAGCCGATGGGCCGATGCTCTGATCGCCCTGCACCTCGACCCCAGCTGGACCTTCACGTTCGACACCGCAAAGACCCGCGCGGGACTCTGCAATTTCACGTCGAAGACGATCAGCGTCTCGCGCTATCTCGCCTCCCGCTACGAAGACGACGAGATCCACCAGGTGCTGCTGCACGAGGTGGCCCATGCGATCGCCGGCACCCGCGCCGGGCACGGTCCGCGCTGGAAGGCCGTCGCGGTGGATCTGGGGTACGAAGGTAAGCGCCTGCACGATGGAGCCATCGCCAGCGAACTCGCTCCCTGGGTGGGAGCCTGCCCGGCTGGCCACCTGCACTACCGATATCGGCGCCCGAGCCGCACCCTCGCGTGCGGAAAATGTTCGCGACGGTTCAACGCGGCCCACACGATCGCCTGGACCCGGCGTGTGGTGACCCGGCAGCGCTGACCGGTCACCTGTGCTGGTTCTCCCGCACCGCTCTGCGTGGCTCTCCGGCGTCAGCGGTTCGGGTCGAAAGCGGCCGCCAGGTGGGCTGCAACGTTCTTCCAGTGACCCAGCATCATTCGTCGTTCCTCACGATCAGCGAGGCGTTCATGATGGATGCCGATGGTCGTACCGCCGACCACCTCCTTCACCGAGACCTGAAGCGTAGAGTCATGCGGCCAGTCGTCCGGGTGCCAGGTGAGCCGCACTTTCGCGTTATCGGTGTAAGAACGCACCTCGCCGGCCACGCCATCCGCCGTGCGGTAAACCTCGCCTTTCGCATGCGGGAGGGTGGTTTCTCCCAACCACAGCGGGAGCCCTTCACCCAGCAAGAATTGCCAGACGACCTCGCTCGAGGCGGCAACGGTCTGGCGAACTCCGACCTCCCAGCCGGCATCCTTGGTCTTCCCCGTGGTGTCGGTCATGTGGCTCTCTCTCCTGGTGATGCTTTCGACTCTGCCATGAGCGGTGCGTCGAGCGCACGTCTGCGGCAGGGAAGTGGATACGAAGTAACTGACTATATTGGTTACATGCATGCGACGGAAGGCCGCCCCACCGGCCAGAAGATGACCGTGAGTGACGGCCACACCTGGTGGTTCGATTCCGGGTCGCTTTCGATCGACTTCGCCTATACGGGCGCGATGGATGGTTCGGGCTGCGAGACGATGCACGCGGCATCCGATCTCACAGAGTGGTTGATCGGGCGGTTTCCCGAGGTCATCGATGGGGCCACCGACCGCGACCTGATCGATGCGCGTGCCCTGCGCGGTTCCCTCGCGCGAGCCGCCACCGCGCGCAGTCGCGGCGACGAAATCCTTTCGGATGACGTGGACGTGATCAACCTGTTCGCCGCGACCCCCGACATTGCGCCGTCACTGATCGGGGGCACCCGGCAGGCAGGACGTTCCCGCGCCAAGGCAAGCCAGGCCCTGTCCGTGCTGGCGAGGGAGGCCGTCGAATTGTTCGCGGCGAACCCGACCGACCGCATCCGGGAGTGCGCGGCAGCGGACTGCACGCTGGTGTTTTACGACGAGTCGCGCTCCAACAATCGCCGGTGGTGTTCCATGCAGCGCTGCGGCAACCGGGCGAAGGTGCGGGCCCACCGGGAGCGCAACTCTTCTGTACCGCCCCGCTGACCACCCGTCCGTTGGGCCGCCATCCATCGTCGACCACTCCCCAAAACGCAGGAGATTCGCCAGCGAGACGCAGTTCGTGGCACCGATCACGCTCTTTCGTGGCTCATCTCCTGCGTTTTCGGTACCGGCGCGGGGCTCTAGCCGACCTTGACTTCTTTCCAGAATGCGACGTACGCCTGGAACGAACTTTTGAATCTGCCAAAAAGCCCGGAATTCCGCGGATCTGACGCGCTATGAAGGCGTGTGACGCCGTGGCTCTGGGTACACCTTTGGGTGCACTTAGCTCATGGCAAGTAGGCGGGGAGCGGGCGAGGGAAGTCTCGCAAAAAACGCAAACACAGGGCTCTGGGAGGTTCGAATCGAGCTCCCGCCGGATCCGCTGAGGGCTGCGCGCAGGCAGAAAGTGGTTCGGCGCAAGAACAAGAGCGACGCGATCGAGCAGATGCGAAAGCTGAAGTCCGAGCTAACCACCCGCGGTGATCTCCCGACCGGCATCCCTACCGTCGCGCAATGGACAGACTTCTGGCAAAAGAACATCGACATCACCCGGTCAAAAGCGAAGACGCGGGCCGGTCGACGAATTCACCTCAGCCAGTAGATTCTCCCGGCAGTCGGCAAGGTCAAGCTTGATCGGCTGGACGATCGAGATCTTCAGCGCTTCGTCCAGCGCATGGTCGTAGCTAAGGGCCTGTCAACGACAACCGCTCGTGCGGCGTGGATCACTCTCGAAGCCGTAATGGACGCAGCGGTCCGGCGACGCATCCTCGGTTCGAACCTGATGAAGACCAGCGACTTCAAACCAAAGCGCGCCATCCCCAACATCTCAGTACTCAAGGCCGACGACGCGATCAAAGTCATCCGCACTTCAATCAAGGACCGGCTCGCCGCCCGCTGGGCACTGGCCCTTCTCACCGGAATGCGGCAAGGCGAGGTCCTCAGGATAGAGCTCGACCAAGTCGATCTCGTCGCAAACAAGATCACCATCGCCTGGCAACTTCAGACGCTCACCTACAGTCACGGGTGCAAGAAACTCGAGAACGGTGTCTGGGAATGCGGTTGGACACTCGGGCACAAGTGTCCGCAACGGTTCCTCGACGCAAACCCCAACGACGAGATTCGCCAATTGAGCGGCGTGCAATATCTGGTGCGCCCGAAGACGATCCGATCACAGCGTGAAGTTCCACTCGTGGGCGCACTCCGTGACGTCGTCGCAAGTAGAGTCGACGCCGCCAAGAATGAACCCAACCCATATAACTTGCTCTTCACGGGGGACCCCAAGCGGAGGTGGTACCCCGGCACAGGCGCGGTCGAGACGCTGCCGCTCGACGGCAAGCCCATCGACGCTTCCACCGATTCAAAGGCATGGCGCTCCGTGCTCGAACGAGCGGGAGTTCCGAACGTACGCCTTCACGATGCGCGCCGCACGACAATCTCGCTGCTCTATACGTTGGACATACCGGAACCTGTCATCGAAGACATTGCCGGACACAGCGATCCTGAGATTTCGCGCCACTACCGCGAAGTAGATCTAAAGCCGGCCGAGCAGGCTCTGAGAAAGCTGGACGAGCTCCTCCGGGTCGGAGTTGGTATTCGACGCTTCTCTCGCTCTTCGACTCCAGACGGGGTAAAGCTCAGTTCTCCCGATTCCTCGCCTAAACCTCATAGTCGGCCGTCAATGATTTAGGAGAGGCGCTTCTCGCGGTCCGCTCCGCTCCCCGCGCTACGCCCCAACCACATGCGAGTCGGACAATGTCTCGGCCAGAAATCGGTTCAACCTTTCTCTGCTCCATCAAGTGCCGTCAACGCCAACCGGAAATGGGGTCATTCGTGTTATTCGATAGCTGAGCCACTGTCGTGTGGTGCCCGAGTTATGCGGTCGGGAGAAGCCCCCGTCGGCGGCGGCCGCAATAGATGTCATCTCCAATCAGTTAGTTGGTGACGGATCTGTCCTGAGGGCTCGTTCTCGGTTTGCATGACTGGCGTCCGTTATCGCGCCCAATTCGTCGTCGGACGCATCTTCTAACGCGATCAGCCGGTCGTTAGCAGTCGGTTGGGCTTGCAATAGTTCGTCAAGCTTGCGATGAGTTACCGCCTGCTGTCGAGCTTGCGTGTGCTGGAGCACGAAGACCATCAATACCGTCACGGATGAACTCACAACGGCGAGGACGCTCTCCCACGGTCGAGGAAAACCCGTCACGAACCCACCGCGATCCACGTCACTAGAGCACCCACCGCAATCAGGCCAGTCCTGGGATGTTCAGTGGCCGTCCCGATGCGATGTAAGACGCGACTGCTCCACCGTTTGCTCGGCGCGTTCGCTGACTCGTCCCGAGCGATTTCGCGAGATCGATCCAGTCGCTTTCCGTTATCGGTGTCCGTCGATATTTCTTTGTTATCCACGTTCTCCACAATCGGGAGGTCGGGCATCCTTCCTGACAGAACGCCGCAGCGCGCCGCGGCATTGTGCTGACTGAATGCACGTAGGGTGCCTCATTTTCGGCGGGTACGCGGCGACACAGCGCGTGGGCAGGTTACCGATGCCGTAAGGTGCGTCGGGTGGGCAGTGATCCCGGTACTTGGTTCCTGAGTCGCGGCGAGCGGGCGAATCCAGCCTCGGACGTGCACGCGAGCGACCGAGAGGCTTCGTCTTGGTCGGAAGGCAACCTCGTGAAGCCTCTGATTCATGGAATGACATACTTCGCTCGGCTGCATGACGAACTCACGTCGTTGCACGCGGGGGACCGTGTATGGTTCACCGACTGGCGTGGGGACGCCGACGAGCAGTTGTGGGCAGGCGGACCGTCAATCGGTGATCTACTCGCGGATCTAGCTCGTGCCGGAGTGGAAGTTCGGGGGCTTGTGTGGAGATCCCACGGAGAGCGCGTGGCATCCCCAATTAGCGGCCGATCAAACGAGCTCCTTGGTCGCCAGATCAACGACGCGGGTGGAGAGGTGTTGCTGGATCAGCGAGTGCGCCTGTTCGGCTCCCATCACCAGAAGTTCTTCGTCATCCGCCACACTGACGACGCGTCGCGGGACATCGCATTCGTTGGCGGGCTCGACCTCTGCCATAGCCGTCGCGATGACGCCGATCATGCGGGCGACCCACAAGCGCTGAGCATGGATTCCCGTTATGGCAAACAACCCCCGTGGCACGATGCCGCCCTCGAACTGCGGGGCCCGGTGGTGGCAGACCTGCTGTCAGTTTTCGCTGAGAGGTGGAACGATCCCGCTCCCCTCGACAGGCACACTCCCTACCGGATGCTGCTGCAACGTCTTGCACATATGCCCCGGCACCCCAAGTCGCTCCCAGACGCTGCGCCCCCACCACCCCGGGCAGGCCCGCATGCTGTGCAACTGCTGCGCACCTACGGGGTGAAACGTCCGCCATTCCCCTTCGCGCCGGCCGGGGAGCGCAGCATCGCCCGCGCCTTCGCGAAAGCTTTCGCCCGTGCCCGCTCGCTGGTCTACATCGAGGATCAGTACCTCTGGTCAACAGAAGTCGCTGCGACTCTCGCCGGGGCTCTCGAACGGAACCCCGAATTGAATGTGATCGTCGTGGTGCCCCGCTACCCCGACTCTGACGGACCGCTCACTGGGCCGCCTAGCCGGATCGGGCAATTGCGTGCAATCGGGATGCTGCGCCGGGTCGCGCCAGACCGGGTCGGTGTGTTCGACCTAGAGAACAGTGTTGGAACTCCGATCTACGTCCATGCCAAGATCTGCATCGTCGATGACATTTGGGTCACCTGCGGCTCAAGCAACTTCAACCGTCGATCCTGGACCACCGATAGCGAGCTGACCTGCGCGGTCCTCGATACCACCGACGGAAACGGGGAACCGACTAGCTCAGAAATCGGCCGTGACCATTCCCAACCTCTGGCCCAGAACCTCCGCCGTCAACTCTGGGCCGAACACCTGGGATTGGATCGGAATGATCCCCGACTTGACGACCCGGCCGCTGGCCTCGAACTGTGGAACAGCACCGCCGACGTTCTCGACCACTGGCACGAAACGGGTCGCCGCGCTCCACGACCCAACTCACGCGCACGCCACCACACTCCTAAACCCGTGACGCCTATCCAACGACTCTGGGCACTCCCCCTCAGCCGCCTCGTTCTGGACCCTGACGGCCGCCCCCGCCAGCTGCGCGGTACCGCGCAGTTTTAGGCAAATAAGAGCGACGCCACGACAGTCAATGCGGCAAGTGGCGCTTGGGTGCAATCTAACCATGCGGGCCGGCCAGCGCGCCCGCAGGTTAGGTCACGGGCAGGTGGCGCCGACTGATGTTCCCGGGGCTCGACGCACTTCGTCCGCCGGTCGACGCATTGTCCCTGACGGTGATGGGCTCGGCGAAACCCAGCCAATCGAAATTTCCGATGTAATTTGGGAGCCGCTCAACTCCGCATCAAACCCACCGCCATCAGCCATCGCGTGACGGGGCTCAGGCCACAACCGCCGGCGATCCTGCGGAATTTCTTCACAATCCATCAGAGCAATAGAAGGTGATCATGAGTCTTGGTTTAGGTATTTTCCTCATCGTCGTCGGTGCGATTCGCACATTTGCTGTCCACGCCACCATCGCAACCGTAGACCTGCAAATCGTGGGTGAGATCATGATGGGCGCGGGCGCGCTTGTAGTGCTCCTGGGTATCGCGCTGATTCTACGAAAGAGGCAAAGCACCGAAACAACGCGAATCAGCCAAGATCCGGTTAGTGGAGATCAGGTAACTCGACGCGAGCATCGGGAAGATGCGATTCAGTCGAGAAGCGACAACAAGAGAAAAGTGATCTGCCCGGGGTGCTCTGGCAGCTGGTCTCATCAAACGCCTTCGGGTACACCCCTGGGTACACCCGGGGCACGAACCCCAGCAAATTACTGGGCTACTAGCCGACCTTGACTTCCTTCCAGAACGCGACGTAGTTACTGAAGTCCTTGCCATCGGTGCGGGCAAAGGCGGTCTCGTAGGGGTGCGGGTAGCTCCAGGCACGATCCTGCAAAAGGGCGTCCCCGTCCTTCACGCTGAAGTACTGGCACTCGCCCTTCCATGGGCAGGTGTATGGGGTCTTACTATCGACGAGAAATTCGCTGTTCACGCTCGACGGTGGGAAGTACCAGTTGCCTTCGATCTTGATGAGGTCGTCCTGGGGAGCGTCGGCGATAACGACGCCGTTGAGTAGTGCCTGGGTCATGATTCCTCCTGGAAGCGATGTGGGTTCTTACACGCGATAGGCGCTAGGCGCAACGCTACGCGTGCAACCTGAATTCCTTCAGGCGCCGATGGCAGACTTGAGTGATGCGAATCCTCCTCAAGCTCGTGCTCGATTGCACCCCGGATGCCGCCTGGGACGCCGTGCGCTCGCCGCGGGGTATGCAGCAGGTCTCAGCGCCATTCTCCACCTTCGAATCTCTCGAGCCCGGTGGATTTCCTGCCCGCTGGTCGGCCGGTGAGCACCCGGTGAAAATCTCGAGCTTCGGGTTGGTGACCATTGGGGAACAGGTGATCGGGATCTCCTACCCCGAAAGAAGCGACGACGTGCGCGTACAGGTGGATACCGGCCGGGGACTCAGCGGCCCACTTGCCCTCGTGACCAAATGGCAGCACTCCATCGCGATCGCATCCGCGCCCGGTGGTCGCACGCTGTACCGCGATCAGCTCGTCTTTGAGGCTGGCACGATTGCCCCGCTGCTCTGGGTGGGTTACTGGGCATTCTGGCAATGGCGCAGCGTCCGCATCCGCTCTCTCGCCCCCACCTGGAAGGCCGGCCCCTCGTGAGGCGCACTTTCATCACCAGCACGTGGTCGCGCTGGGTGCGATGATCACCGCCCTGCAGGTTGCCGATTGGCGGCGGCAGATCTTCGCCCTCTACGCGGAGGTGCGCGCGGCGACGGACCTCTTCGCCGCACACGACCTCTGGCGTCGCGAGCGCGATCGGCTGTTCGCGACGCATCCGTCCACTCCGCTGCTGCCCGACGATCGCACGGTCTTCACCGGCTTATCGACCACGTCCTACGACCCGGACTGGCGCTTCGAGGTCGAAGTCACTCCAGCCGAATCCCGACACCTGGACGTCGAGACCGGGACCGACGGAATCGTGCCGTTCGACCTGATCGGCGTCGCTGAGGTTCCCGGGGTCGGTTCCCTCGATATCTGGAAGCTCGGTAGCTACGGCGGCGGCCTCTTTGTGCCGGTGAAGGACGCGCTCGCCGGTCGCCCCGGAGGCACCTACGGCGGCGGCCGCTACCTCCTCGACACGATCAAGGGGGCAGACCTCGGCCCGGGTGCCGCGCTCGATTCGCTCGTGCTCGACTTCAACTTCGCTTACAACCCCTCATGCGCATACGACCCGGCCTGGGCCTGCCCGCTCGCGCAGGCCGGCAACCGAATCGCCGTCGAGATACCCGCGGGCGAGCGGTATTCAGGGGCTCACTGACACGACCTGCTAGGGTTTTAGGTCTTGCGAGTCCATGTTGGTCTCCCTGCGTCGTTGAACGCTCCCTCTTCTCCCCATCGTGGCACCGTGCCACGGACGGGTTGCAGATACTTTCTACGGCGATCGATTGTGGCCACTGCCGCTCTCGCCACTTCACACCCGGTCTCGACAGGCTCGATCACTCGGCGTGTGGTCCTATCCGAAAGCTTCATTTTGTCTGAATCAATTTCTTCCTTCGGCGCGCTCGGCGTGCCAGCAGTCCTCGTGGCGGCGCTGTCCGCACAGGGCATCGACTCCCCTTTTCCGATCCAGGTCGACACCCTGCCCGACACGCTTTCCGGGCGCGACGTGCTTGGTCGCGGCAAGACGGGCAGCGGCAAGACCCTGGCGTTCGCCATCCCGATGATCGCGCGGCTCGGTGGCTCACTCGCCGGCGGGCAGCGCCGCCCCGGTCGTCCGCTCGCGCTCATCCTCGCCCCGACCCGTGAACTCGCTACCCAGATCACCGTGGCGCTCACTCCCCTCGCTAATGTCTACGGACTGAAATCGGTCACCATCTTCGGTGGCGTCTCGCAGCAGCGCCAGGTCGCGGCGCTCAAGGCCGGCGTCGACATCGTCGTCGCCTGCCCTGGTCGTCTCGAAGACCTCATGAAGCAGGGCTTCGTGCAGTTGGATGCCGTCGAAATATCCATCCTCGACGAGGCCGACCACATGGCCGACCTCGGCTTCCTCCCCGTCGTCACGCGGATTATGGACAAGACCCCGCAGTCCGGGCAGCGCATGCTGTTCAGCGCCACGCTGGACAACGGCGTCGATCGCCTCGTGAAGAAGTACCTCCATAACGAGGTAATGCATTCCGTGGATGAGGCCACCTCGCATGTCAGTGCAATGACACACCATGTGTTCGAGGTCGATTCGGTCGAAGCCAAGCGTCTGCTCGTCGAGAAGCTCGCCTCCGGCACCGGCCGTCGCATCCTGTTTATGCGCACCAAGCATCACGCCAAGAAGCTCGCAAAACAGCTCACTGACGCGGGAATTCCCTCCGTTGACCTTCACGGCAACCTCTCGCAGGTGCAGCGCGACCGCAACCTCGCGTCCTTCGCCGCCGGTGACACCCGCGTCCTCGTCGCGACGGACGTCGCGGCACGCGGCGTGCACGTGGATGACATCGAACTTGTGATCCACGTCGATCCGCCAGCCGAGCACAAGGCCTATCTGCACCGCTCGGGCCGCACCGCTCGCGCCGGCAAGGAGGGCGAGGTCGTCACGATCGTGCTTCCGACCCAGCGCCGCGACACTGCAGCACTGTTGAAGAAGGCCGAGATCACCGTCACCCCGCAGCACGTGACCGCAGACTCGGCCGCAGTCCACGCCCTCGTCGGCGACGTCGCAGCCTGGGTCAAACCGGCTCCTCGCGCCGCCGCCCAGGTCCAGGGTGCTCCTCGTGCCCGTTCCGGCGGACAGCGCCAGTCTCAGGGCGGACGATCGGCGGGACAGGGCGGCTCACAGGGCGGCTCACAGGGCGCGAACGCCCAGCGCAAGCGCGCCAACCGCGACGGCGCTTCGGCGGCGCCCGCGGTCGGTGGCTCGCGAAACTTCTACAGCACCGCGAGCGGTGAGGGTGCCGCATCCGGCGCTCCTCGCACGGGCGGCGCTCCCCGAAGCGGCGCTCCCCGCGGCGGTGCGGCATCCGGTGCCGGTCGTGCCGGATCCGGCGGCGGACTCATCGGAATGTCCCAGGGCGGCGGACGTCGTCGCAGCGGCGGCGGCGGCCGCTAACCCAGCCACACACGAGAGGGCCCTCGCGTTCATGCGGGGGCCCTTTTTCGCGGGCGGAATGTCAGCGCATCACGCTCTGTGCATCACGCTCGGCGCATCACGCTCGGCGCATCACGCTCTACGCTCCGCTCTGCCCATCACGCTCTACGCTCCGCTCCACGCACCGCGCTCCATGCTCCGCTCCGCTGAGTGACACGCGCGCCCGAAATTTCGGGCACGCGTGTCACTCGCGGCCGCAGAGGCGGCAGGGGAGACGGAGCAGGCGGCAGGTACGGGGCAGGTGCAGCGCAGGCAGCGCAGGCAGCGCCTCAGTACAGGCGGCCGACGGAGGCCAACGCGGCACGCACGAGCGCGCCACGACCGCCCTCCATCTCGGCAGAGACTGATTCGGATGCCGCTTCCTGCGGGGTCATCCACGTCAGTTCGAGGGCATCCTGCCGGGGGTCGCAGGTGCCGGTCACGGGCACCACGTAGGCGAGGGAGACCGCATGCTGGCGGTCATCAGTGAACTGCGAACCGGGGAACGGAAAATACTCAGCGACCGAGAAGGGTATCGGGCTCGCGGGCAGCAGCGGGAAGGCCATCGGTCCGAGATCCTTCTCGAGATGGCGGAACAAGGCGTCGCGCAGGCTCTCGCCGTACATCACGCGCCCCGAGACCAGCGTGCGGGTGATCGCGCCGGCCGAATTGGCCCGAAGCAGGATGCCGACCTGGGTGACCTGGCCGACGCCATCCACCCGCACCGGCACGGCTTCCACGTAAAGCAACGGTAGTCGCCGCCGGGCCTCGGCGAGCTCCTCATCGGACAGCCAGCCGGAGTTCGGGTCGGGAGTGCCTACGGAGCTCATGCTCCATTGTCACGTATCGGTGGCGCGCACTGTGACGGCTGACCGGGAGACTGTCAGAGGTTTGGGCAAAGATAGGTCTATGAGCAACGTGCTCGGGCGATTCTCCCCGGCGACCCGAGACTGGTTCTCGGGGGCATTCCCAGCGCCCACCCCCGCCCAATTGGGCGCCTGGGAGGCCATTACGACCGGGGCGAATGCGCTCGTCGTTGCGCCCACCGGGTCGGGAAAAACCCTCGCCGCGTTCCTTTGGGCGATTGATCGGCTGGCAACCACTCCGGCACCCGAGGACCGCAACCTCCGCACCCGTGTGCTCTACATCTCCCCCCTCAAGGCCCTAGCAGTCGATGTCGAGCGCAACCTGCGCTCGCCCCTCGTGGGGGTCACTCAGACCGCAAAGCGGCTCGGGATGTCTCCGCCGGAGGTGACCGTCGGCGTGCGGTCGGGCGACACGACGTCGGGCGACCGGCGCCTGCTGCAACGCCTGCCTCCGGACATCCTGATCACGACTCCGGAGTCGCTCTATCTCATGCTCACGGCGTCGGCAAGGGACACGCTGCGCGGGGTCGAGACGGTGATCATCGATGAAGTTCACGCGGTCGCATCGACCAAACGAGGCGCTCACCTCGCACTGTCGCTCGAGCGGCTCGACCTGCTGCTGGAGAAGCCCGCCCAGAGAATCGGGCTCTCGGCGACCGTGCGGCCACACGAAGAGGTGGCCCGGTTTCTCGCCGGCAATGCTCCCGTCACGATAGTCGCTCCTCCGTCAACGAAGAAGTTCGACCTGAGCGTGGTCGTGCCAGTGGAGGACATGACCGAGCTCGGTACGGCGCCGGCGGTGCGAGAGGGGTCGGCGGCGGCATCCACCGAAACAACGCAGGGCTCCATCTGGCCCCACGTGGAGGAACAGATCGTGGATCGAATCCTTGAGCATCGATCCACAATCGTCTTCGCAAACTCCCGTCGGCTGGCCGAGCGCCTGACCGCGCGCCTGAACGAGATCTACGCGCTTCGGCAGGAGGAGCGCGAGCCGGAGCGCGAGCTGGAGCTGGTCGGGCTGGCGCTTAACCCCTCCATCGCAGGCCCGGTCGGCGCAGGGGTCTCGGAATCGCTTCGCGATTCTTCCAACTCCACCGCGCTCCTCGCACGGGCCCACCACGGCTCCGTATCGAAGGAGCAGCGTGCCTTCATCGAAGACGACCTGAAGTCTGGACGACTGCGCTGCGTGGTGGCAACCAGCTCCCTCGAACTCGGTATCGACATGGGCGCTGTCGATCTCGTGATCCAGGTCGAGTCCCCGCCGAGCGTCGCGAGTGGACTCCAACGGGTTGGTCGCGCCGGTCATCAGGTGGGCGAGGTGTCTCGCGGCGTCATCTTCCCCAAGCATCGGGCCGACCTCATCCACTGCGCAGTGGCGAGTGAGCGGATGTCCGCCGGGCTCATTGAGGCGATGCGAATCCCGCAGAATCCGCTCGACGTGCTCGCGCAGCAGACCGTTGCCGCGGTGGCGCTCGACTCCCTCGATGTGGACGAGTGGTTCGATACCGTGCGGCGCAGCGCGCCCTTCGCGAGCCTCCCGCGTTCGGCCTACGACGCCACTCTCGACCTGCTCAGCGGCCTCTATCCCTCCGATGAATTCGCGGAACTGCGCCCGCGTATCGTCTGGGATCGCGTCGGCGGCACGATCACCGGCCGCCCGGGCGCCCAGCGCCTCGCGGTGACCTCCGGGGGGACCATCCCGGATCGCGGACTGTTCGGGGTGTTCATGGTGGGGTCCGGCACCGGGGACCGAGCGCCCGCGCGAGTCGGCGAGCTCGACGAGGAGATGGTCTACGAGTCCCGGGTCGGCGACGTGTTCGCGCTCGGGGCCACCAGCTGGCGAATCGAAGACATCACCCACGACCGCGTGATCGTCTCACCCGCGTTCGGGCAACCGGGCAAGGTGCCATTCTGGAAGGGCGACGGCATCGGTCGCCCGGCCGAACTCGGGCGCGCGATCGGCGAGTTCACTCGCGAGATCGCGAGCGGCTCGACGACGGATGCTCGCACCCGCGCCGTGCTCGGAGGGCTCGATCACCGCGCCGTCAACAACCTCGTGTCGTTCATCGACGACCAGAAAAAGGCGACCGGACATGTGCCGAGCGACCGCACCCTGGTGGTGGAGCGCTTTCGTGACGAGCTCGGAGACTGGCGGGTCATCCTTCATTCCCCGTACGGCATGCAAGTGCACGCGCCGTGGGCGCTCGCAATCGGAGCGCGCATCCGCGAGCGATTCGGGCTCGACGGGGCCGCGATGGCGAGCGATGACGGCGTGATCCTGCGCATCCCCGACACGGAGAGCGAGCCGCCCGGGGCGGAATTGTTCGTCTTCGACCCGGCCGACCTTCGCGACATCGTGACCGAAGAGGTGGGGGGATCCGCGCTGTTCGCCTCTCGGTTCCGAGAGTGTGCGGCCAGGGCCCTATTGCTGCCGCGGTATAACCCCGGCCGACGATCCCCACTCTGGCAGCAGCGGCAGCGGGCCTCGCAGCTGCTGGATGTCGCGCGCAAGTATCCGAGTTTCCCTATCGTGCTCGAGGCAGTGCGCGAAGTGCTGCAGGACGTCTACGACCTGCCCGCGCTCACGGAGCTTGCCAAGCAGATCGAGAGCCGGCGCATCCGCATCGTCGAGACCGAGACGGAACAGGCGTCGCCGTTCGCGCGCTCCCTGCTGTTCGGATATGTCGCTGCGTTCATGTACGAGGGTGATTCGCCGCTCGCCGAGCGCCGTGCCGCCGCCCTGTCGCTCGATCCCACTCTCCTCGCCGAACTGCTGGGCCGGGCCGAGCTGCGCGAGCTCCTCGACCCGGCCGTGATCGAGCAGCTCGAGCTCGAGTTGCAAAGACTCGCCCCGGATAGGAGAGCCCGCGATGCCGAGGGCGTTGTCGACCTGTTGCGCATGCTTGGCCCACTGTCGGAGCCGGAGATCCAGCAGCGCCTCGATCCCACCAGCGGGCTCGTGGGTGCAGCGCTCGACACGGCCTTGGCTGGGCTCGCCCGATCGAACCGTATCTGGCGTGCGGGAAGCGAGCGCTGGGCGATCATCGAGGATGCCGCCCGCCTGCGTGACGCGCTCGGCACACCGCTGCCGATCGGCATCCCCTCCGCGTTCATCGAGCCCGTTGACGACCCGCTCGGCGATCTCGTGAGCCGGTTCGCTCGCACCCATGTGCCGTTCACCGTGGCCGCCGTTGCCGACCGCCTCGGACTCGGAACGGCCGTGGTGCTCACCTCCCTTCGTGCCCTCGCTGGCCAGCGGCGGGTCGTCGAAGGCGAGTTCCGCCCGGGCGCGAGCGGCAGCGAATGGTGTGACGTTGAGGTCTTGCGTCGCCTGCGCAGCCGTTCGCTCGCGGCCCTCCGTCACGAGGTCGAGCCCGTGGATGCTGCGACCCTCGGTCGCTTCCTCCCGTCCTGGCAGCACGTGGCTGAACCGCTGCGCGGGGTCGACGGTCTCGCCGCGGTGATCGATCAGCTCGCCGGAGTCGCGCTGCCCGCATCCGCCTGGGAGTCACTGGTGCTTCCGGCGCGGGTGAAGGACTACTCGCCGGTGATGCTCGATGAGCTCACCGCCGCGGGAGAGGTCATCTGGTCTGGCGGGGGCGCACTCCCCGGCAATGACGGCTGGGTGAGCCTGCACCTGGCCGACAGCGCCAGTCTCACCCTGCCCGAACCGACGGGAGCCGAGACCACCGAGTTGCAGCGATCGATCCTGGCGAGCCTCGCCGGTGGCGGAGCCTACTTCTTTCGACAGCTGTCCAATGCCGTGGGTAGTACCGATGACAAAGAGCTGCTCGCGTCGCTCTGGGACCTCGTGTGGTCGGGGCTCATCACCAACGACACCCTCTCTCCCCTGCGCTCCTACCTCGGGGCAAGCACGACTAAGGCCCGGGCAGTTCCGCGTTCGCGGGCCTTCCGCGGCCGCGCCCGCCCCACGATGCCCAGTACCGGCGGTCCCCCGAGTGCGGCTGGCCGCTGGTCGCTGCTGCCTCTCGCTGAGCCGGATGCCACGGTGCGCGGCGTCGCGACAGCGGAGCTGTTGCTCGAGCGCTATGGCGTCGTCACCCGCGGTGCGGTCGTGAGTGAGGGCATTCGCGGCGGATTCTCGCTCGCGTACCGGGTGCTCAGCGGTTTTGAGGAGACCGGTCGGGCCCGGCGCGGCTACTTCGTGGAGGGCCTCGGCGCCGCCCAGTTCGCCACCGGTGCCACGGTCGACCGACTGCGCTCGTTCGCCAGGGAGCCCGACTCCGAGCACGACCCAGTGGCGATCACCCTGGCGGCAACCGACCCGGCGAATGCCTACGGTGCCGCACTGGCGTGGCCGCCCGCGGCGATCATCGAAGGCGCGGACGATCTGAAGCGGGGACATCGTCCCGGCCGCAAAGCCGGAGCGCTCGTCGTGCTCGTCGACGGCGGGCTCGCCCTCTATGTCGAGCGCGGCGGCAAGACGATGCTCACGTTCGCGGAGACCGAGCGCGGGATGACGGCCGCGGCCCACTCACTGGCCGCAGCGATACGGCGCTCGGGCGGACGACTCAGGGTCGAGCGGGTAAACGGAGACTTCGTGATCGGGACCGCGCTGGGAGAGGCTCTCGTCGAGGCCGGCTTCAGCATTACTCCACAGGGCCTGCGGCTGCGCGGGTGAGGTGGATCGCTGACACCATGACAGGACACGGACATGCCTGAGGGTGACACCGTCTATCGCACGGCCACCAACCTCAACGCCGCGCTTGCCGGGGGCGAACTGGTCCGCTGCGACATCCGCGTTCCGGCCTTCGCAACGGTGGATCTCACCGGCGACACCGTGGAAGGCGTGGTGAGCCGGGGCAAGCACCTGCTGATCCGGGTCGGCGAGTACAGCATCCATAGTCACCTCAAGATGGAGGGTTCCTGGCATCTCTACCGGCACGGCACCAAGTGGCGTCGACCGGAGTGGCAGGCACGCGCCATCCTCGCCACCGCCGAGTGGGTGGCCGTTGGCTTCCAGCTCGGCACACTCGACGTGGTTGCCCGCGACGACGAGGCGAGTGTCGTCGGCTATCTCGGCCCCGATCTACTTGGCCCGGGCTGGAACGCTGATGAAGCGCTCCTGCGCCTCACCGCCACCCCGGCCCGAGCAGTCGGCCTTGCCCTGCTCGACCAGCGTGTGATGGCGGGACTCGGCAACGTCTATCGCAACGAACTCTGTTTTCTCGGCGGCGTGCTTCCCACCCGGCCGGTCGGCGAGATCGAGAAGCCGGCGAGGCTGGTGGCTCTTGCCCACCGGCTGATCGACGCCAACAAGAACCGAGTGGACCGCACCACCACCGGCTCGCTCCGCGGGGAGACGGACTGGGTCTATCGACGCAAGGGAAGGCCGTGCCTGCGCTGCGCAACGCGGATCGAACATGGCGAATTGGGTGAATCAGCGCTGCAATTACGGGACATCTATTGGTGCCCGAGGTGCCAGAGCTGATCCGAACTGATCTGGCTACGACAGCAGGTGATACCGGCGGTGCCCGCCAGCCAATGCGGGGTCAGCGGCGGCGCGAAGCGAGCAGGAACAGAGTCGCCGTGGCCGTCGCGAGCCCCAGTATTACCAGGAGCGGTGCGGCGATCGTGTAAACCAGCACGAGGTTGTAGTCGAAGGCTGTCGTACCGGCAGTGGTGTTGAGCCGATCCATCCGATCCGCGATGTAACGGATGGTCAGCAGCCCGGCGGCGACGAACACAAGGCTGAGCGCCCACAGCCCCGCGAGGTATGGATCGAATCGCCGGGGAGCAGGCTGATCCTCCCCTGGGTCAGGGTGCACCGTCCGAAACGCTGAGGGTTCGGCGTCCATGACGGGCATCGGATGCTCGACGAGTTCCGGTACAGCGGTGCGCTCCGGCGGGGCCGACGGTCGTGCATGCACACTCGGGTCGTAGCCGGGCTGGAAGGCCGGATTGAAGCGGGGGTCAAACCTGCCGCTGGAGGAGATGTCCGTCATGGTGACATTGATCCTAAGCTGCCCTCATGCGACGGTCCCGATTTTCAGGACTTAAGGCCCGCGAAGCCCCGAGGCGGAATGTTAGGGTGGCCTAAGTTGGGCCTGTTAATATGTGCCGGTCCTCTTATTCGAAGGGGTTCATTTTAGATGAGCTATGTCAAATCCGCTCTTCTCGACGAAAAGGGCTTCGTCATCCTGGATCCGTACGACCAGGCCGCCGATTCCCCGGAGTGGACGGACCTCGAGTTCGTGGATTGGAAGTCATCTGGCGTAACGCGGTTCGCTCCCCTCGCCAGCGCCTTCGGTGAGATCGAGGTCAACGGGTTCTGGAACCACACCCCGCCGCGCACCGACAAGGACGGCGTCTGGATCGACTCGCAGGTCGCCAAGGCCCCGCACCTCACCGACCGCGCCAAGGAGCCGGGTGCCAACATCGGGCGCTGCCGCGTGATCGAACTGCAGCCCAATGTGTATTCCGACACCCTCTACAATCTCCACCAAGACGACAACAACCGTCTGAATCCCGACGGCTCCGGCTGGATCGTTCGTGGATTCTTCAACCTTTCGGATGACGCGGAATCGTTCATGACGCTTCGTGAAGACCGCTTTGACCCGACCAACGAGGTACGAATCGCGCTCCCGGCGGGCGCTCAGATCATCGTCGACACTCAGCGCTTTTGGCACGCGGTCTGGCACAAGGGGCCCGAGCCGCGCTACTGCCTCATCACCTCCTGGGAGTCGGGTCCGCAACTCGACACGTACATCGAGAAGTACCACGGCACCAACGTTCACGAGAATCCTCCCCTCGCACCCGAGGTCATCCGGGCAGCCGAGGCTGATGTTCAGCGCCGTCTCGCCGAGCGCGCCGCGGCTCTTGCCTCCCGAGGCGAGACAGACGAGGGTGCGATAGACCCCGAGGCCTAGACCACCATGGCTAGCGAAGGACTCGGATGACTCACCTCGCCGCGCTCGACGGCCAGGTCACGAGCTGGCTCGACCTGTTCGGCCCCATCGTCTTCTACCTGATCGTGTGGGGTCTCGTTTTCGCCGGTACCGGACTGTTCGTCGGCGTCTTCATCCCCTTCATCACCGGCGATTCCCTGCTGTTCGCCGCGGGCATCCTCTCGGCCGGGCACAGTGGCATCAACATCTGGGTGCTCGCCATCGGTGTGGGAATCGCCGCTTTCCTCGGCGACCAGGTCGGATTCCTCCTCGGTCGCCACTACGGACGCCCCTACCTCGATCGCCGCACCGGCGCGTGGGTGCAGCGCAGCATCAGTCGCGCGGAGAAGTTCTACACCGACCTGGGCTGGTGGGCCGTGGTCGTGGGGCGTTTCATCCCGTGGGGCCGCGTGCTCGTGCCGCCGATCGCGGGGATCGCCCGCATGGATTACCTCAAGTTCGTGGCGGCGAACCTGGTCGGCGCGCTCGTCTGGGGCGTGCTGCTCACGGTGACCGGGTACTTCGCGGCGAGCATCCCCGCGGTGAAGTCGGCCGCCTACCTGATCGGTGGAGCTTTCATCCTCGGCGCGATCATCGCTGGCATCCTGTCTTGGAGACGCAACCGCGTGGTGGCCTGAGGCCCTGCTTCGCTGAGGCCTGCATGCGGGAAGCACCCTCTCACCGGGCGTCGAGGCGGGAAGGCTCGATCCGCTCGAGCGCACCGCCGGGCAGCATCCGATACCAGCTGTCGATAGCGAGTCTCTGCAGGAAGTCGAGGTCGTGGCTCACAACGAGCAGGCCCCCGCGGTTACTCCCGAGCGCACCGACGAGCTGATCGACGCTCTGGATGTCGAGGTTGTTGGTCGGTTCGTCCAGCACCAGGAGCCGCGGTGGCGGATCCGCCAGAAGTAGTCGAGCGAGCGCCAGCCGAAACCGTTCACCCCCGGAGAGGGTGCCGACGGCCCGGTCCACCGCCTCCCCACGGAACAGGAACCGCGCCAGACGGTTGCGCAGCTCTGCGTCCGCGACGCCCGCGCTGCGCACGGTCTCGAGCACCGTGGCCCGGGCGTCGAGCCCGTCGAGACGCTGCGGAAGGTACCCCGTCCCGTGCCCCGATGCCACCTCGTCAAGCAGTGTCGTCTTGCCCACGCCGTTGGGGCCGACGATGGCCACCCGCTCCGGCCCCTGGATCACGACCCCGCGAAAGTCTGCGAGCCGGCGAGACGCATGAACTCCGGGGTCGGGGAGGTCGATGTGGATGGATACATCAGCCCGCACTCGCTCGGAGGCGCGGTCGAGAGCGGCGCGAGCATCCGTCACCGAGGCGTCCAGCGTGTGACGGCGCTTACCTGCCGTGACCTGCGCGTCGGAACGTCGCTGGTTGCGCACCGCCCTCGTGAATTTCTTATTGTCGAAGTCGGTACGGCCGGAGCGTGCACTCCGGGCAATTTTGGTCTCGGCCTCGATGCGCTGCCGGCGCTCAGTGCGCACCACCTGCTCGGCCGCGCGTTCGCCGGTGCGCGCTGCCGCCTGCTCAACATCGATCTGGGCGAGGTAGGTGCTGTACGGTCCGCCGAACATCCGCAGCGCACCGTCATGGAGCTCGGCGGTATCGTCCATGAGCTCGAGCAGCCGGATGTCGTGACTCACCACGACGAGCGAACCCCGCCAGCGGCTCACCAGGGTCTCGAGCCGTTGTCGCGAATCGATGTCGAGATTGTTGGTCGGTTCGTCGAGCAGCACGATGGGCGCGTTGCACAGGCGTAGTCCGGCGATGGCTACGAGCATCGACTCCCCGCCACTGAGAGTAGAGATCGTGCGGTCGAGATCGGTGTCGACGCCGATGTCTCGCAGCGCTTCGGCCGCCTCGGTCTCCACATCCCACCTCTCCCCGAGCTGCTCGAAGTTGGCGACAGAGACTTCACCGGCCTCGATGGCCCGCAGGGCATCCACCTGCTGGCGCACGCCGAGGAGGTCGGCCACCGTGCGATTCGTCTCGAGAATGATCGTCTGGGCAAGGTAGCCGACATCACCGGACACCTGGATGCTGCCGCTCGATGGTTGTTCACCCCCGGCGATCAGCCGAAGCAGCGTCGACTTGCCGGCCCCATTGCGGCCGACGAGCCCGGTTCGACCGGAGCCGAAGCTCGCCGTGATGCCGTGGAGAGCGGACGACCCGTCCGGCCAGGTGTGCCCGACGGCGTTGAGGATGATTGATGAAGGCATGCGACTCCCGATGGCCAGTGAGTGCACTGACCCGGATGCCGCGCTGCACGTATCACCTGCAGCAGCGGTCGAGAAAGGTCAGCGCGTGGACGCGGGAGCTTTCTTCAACGGAATAGTCCTGACGAGAGGGAATGGGACGCTCCAAGTCTGCCCGAGCGGCCAGAGCCTGTCCAGAGGGGCGCCGGGTATCTCTTTATCCTCACCGGAAAGCTCGAACGTGGCCTCCCCACATTTTCTGGGTTGTGAAGTGCTAGTTATCACGACGCCGGAAAACTCCGCGCATGCTTCGATCACGATCTTTTTCGTTATACGAGAATCTCTCGACGTTGACACCTCCGCGAAGAAGCACAGGATTTCGGCTTCGGACGATCCGCTCGAGATCGTGATCCTGACCTTTGATGACGGCAGGGAACTGGTCGTCCACGCCATGAAGGCGCGAACGAGCTATTGGCAATTACTTCGGTGGCAGGAGACAGACGATAGACAAGAGCAACACCGCGGCTGGTCGGCCCGTAACAGATCAGCACATCACGGACTGGGCACACGCGGCCGAGGTCGGATATGACGTTGCAGCGCTCAAGAAGCGCGGTCGCCCCCGGATTGGCGGCGCGGTCGCTCAGGTCGCTACCCTCCGACTCGATCCCGGATTGGATGCCGCACTGACCGCGCGCGCGGAGCGGGACCAAACAACCCGAAGCGGTGTGATGCGGGATGCGCTGAGGTCCTGGCTCGAAGCATCCTGACTCAGACCACTGCTTCCCGCGGAATCGAACCCGCACTCGCATACCCCGCCAGCCCGAGCACGATGTCGAACTCGGCGATGATGTTGCGCAGCGCGTCGTAGGCACCCTGCTCCCCCGCGATCGCCAGCCCGTAGGTGTACGCGCGTCCGACGCAGACGGCGGATGCTCCGAGCGCAAGAGCCACGAACATGTCAGCCCCCGAGCGGATGCCGCTGTCGAACAGCACAGGAACGGCACCGTTCACCCTCTCCGCTATCCCGGGCAGGGCATCCAGCGATCCAATGGCATTGTCGATCTGGCGACCCGCGTGGTTGGAGACGATGAGGCCGTCGATGCCGGCGGCGAGGGCGCGGGACGCGTCATCCGGATGCTGGATGCCCTTGAGCACGATCGGCAGGGTCGTGCGTTCGCGCAGCCAGGCGAGGTTCTCCCACGTGAGGGTGGACCGCGAGAACACGTCGAGGAAGGTGTCGACGGAGGCGCGCGGCAGCGGCGAGCGCAGGCTTCCGCCCGGGTAGTTGCGGGTCATGTCGAGCAGGGTGCGGATGGTGGCCGGCCGTATGCGTGCCTTCACGGCGGGCTGGTTGCGGGCAATCCTCTCCTCCACAAGCCGCCGGAACACCGGGTCGCTCGTGTACTGCGCGATCCCCTTCCCGTGGGCAAACGGCAGGTAGCCGAGGCTGAGATCGCGCGGCCGCCAGCCGAGCATGTGCGTGTCGAGCGTGACCACGATCGCCTGGGCTTTGGATGCCTCCGCTCGATGCACGAAGCTCTCAACCAGCTCATCCGAGGTCGACCAGTACAGCTGGAACCAGCGCGGTGCATCCCCCATCGCCTGGGCCACGCGCTCCATGGGAACGGATGCCTGCGTCGACAGGATGTACGGAACCCCGAGCCGCGCGGCCGCCCGCCCCACAGCAATGTCGGCCTGCTTGTCGACCATGCCAAGTACCCCGACGGGGGCGGCAAGGAGTGGGGTCGGGTATCGGTGGCCCAAAAGTTCTATCGAGAGGTCGCGCTGGTCGATGTCCCGCAGAACGCGCGGCACGATCTTCCAGCTGTCGATCGCCGCTCGGTTGGCGGCCTCGGTGGACTCGTTGCCTGCAGAGCCTGCTACGTACGCCCAGGCTTCCATCGACATCGCGCGCTTCGCGGATTTGGTCAGGTCATGCCAGCTGGCCGGAATTGCGGGCCTTGAGCCTGTTGACCCATTCCGGAAAATGGTGGACTGAATATCGCGACTGAAGCCCATAGGCACCTCCTTGCTCAAGAGGTTCAGGCTAATCGTGGCAAGCACGCAGCCGGGGCGAAAGCCCCTCGGAGACCAAGTTGAGCCGCGGATCTATGGAGCCCAACACCGATGACTCGAGACGACCAAGCGTATTGCGGTCACCGAACACAACGGTGTGCACGCGAAGATGGGCATGCCTCCATGCCGTAAGAACTGATTCACCGGCCTCGTGCTCCACACGTGCCTCGGCGAAAATCGCGCCGAAGCGTGGAGCCTTTGCGCCGACCCCGCAAGTGCCGCGACCGGATACGGGTCCATAACGTGCTCGACGAGACCTTCCCGCTCGGCCATTTAGTCGCACCAGCCAAGCCCACATAGATCTGGCCGGCGGGCATCGGAAGACCCGATCCTACTGCCAGATCTCCCGCACCTTTGGCATTCACCCACCAGCCGTAGAGGCCGGGTCCCGTACCTCTCGCGCGATGTTGGGCGATGAACTCCAGCGGCATCAGGGCAAATTCCGCATCGAGAAGTGTCCCCACAACGACCGCCGTTTCGGGATGTTCGAGTTCTCCGCCTTGTTCTGCCGAATGGGTCATGCCGCGAATGCACCTAGCCCGGCCGACAAAACGGCCCCTCTGGGCCTTCGACGCAGCTGGGTGTCACGACCCGTTTCAAGCCATCGGGCCAAATAGCGACGAGCGGACTCGATTGCATTGCCGCCTAAACCCTCCCACGAATCGATCGAACGCGGGCTAGCCTTGAGCGCCTGCTCAACCAACTCCCAGAAATAAATTTTGAGGATGACCGTGATAACCGCCCTAGGAATTGAATGCACTAAGAGTTCAATAATGTGGGCTGTGATAAGAGGCACCACGGCTGACAACGCCGCGCTAGTGGAGTGCGCAAAGAGTGAAATGCCGAAGAATGCTTTACGCCCGTTAGGTCTAAATTGGGCCTATCACGAAATGATTGAGCTCGAGCGCCGCTTCAATCCCGACGAAGTGATTGTGAAGCGGGCTGAACTTGGCCAAAATATGCGACAAGCGAGTCTTGAACATGCCGAATTGGACGGCGTGGTTCTGGCTGCACTTTACGAGGTTCGAGTTAGCGTCCAAGCCATTCCATGGGCCACCTTGGCTCGCAGGCTTTCTGCGACCAACAAGGCATCCGCGCTCGCAATAGTGCAATCATCAGCCGCAGGTTCGGCCGTTCCGGCTGTGCGCCACACAGCCGTCGCTGCCGCCCTCTCCATATTCGGCACAAGTTGACTTACACGACAATCGAACTACTCGGCGAGGGGGCATTCGGCCAGGTTTTTCTAGAGCGAGACGATGCGCTCGACCGCTATTGCGCAAAGAAGGTACTCAATAAGCCCTCGAATCCGTCTCAGCAGCGGATAAGCGAAGCCGCGCTAATGGAGATTACGAAGTACGAAAATGTTGCGCGTGTTTATCAGGCTGATCATGAAGGCGACGTTCCCTTCATTCGAATGGAGTACCTGCCAAAGCGCAGCACGCTTGACTGTTACCACGGTAAACCCGTACCAGTTCTGGCCGCGATAGAACGCCTGAGCGATGCCGCAAGAGGCTTAGAGCATTTGCACAACAATCGAGTGCTCCACCGAGACATAAAGCCAGGAAACCTTTTGCTGAGCGAAAACGGCACACTTAAGATTTCAGACTTTGGTCTGGCGAGGTCGATGGACGATGAAAGCCCATCGTTGATTGCATACGAACCTCACTTGGCTCCAGAGGAGGTGGGGAGTGGTAGCTATTTTGGCTCGGTCGCAGCCGATATCTATGCACTGGGGGTGACCGCGTACCGGCTACTAAATGGGGAGCAACTGTTTTGGTCATCGGTAAGTCGAGCTCCTAATCTCAGGCGAGCGATTGAACTAGGTCGAGTCCCTGACCGAACCAAATGGCTGCCGCATATTCACGCTCCCTTGCGGCACGCTGTGTCGCGAGCGATAAATCGCAAGCCGGAGAAGCGTTTTGCTAGCGCAGCAGACTTTCGGCATGCACTCGAACAATCAAGACCCGTGGTGGGCTGGGAGATGTCGCGCAGAAGCGGGTCTGTTACGTGGAATGGTTACAAGTCAGGTGAACTTACGTGGCTGGCAGAGTTTTCAGTCAGCGGACACGAAATTAACTTCGACGCAAGAAAAGTCGGAGCAAATGGCAAACATCGTCGGATGAGCTTGGCCAATTACAAGGGTGCTGACATCAACACTGCAACCGCTCACGCCTCCAGAATGCTAAACGGAATTGCTGTGGGTACGTACTAGCGATTCACCAATACCTTTGGACCATGGTCAATTGAATCTCCAGATCGAACGGACCTAGGTGCTGGGCCCAAAACAAACTCCCTGAACCACCCTGAATCTCGTGGGATTCTCAGCAAGACGAGGACTCGATTCCATACGATCACGTTGCGCTCCTTCGAATCTATGTTCGATCTAGCATGCCCGGTCGACGCAATAGATAAGGCAAGACACGCTCAAGTAGCACGCTCATTTGCTTTCAGCTAAGTGTTCCTTGTACCAAGAGCTCTTGGAGCCTTCATCAGCTCGGTCGAGCCTTTCGCGTGATGCGTCAAGAACTTCCCTGAACCATCCAAGATCGGTTATCTTGTCTACCATCTGCGGTTCTTCTTGTGAGTTCGATGACCCGTTCATTTCGTCTCTATTCCTTGGATTGTCGAATGTTTATTCGAACTTAGCTTCAGCTTCTGACAATGCGTAGGGAATCTGATCCTCTAGAAACTCGGCGTTTATTAACGGTTCCACGGCGGCAAGCGTCATCCGCATTTTTCCCTTCTGGATACCAACAAACGTTCCGTCAGGGTCTCGCCCACGATTCGTTGCCTCGAACATAGAGGGAAACATGTTCCAAGACGCACCAAGGTATGGCTCGGTCGCCACTCGTCCGTCCCTGCTGGGCCCAAAGACTATTGAGTCGCCGTACATCTCATAGGCAAGAGATTTCGGATACGGATCGACATACACGACTCGCGAAACACCTGCAGAGATAATTAGTCGCATACACATGTGGCATGGGAAAGCAGTCGTGTACAGCGTGGAGCCCTCCACGGACACCGTGCTTCGCGCAGCTTGCATCAGTGCGGCCATTTCTGCATGCACAATCCGCCCGAATTCAATCAGCGACATAATTCGCGACTGTTTAATTGAGGGCGGCGGCGAGTCAAAGATTAATTGCACCCTCTCCTCAGAACTGAGCTCGCTCATGTCGGTCGAGAGCAAAGATTCGCTGGCCAACGCGTCCATGAACTCCTTCACTGCCCGACGAGACTGTCGCTTGTTGAAGTCGTACCCCTTCTTGAAATCTCGCGCGTCTCCCGTATCCCCTGCGTCTCCGGGCCAATATTCTCCTCCGCCAGCTCGGGGCACCTCATTTGAGCCGGTCGCCAAAATATCGCCATTGCTTGTTGCAATGACTGCACCAACTTGGCGGCCTGGATCTGATGATCGAAGAGAAGACCCAAACGCGTGAAACATAGCGACTTCATCCCTGGTCGGGGTAAGAAAGGGCTCGCCAAACATCAATCCGACCAGGCGATCGACGTCTTCCTCCACGCCTGGCCCAAGGGTGATGAAGTAGTCCGCAGCCGAAAAAGCATCTCGCACATGCTGGCCAAACTTATTATTTGCGTCCGTTTCGTCGCGGTCGATAAGGGAGGCGACTTGCGCGGACACTTCGGGCGCTCGAGGACTTTCATCCTTGAGCTTGTTCCCAAGGTATTCCGCACGACTCTCTTTGCCGTCAAACACACTCACCAGCGAGAATCGCGTGCCGTACGTTTGGCGGAGTAAGGCGATCTCCTCCGGATGTTTCAAAGTTCGCAAGACAAAGGCATGTCGGCGATCTCGAGTGTTCTTCCCTCGAAGCGACAATATCTGTGCAACCGCAAGCGCTGCGACCACATCGCCGCTCTGATACTGCGAGCGGAGTTCATCTCCCTTGTCCATTCCGGCCTTGAAGTAACCAACTGAATCAACTTGAGTGCGATCGACGTTCAGCAGTCCGCTTAGCCTGATGACTTCATTGTCGTAACCGTGTACTGACAACGCCTGCTGCAGTCGGCCAATAACAGTGTCAAGGTCCGTGCCAATAGGCGCAACAAATCCGATAACGAGCTCGAAGTCATTGACGTGCGTGGGCGTAACTATCAAATCTCACCTCAATTCCAAGCAGCGGCACATATTGCTGAGCTTGCCTAACGATATCTAGTCGGCGCAAGAAACTCGCCGAGCCTCATCACCAATCTTAAGATCGTGGGCGACCAGCACGAGAACGCTATCGACCCAAACGGCCGGTGAGTCGGGAGGACTGCAGGGGCGCAACCACCAACCATTGCCCTCACGCGGGGGCCGGAGAGGTTTGCTGCTTTTCAGCCCTGAGCCCGATCCAAAACTTACTGTCGCTCAAGCACCGCATCCACAGTCCCCTTCGGCGCACCGACCCCTGCATCCCAGTCGATCGTACGAGCACACGTGCAGCTGAAATCGCGATCCTCGAGCGGCATCACGGAGATGCGAATAGAACTAAAGTTACGCATGACACGGCCAAAGCGCTCCGATGTTTCGCCGTTGACATTGCTTTTGGCTTGGACGGCGATCCTGCCCAACTGCGAGTGGCGTGCCCCCATGATCGGCGGAGCCTTCATCGCAACACCCTGTCCTAGCGACACAATCGAGCGCCAGCTCAGGGGGCTCCCGCTAACGTAACGCGTGCGGCAGCAGTGCCACGGCCACGAACGCGGCCGAGAGGATTCCCGTGATCACCACCGCGATGCCCAGCTTGGTGAGGCTGGGATTGCGCCAGGCGATGAGTGCCCCGGCGATCAGGGTGAGCGCGGCGACCAGCACGCTCGGATAGAACGTGAAGTAGCTGAGCACCGCGCCGGCGTCACCGATGAGGCCGATCTGCGGGTTCACCGTCGACAGGATCACCGCGAGCGCGGTGAACCCCAGGTCGGCCGCCGCGAGCAGGGCGAGCCCGAGCAGGACTGCTGTCGCGATTTTCGCGATCGGAATTCTGCGCCACACGGGGATTGCTGTCACCCCGCCATGTTAGCGACCGGCAGACTCAACGCCCGCGGGGCTTGCGGGGCCGCGCCCGTTGCGTCGTGCGGGTCTTCGGTGTGACGGCCTTGCGCGGCTTCTCGGTCTTGGGGGTCGGAACAGACCGCGAACTCGCCGCCGTGCGACCACGCACGATGCCGACGAATTCCTCGACCTGCGCCGTCGTTCGCTGCTCGAGCCAGGCGATCGCGATGGTCGTGACCGGGGCATCCGTCACCGGGCGCGCCACCACATCCTTACGCGCGTGGAGGCGCGCGATGGACTGCGGCAGCGTCACGATGCCACCGCCGGCGGCAACGAGCTCGACGGCGTCCTCCGCAGAGAGGGTGTCGGCCACCCGGTCCTCGCTCGAGAGATCGTGCAGGGTCACGCTCTCGAGGGCGGCGAGCGGATGCTCCTTCGGCAGGATCACCACCGCCACCTCGGCATAGAGGGGGATGATGCTGAGGCCCGTGCGATCCACCGGCAGCCGCACGAAACTCACGTCTGCGCGGCCGTCGTGCAGCGCAGAGACCTGGCTCGCGGCATCCGTCGCAACGAAGGCAAGCGGGATGCGGCGCTGGCGCTCCTCCCAGGCGCGAGTCCAGCGGGTGAGGGTGACACCCGGAGCAAAAGCGATGGTGAAGGCAGCAGGAACTGTGTCCACGGGCATCCCCCTCCACTCGCAGCGAAGCGCTGCGCGCGTCTCAGGCTACGCTGGGCGCATGACCCCGGCGAAATCTCCCCAGTCGTTGAAGCAAGCGCAAACCATGAAGCCCGCGACGGCGGCCCAGAAACTCGGGGTCTACCTCCCGGCCACCCCCGAATCGTTCCAAGCCGAGCCAGTCTCGCGGGTGCAACTGAACCAGATGATTGCCGACCCGCCCGAGTGGCTGGTGGAGCTGCGCAAGACCGGACCGCATCCGCGCCCGGTCGTCGCGCACAAGCTCGGAGTCTCGAACGCGGGACTCGCCCGAGGCGAAGTCACCGAACCGCTGACCACGGACGAGATCTCCGAGTTGCTGCAAAAGCCGCCCACCTGGCTCGTGCGCGAACGCTCCACGCACGCAGAAGTCAACGAGGAGAACGCCCGGGTGAAGGCACTCAAGGCCTATAAGCGATCTCAGCGCGGAGAAGGTTCCGCTCGCGTCTGAGGTCCTGCAGTGGCGCTCGTATCGCGGTCCTGATGAACATGGTTTTCCCGCGGACAGGACGCGAATCGTTCGGCTTCGCCGCCATCGGGGGCTTCGTGGCGGGAAACCTCCAAACAGTCTGGAAAGAGTTCTCCCTCAGGGTGCCCGTCCGCGCTGATGCGAGTTCCCTACGGCGGTAGCTGTCTGAACTGCCGGCGAGCGACATGCACCGCGGGCCGACGGGTCTGTGCCCAACGCGCCGCCCCCGGCGGCCACCTCGTCGGGTCGGGCCAGAAACTCCTGGGAGCTTCCCCCTGAAGACTCCCGGCGCCGAGGTCGGTGGCCTGAGGTGTCAGTGCAGAGCGCCGATGCGCGTTTTGCCGCGGACCGAAGTTATGGAGCGGAGCACCGTGATGTGGGCAAGAACACCGTCCCTGACGATCCGAACGAGCGATTTGCGTCAGCTCAGTTTGTGATGCTGACGAGCGTACCGAGAGGCAACTGATTGACTGCGGTGATGGCATTCTTGGGCAGGCGGATGCAGCCGTGAGAAACGGCCCCATTGCTATCGAAGAAGTAGTGCACACCGATGAGGCCACCGTCGTTGCCCCCGTAGGGTTCGTCGGCAGCAGCGGAGTGCAACGACGTGAGCTGGATGGGGTAAATCCGTTGCCCCTGCGCTGGGTCCAGATATCGAGCCTGAATGTACCCGGTGACTCCGGTGGGAGTGGGAGTCGTTGGCGTCCCCACGCCGACTGCGAATGACGCCGTCGTCGCACCCGATGCGTCGGCTATCGCCAGAGTCTGAGCTGTGATCGACACGACGACCCGCTGCGTCAAGGGGTGATCTTTCGTGAGGGAATCCACTCGAATCCATCCAGCGGTTTGCGCCGGGGCGTGCCCTGGCGCGGCCGATGGAAGCGATTTGCGGGCTGGAGTGAGAACGAGAGCCCATCCATCAGTGAAGGCAACGGGGACCACAACATTTTTTTGACCGAGGAAGTTAGCGGCGGCGAATCGCGCAACCGGAGTGACCTGGTCGGTTCCGTAGATTGCCGTGTCGACAGCGAGGGTGTACGCCTCCGTCACCTTTTCCGGGGCTGGGGTGTCCGCGTACTCGATCAGTCCCGGGATTACCGTGTCGTATTTCACTTCGGGAAGCGCTGCGACGCGCGCGAGGCTGAGATTCACGAACTGGTCGGCCACAACGGTCGGAATAGGGGAAGTCGCCGGGGCCGGCGCGTGGCTGGCCGCCACCGTCTGACCACCGGTGCCACTCGCGAGTGCGAGCGCTATGGCGACGCCCAATCCGAGAACGACGGCCCCTGTGGCCACGCCAACGCCAGTCTTCAACCGCATTAGACGATTCCCGTCTTGGGAAAGGCCAGGACAGTGCAGCGTTCGCGCGTGGTACTAACCGCTGACCCTCGGGAGTGTGACCGCCGCCTCGAGGGCCAGGGTCGTGAGCTCAGTCGAGCAAGTCACGACCGCACCACCACCGTTTGCAGATCGGTTGCACTGATCGATCGTGACCGCCAACTGAGCGGACTCGGTGGCGCCGGTTGCGACCGTGCAGGTCACGCGATTTTGAGCGCCTCCCCCATTCGCTGACCCGTTGCACTGGGTAACCGACGCGCTTGAGGTGGTTGCCGGGAAAGGGTCGCAGTTCAACGTCGACTGGGTGCCCCCTCCCGTGCCGGATCCGACGCACTGATTGATCGTGGCAGCCGTGGGTGACGTTCCGCCCGTGATGTTGTTGATCACCTGGACTTTACAAATGACGCTGGCTCCCGCGCCGTTTTCGGAATCGTTGCACTGGTTCACCGAGGTCGTGAGCGTGTTGTACGACGTCGTTGTCGGCCCGACACAGGAGCTCGGCACCGTGTTCGCCGGACCGTGACATTCCTTGATTGTCACGACGGAGCTCTCCACTCCGGTGGCTACGTTCAGATTGTTAGTAACGGTGACGTCGCACGTGAGCCCCAAACCTGGCGTGTTGTCGACGTTGTTGCACTGGGCGACTGGCTGGGCCGCGAACGCGGCGCCGCCCGCAGGTCCGAACGCTAACGCCAAAACTGCGACAAACACTGAGACGACCAGGATCGCAACCCGTCTGAGCGGCGTATGGACACGGTTAGCGCGCGCGGGCACCGGAACAATCGTCATGGCAGTCATAAGCTCCTCGATAAGTCATTAACGTAACACCTTAATTATTCACGCGAAGGTTTGACGGCGGTTTATTCCGACCCGCTGTGCGGGATAACCCTCATCGTGCCCTTCCAAACAGAGCATTAGAGCAATCTATAAACCGGCAAATTGTGGCGTTTATCGATCTGCCGCCGACCTGATTGCAGATCCCCCAGCGACCAGTTCAGCAGCTCTGAGGGCGGTCAAGTTGATCGCGGCCCGGTAGGAAAACCGCCGATGTCCACCGCCGAGTACTCGGAGTTTTCACTCCAAACGAGGGGCTCAGGGTGCGGACAGAATCTTGGGGCTCATCCGAGGAAATCGACACACGTTTCGTCGACGTACCCGCGCAGCTGAGTTTGCTCAACCGACAAAATCATCGTGGTGCTAAAGCACAGGTCCACGGGTTTTCGAGAACTCCGACGTTAGTGCGGATTTTTGCCGAGTTCCGGAAGCACAAATAGGCTTCTCATAGATATTATCTTGGCGGAACCGGTGGGATTTGAACCCTAAAAGCAACCCAGCGAGCATACGGTTAACAGTTAAAATCCCCGGAAAATCAGCTGTTTCGAATGAATAGGACTGTCTATGGTCTGCTTCGTTTGCCTACAAGTGTGGGCAAAGAGTGGGCAAGCAAGTTACCTCCATCGTTGTTCCGTGTTGTTCCGCGCGTAATGTACCCGAGGAGCTCGGGCTCGACGTTCGTGTCCACCGCAATGAATTGCACTCCGAGCCCGTGAAGCTTCTCGTTGAGAGCGCCTCTAATCCCGTTGTCAGTATTGACTTGTATGCCGAGGGGCTCAGCGTAAAGGACTTCGTGGTCGAGAACATTGGCGAATTGAGACTCCTCAAGCTCGCAGAGGGCCTTCGCCAGTCGTATTCCCCGAGCGGTGACATCAACTTTTGGATCATTCAGGGTGATTGCCCAATAGCACCTGGAGCTCGGTGGGCGCCGATTCATGTCCCGAGCGCGGAGGCCGAGACCGCGGTCGCTCAACCTTTTGCGACGCCGGCTGATACTGCGTCGACCGGATATCGCTCGACGGGGCAAACCGCCACCGCGACTATTTCCGAGCCGGCTACTTATCTCGAGATCGACGTCGAAGCTGATCGATGTAGACGGCGATGACGAGCACAACGCCAATCGCGACCTGTTGCCAGAATGGCGGCACTCCGGAGATGACGAAACCGTTCTGCAGAATCGTGGGAATGAAAACTCCGATTACGGTGCCGGCGATCGTCGCCCAACCTCCGAAGAGGCTAGTTCCGCCAAGCACCACCGCACTTATGGCTTGGAGATTGTCAGTACTGTGACCGGCGATGCTCGTAGTGGCAAACCTGGCCAAGTTCAAAAATCCGGCCAGGCCCGCCAACGTGCCAGCAAGCACATAGATCTTTATGAGGTGGCGATCGACTTGGATGCCCGCCCGTCGGGCACCTTCTTTGTTTGAGCCAATCGCGAGCGTGTATTGGCCGAATCGCGTCGAGCGCAGACTTATCGCTGCCCATACCGTGACCACCGCGGCGATAACGACGATCCACGGGATCGTCGAAAAAAGCTGCCCCAGCCCTATTCCGTTTGTCAACGTTTCCGGTATCCCACTGAGGTCCGCTCCATTAGTAACAACCTGTGCGAGGCCTAGCGAGACGCCCAGTGTGCCGAGGGTCGCGATCAAAGGAGGGATGTGAGCTTTTGCGACTAGAAGCCCGCTGATCGAGCCAAATATCGCTCCACAAGCCAATGATGTCGCTAATCCGACAGCGACGGCGCCCCACCCTTTACCTCCCATGGCAGACATAACTTCGGTAGAAATGACGCCGGAAAACACAAGCACACCGCCGACGGAGAGGTCGATACCGCTTGTAGCTATGACGAATGTCGCCCCGACGGCGACGATTAGCAGGAGGGCCGCTTCAGTGAAAACTTCTCGCAGGTTGTAGGCCCCCAGGAAGGCTCCTGGATTCATTGCGCCGAAGACAATGATCAGGATTGCCAAAGCCGCCAGGAGATAGAGCATCGACGCTTGGCGGACGCTGCGAAGTCGCGCTCTCCACCCGGCAGGTGCGTTTTCGCGCGAAGTGATATTCGCGGCTTCTTGAGTTTTCATTGTGTCGGTCATCGTTCCGCTTCCTCTTGCGTCAGTGCGCCCGTCATCGCTGCCACAAGGTCGTCAACCGTCACTTCAGCGGCAGAGAATCGTGCGGTTCGACGCCCGAGTCTGAGCACTTCGATCCGGTCTGCAACTTCGATCACTTGCGGCATATTGTGACTCACAAGAACTACTGCCACGCCGCTATCTCTGACCTTTCGGATTAGATCGAGCACCCGAGCGGTCTGAACTACCCCCAGCGCCGCTGTAGGTTCATCCATAAACACCACTCGGCGCGCCCACATCACGGCTCGACAGATCGCCACGCTTTGCCTCTGACCCCCGGACAGATTCGCCACGGGCGCGTTGACGTCTCGGAGATCAACACCTAAATCGGAGAGCGTTCGGACTGCCGAATCGCGCATGCCGCGCTTGTCAAGGAAACCCAGCTTGCCTAAAATTCCAGGTCGGGAAAGTTCTCGACCGAGAAATAGGTTCGATGCGGGGCCCAGGTCTGGAGCGAGCGCAAGATCCTGATACACAACTTCGATGCCTTGGCGTTGCGCGTCGGCGGGCTCAGCGAACGTTACTTCGACACCGTCGACAAGTAATGAACCTCGATCTGGCTGGATCGCTCCTGACAGCAGCTTCACGAGAGTGCTCTTACCCGCCCCGTTGTCACCGATGAGTGCGACAACTTCACCTGGAAGTACTTGAAAGTTAGCTCCGATTAGGGCCTCCACGTGCCCGAAAGTCTTCCCCAATGAACGAGCTTCAAGTAATGGCACAACCTGGCCTGGCGACGACTCAGTTTTTGCAACGAGACCGGTATCCAATCTGTCCTCCTCTCTTATCGTGGGGGTGGGGCGCAGCCAACTTGACGACAGCGCGCCCCACACCAGTGGCTTTGATTTTTTCCTCAGCAGGCCGTCTTGTAGATGAACTGGTTGATCGACGGATCGCTCATGTTGTCCTTTGTCAAATAAACGAATGGTGTGTTGACCACCGGTGTCGTCGACTGTCCATTCATCGATTTCACCATTTGCTGCATCGCAATTTTGCCCATCGACAGCGGCTCTTGGACGACTAGGCCAGTCACCAGCCCACTCTGAACGTCGGCCAAAATCGGGTCAGAGGTGTCGAACCCGATGATCCCCAGCTTTCCGGAAAGGCCAGCAGTTTTCACCGCGACAGCGACCCCTTCGACTTCCTGAGTGCTCACCGCAAACACTGCATTCAGTTCAGGATGCGCCGCAATGACCGCACTCAGTTTTGCTGTCGCGGTTGCAGGCGTGCTCCCGCTGAACTGTGTGGGGAGGAGAGTAATGCCAGCAGACTTCGCGATCTCCGCCTCGAATCCCTTTTGGCGGGCGTCCGTGGTTGAGATCCCGGGCGTTGCACCCATCACCATCACTGTGCCCTTTCCCCCGAGTTCTGCGACCACTTTTTGAGCCGCTAAAGCACCGCCGGCCCTATTGTCCGAGCTCACGAAAGACTGTGCGAGAGACGAGTCGGCGGCTGTCGAATCCACGAACACCACCTTGATGCTGGCCTGCTTAGCTTGGCTGAGCGGCGGCACCATCGCCACGCCGGCCATCGGGGAAATAATGATGCCGTCCGGATGCTTCGCGATAACTGCATTGAGGATAGGGGTTTGCGATTGCGGGCTGTAGTCAGCGCCCCCCTGGAAGGAGAAGGTGACCCCCTCTGCCTTCGCCTCTGCTTGAGCTCCGCAAGTCACAGAGGTGAAGAATGCGTTGCCGCTTATTCCCTGGACGTAGACCACCGACTTCGCGGTCTTCGCTGATGTCGCTGACGGCGACGAGGTCGCTGCGCAACCCGTAAGCGCCAGGGCCACGAGAGCAACCCCAGTCACCGATACAGCGAATGGACGGTAAAAGTTTCTTCTTACTGGATTGAACATGGCAATACCTCTCCGTTGAGTGTGATCCTGCGAATAGTAGCACGACATAACATTCTGTGGCATCGCCCAACGTGATCAATTCGTTGGTGTTGTCGTGCCGTCGCGTCAGTGGATCGCGGGGATGCGCTCTCGGTACATGTCGAGTCGCGGGTCGGCAGGGTTGAGTTCGGTCACCAGAACGTCGATGCTTGAGAGCGGCAGCGACCGGAATCGAGCTCGGGTAGCGAACTTGCTGGAATCGACCGCCAAGATGACCTTCTGTGCCGCTTCGACCATCGCTTGCTTGACTCCGACCTGCTCGAGGGTGAGCTCGCTGGTTCCGAAGACAGGGTCGATATTCATGGTCGAGAGAAAACACGCGTCGAGGGTGAACTGTTGAATGGACTGGACTGCGAGTGAACCTACGAGGCTGAGGTTGGTCTCTTCATGTTCCCCCCCGGTGAGGTAGGCCTTGATACCCGGCCTTTTGTATAGGGTCTGGAACGTGCTCAAGCCATTAGAGATAGCCGAGATTCCGGTCGTTGTCAGTGCCTGGGCGAAGGCGTAAACAGTGGTTGACGAGTCGAGGGCGATTGCCATGTTCGGTTCGACGAAAGCTAGCAACTTGGTGGAGATGGTCTGTTTCGCGGATGCATTCTGGTGCTGACGTTGCGAGAAATCATCCTGTCCAACCGTGACGACGCCACCACGCACTCGGCGGCCAATTCCGGCAAGCACAAAGGCATCGAAGTCACGTCGGATGGTCATGGGGTGGACTTTCCACTGGGCGGCAACGTCGATCAAGTGGAGGGAGCCGCGCCGTTGCAGTTCCTGGACGATCGCCTCACGACGCGCCTCAGCTTCCAGGGAACTGGCCACTGCCATCGAAATCCTCTCTCTGCCGACCCGGATTGACAAACGTTGTACTGCGGCAATGCTTCATGTTACCTTTCATAAAAAGTGATACTAAATGTTATATTCAACAAGCAACAACATCAAAGGTATGAATCTGACCATGAGGACGTGAACCGCACGTGACTACCGTTACTGACCACCTCATCGCCCGCTCGAATCTCCTCGGTGCCGACCTGCGCAACGCCAAGTACGCCCGGGGGAACACGGCAGCGAGGACCATCGAGACCAACACGCGCGCAAATGTATCCAGCTAGCGGTGTCGAGTTGCCGAAGTTTGTCATGGGGGCACCTAACCAGCCCACTGACGGTCAGATTCACTTTTAATTTTTCAGGAAAGACGTCACGAAGGAGTCCCTATTGCCTGTGTATCTGATGCCCACTTTCGATGTGCCGACTACGGTGCCGCCACGCACGGCGTATCTAGTAGCGAGTGGGGACTTGCGCCACGCCGCCGATATTGCCGGCTGGGCGACCCAAGTTGAAACGGAGCGGGCGATCTCCGATGCGCTCGGTGAACTGGGATGGTCGGTGGTCAGGGGTCATGAGTTCGACCCGAAGGTCGGGCACGGTTTCATTTCCAGCCAGCGAATGGGGTTGGAAGTCTTCAAGCACATTCCTGCCGATGCTCCGCTGATTGTCGCCGAATCGATTTGGCAGTACAGCCACCACGTACTGGCGGGCCTACGAACCCATCGTGGCCCGATCCTCACTGCCGCCAACTTCGCGGGTGACCGCCCTGGACTGGTGGGCATGCTCAATCTCAATGCGTGCCTCACCAAGATGGGGAAGCGGTACTCGAGCGTCTGGAGCGTCGACTTCACAGACCAGTGGGCACGCGATTCGATCGCCAGCTGGGTCGCCACTGGTGAAATCCAACAGGACTCCTCGCACGTCCGAGATCTGGAACTCACCCGGGATTCGGCGGAACGATCTCTGGGTGAAGCCATTGCGCGCCAACTACAAACCGACAAAGCGATTATTGGCGTGTTTGACGAGGGTTGTATGGGCATGTACAACGCCATCATCGAGGACGAGTTGCTGAATCCGCTCGGCATCTACAAGGAGAGGCTCTCTCAGAGCGCTTTGTACGCCGAAATGAGAAACATCAAGGACGAAGAAGCTGACGCGGTGCACAAATGGCTCCTCGAGCGAGGGATGACTTTCAAGCTGGGCGCTGATGAACGTACAGAGTTGACAGAATCGCAGTTGCGCGAGCAGTACAAGATGTACGTCGCAGCGTTGCGGATCAGCGATGACTTCGGTCTCGATGCCGTTGGAATCCAGTACCAACAGGGGCTCAGAGACTTAGTGCCGGCCTCTGATCTGGCAGAGGGACTGCTGAACAACGTCGACCGCCCTCCGGTGACCAGCCGCGACGGAACGCGGGTGCTGCGCCCCGGTCAAGCGCTGCCTCATTTCAATGAGGTGGATGAAGGGGTCGCCGTTGATGCGCTGATTACCAACCGCGTGTGGACGGCAATGCATCTCGACCCGGCGACCACGCTGCATGACATCCGATGGGGGCGGCAATACGGAGATGACTTCGTCTGGGTGTTCGAGATTTCTGGATCAGTCCCGCCATCTCACTTCGCGAACGGGTACGCAGACGCTGAGAGCTGGCGACAAGGCCCGGAGTACTTCCCCGCCGGCGGGGGAACCATCCGAGGCGTCTCGAAAGCGGGAGAGATTGTGTGGTCTCGGCTATTCATCGAAGGTGGTCAGCTCCACTTCGACATCGGCCGCGGACGCGCAATCGACCTGCCGCAGCAGGAAACGGAACTTCGTTGGGCCGCCACCAATCCGGAATGGCCAATCATGCATGCGGTGTTGGATGGAGTCACTCGTGACCAGCTCATGGGCCGGCACAAAGCAAATCACGTGCAGGTTGTCTACGCGCCTGACGCCCACACGGCCGACAAAGCACTCCTTGTAAAGGCAGCGGCATTCGCTGCACTTGGCGTGAGTGTGCACTTGTGTGGCGACGTGGGTGAAGTTTTCTAATGACGGAAGACCACCTTGGCTATGGAAGCCACCTCACAGCGCTGGTGCAGCTATCCAGAGAGGTGGGGCGCCCGGAGCGCGATCTCGTGATCCTGGCGGAGGGTAACACCTCATTGAAGAGCGCTCCGGATCGCATGCTTGTCAAAGCCACGGGCGCCTCCCTCGCCGACGCGCAACCCAGCGACTTCGTCGAAGTAGACCTCACACAGTACCGAGCACTCCTTGATGGAAACGAAATTGACGACGCCCCTCTCGCGGACGCGCTTCTTGCCGCGGTGACCCGAGGCAAGAAGCGTCCTTCCGTTGAGTCGCTACTCCACGCAGTGTGCCTTGAAGTCGATGGCGTCACTGCGGTCGTTCACTCTCATCCGACCTCGGTCAACGCATTGTTGTGCTCAACGACGCCTGAACTGTTAACGAGGGGAAGTCTGTTCCCAGACCAAGTCGTGGTGATCGGTCGCCACCCGATGTTGATCCCCTACATTGATCCGGGCCTTCCCCTTGCCCAATACGTTCGTACCGAGCTCGCTCGACACATTCATCAACACGGCGAGGCACCTCGAACAATCTTCCTGTCAAATCACGGAATGTTTGCGCTCGGAGCGACGCCGCTTGACGCTCTCCAGATTACGGAAATGGCAGTCAAATCGGCTCGTATCATATTGGGATCTGTCGCGGTCGGGGGACCGCGATTCCTCGAGGAAGAACAAGCGGAGCGCATCGACACTCGACCCGACGAATTACTTCGGCGTCGCGTCCTCCTAGGCAATAATCACTGACGCCCTGTCCAGTTTCTGTCCGTCCAGCCCCACCATCAGAAGGAACCATGAGCACGGCATCCGACCTTGTTTCGCGCAGCAACCGCCTCGGCGCTGACCCGAGGAACACGAACTACGCGGGCGGCAACACTTCCGCGAAGGGCACCGCGACCGACCCGGTCACGGGTAAGGCGGTCGAGTTGCTCTGGGTCAAAGGATCCGGTGGGGACCTCGGCACCCTGACCGAGGCAGGTCTGGCGGTGCTGCGCCTTGACCGGATGCGCGCCCTTGTCGGTGTCTACCCAGGCGTCGAGCGTGAGGACGAGATGGTTGGGGCCTTCGACTTCTGCCTGTTCGGCAAGGGTGGGGCCGCCCCATCGATCGATACCGCCATGCACGGACTCGTCAACGCGAAGCACGTCGACCACCTGCATCCTGATTCGGGTATCGCCTTCGCCACCGCGAAGGACGGCGAGAAGCTCACGAAGAAGGCCTTCGGTGGCCAGGTCGTCTGGGTACCGTGGAGTCGCCCGGGCTTCCAACTCGGACTGGAGATCGCGGCCATCAAGGAGGCCAACCCTCAGGCGATCGGCTGCATCCTCGGCGGTCACGGCATCACCGCGTGGGGAAACACGTCGAAGGAGTCGGAGGCGAACAGTCTCTGGATCATCGAGACGGCCGAGGCCTACCTCGCCGCGCATGGCAAGAAGGCGCCGTTCGGCCGGCTCATCGCGAAGAACGCAGCGCTGCCCGCCGAGAAGCGTCGCGCCAAGGCGGCTGCGCTCGCCCCGACCATCCGCGGGCTCGCCTCGCACGACAAGCCGATGGTCGGCCACTTCACCGATTCGGATGTCGTGCTCGACTTTCTGGCATCCGCGAACGCCCCGAAACTGGCGGCACTGGGGACCAGCTGCCCCGACCACTTCCTGCGAACGAAGGTCAAGCCGATGCTGCTGGATCTGCCGGCGAACGCCTCGGTCGAGGCATCCATCGCCCGCCTGGAGGAGCTGCACGAGGAGTACCGCGCCGACTACACCGCCTATTACGAGCTCTACGCCACGGCAGACAGCCCGGCGATCCGCGGCGCCGACCCGCTCATCGTGCTGGTGCCCGGCGTCGGCATGTTCAGCTTCGGTGCGAATAAGCAGACCGCGCGGGTCGCGGGCGAGTTCTACGTCAACGCGATCAACGTGATGCGCGGGGCCGAGTCGATCTCGACGTATGACCCGATCCCCGAGAGCGAGAAGTTCCGGATCGAGTACTGGGCTTTGGAAGAGGCCAAGCTGCAGCGGATGCCGAAGCCGAAGTCCCACGCCACACGCGTCGCGCTGGTGACCGGGGCGGCATCCGGGATCGGCAAGGCGATCGCCACCCGGCTCGCGGCCGACGGGGCATGTGTGATCATCGCTGACCTCGATCTCATGAAGGCGCAGGCGGCAGCAGCCGAGATCGGCAACTCCGACGTGGCGATCGGTGTGGCCGTGAACGTCACCGACGCCGACGCCATCGCTCGTGGTGTGCAGGATGCCGTGCTCGCCTTCGGCGGCATCGACATCGTCGTCAACAACGCGGGCGTCTCACTCAGCAAGCCGCTGCTCGAAACCACCGAGCAGGACTGGGACGTCCAACACGACATCATGGCCAAGGGGTCGTTCCTGGTCTCGAAAGCCACCGTGCCAGTGCTCATCGAGCAGGGCATGGGCGGAGACTTGATCTACATCGTCTCGAAGAACTCGGTGTTCGCCGGCCCGAACAACATCGCGTACTCGGCGACGAAAGCCGACCAAGCCCACCAGGTTCGCCTGCTGGCCGTCGAGCTCGGCGAGCACGGCATCAAGGTCAACGGGATCAACCCTGACGGTGTGGTGCGCGGCTCAGGCATCTTCGCCAGCGGCTGGGGCACAAACCGGGCAAAGACCTATGGCATCGAGGAGGTCGACCTTGGCAAGTTCTATGCCCAGCGCACCATCCTCAAGCGCGAGGTACTTCCCGAGAATGTGGCGAACGCCGTCTCGGTTCTGACCGGCCCCGACCTATCGCACACCACCGGCCTGCATATCCCAGTCGACGCCGGCGTCGCCGCCGCGTTCCTGCGATGACCGCTGTCATCGCCGTGGACCTGGGCGCGACTAGTGGCCGCGTCATCCTCGGGTACGTCGATGGCAAGGGTCTGCGTTTAGAACATGTCGCTCGTTTCCCCAATATTCCCGTAGCAACTGCCGATGGCTTGCATTGGAACACCCTTGAATTGTTCAGTTCAGTGCAGAAAGGCCTGGTTGCGGCGACGACTATGGAGCCGGAAGCAATCAGCGTAGGAGTCGACAGTTGGGGCGTGGACTATGGGCTTCTGCGCGGGGGCAGGCTTCTCGGAATCCCCCATCACTACCGAGACGACAGAACCATACGCGCGGTGAACCGCGTGCACGCAAAGGTCACGGAGGAGGCGCTGTATCGCCGCAACGGAATCCAGAACCTTCCTATCAACACGATCTTTCAACTCCAGGCTGACGCCGACAACGGGTGGTTAGAGCTGGCAGATTCGTTTCTGATGACCCCGGATCTTTTCAACTTTTGGCTGTCCGGGAGTCAAGTCGGCGAGAGGACGATTGCGTCAACGACTGGTCTTCTCGACCCGTTTCGCGGCGAATGGGATCTGCCGCTGATCAAGACAATGGGGTTTTCGGAGCGTCTATTCCCCGAGTTGGTGCCGGTCGGAACCGCTCTTGGCCCCGTTCTGCCGACGCTGGGAAGCAAATACGGTCCCGTCGTGACCACGATTGGATCTCACGACACGGCGTCGGCCGTCGTCGCGATTCCATCGACTTCCGATGATTTTGTCTACATCTCCTGCGGCACTTGGGCGCTGGTTGGAGTTGAGACCCGATCCCCCATCGTGACTGCCGCTAGTCAGATCGCAGGATTCACAAATGAAGGTGGGGTCGATTTTCGCAATCGATTCCAGCAGAACATCGTCGGCCTCTGGCTCCTCAGCGAATCGCTTCGAAAGTGGAAGGCGGAAGGATCCTCCGCCGAGTTGGCCGAGCTCCTCGGCGCCGCGAGTGGGATTCGAGGCCGGGTCGGTGTCTTCGATGTCCGTGACGCCCGGTTTCTTGCACCGGGCGACATGCCCAGCCGTATTGCCGATTGGTGCGAAGAACACGGCGAGCCGGTCCCTAGGACCGCCGCCGAGTTTGTCAGGAGCATCATCGAAAGCCTTGCGGCGGCGTTCGCAGTCGTCTCCCGCGAAGCCGCCGAGCTTTCCGGTGTGGCCTGCACCGCCATCCATATTGTGGGTGGGGGCTCCCAGAACAAGCTGCTCTGCCAGAGGACCGCCGACCTCAGCGGACTACCCGTCATCGCAGGGCCGGTTGAAGCCACCGCGACCGGCAACATCCTGATCCAAGCCCGCGCACACGGCGTGGTGAGCGGCACGCTTGAAGGATTGCGGTCCATCGTCTCCGCAGCAGTTCAGCCCCGAATGTATCGACCCGTCAGAGCGGCTTTAGCGTGACGGGTCCAAGTCGGGTGCGAACATCGAGGGACCAGCCGCCTGAGTGCCCCGCGAATGAAGCTGTCCGCGATGGGAAGCGGTCCTCCTGCTCGATTTCAACGTGATGCGCCTCTCCAGTTCGAGGTCGTCTCCCGCAAATCCGCACAATCGAAAGTGAATCGCATTAGGTTCCGTTCGGGACTGCTGTCGGATTTTCGACCTTCCCGGTCAAGCGCTGGCAGAAGATCTGGTCCACAAACCCGCCAGTTGTCTCAAGCCTTCGCCTTGGTGTCTTTGATGTCCAGCACGGGGGTGCTGTGACGTGCGGGGCGTGTGCTGGACGTGGTTATCTTCGGTCTGTCCATGACAGGGCGTTGGTCACGGAAAATAAATTTGTCGGCTTGGCTTCCCACGATCCGAATCGCGTCAGGGGTGCCGAGGTAGACCACTCTCGTGACCCCGCTGTTAGTCATGCGCGCCGCATGGCTGTTGCAAATCGCCTTGTAACGTCCCGGCGACTTCGGAGTCAGTTCGACCTCGACCAGTTCGACGATGTCACCCCGAATGGCGACGCCGTCGACCTGATGGTCTTGAAGGCTTGCCGGCCGGCGGTCGCAGAACTAGGTGTAGCCGCGGGCCAGGTAGCGGGCTGACACAGCAGCGACCGCGATCTCGTGGAGGGTGGTCTGCCGGTAAAGATTTGGTGCCACTAGGCCGATGCCCTGATGTGTTGCCCAGATGATCGAACGGTCGTTGAATGCGGGCTGGGCCCGCTGCAGCAGCTCCTCGGTGACGAGTCTTGCGATCCACTGGTTGCCTCGCCGCACCCCCCACCGGTTAGTTGGCGTGCCCGTCGGGCAGAGCCGCAAGAGCCCAACGCGCCGCCTCTTGGTCGGCCATGCGAACAACGCTCAGCCAGTCCAGCATCGCCTCGTCACGCTTCGTCAATTGCACCATCTGATCGGTCGTATTCGTCCCTGACAGAAGGGAAGAGGGCTGCAGCACGGGCCTGGTTCCCCCTAACAAATGTGGAGGATGTCATAAACGGGGTCTCGCGATGAGCGTGACACTCGTGACGAGAGATCCCTTTCCCGGCGGATCGTTCCCGTCGGCTGGCCGACCGACATCCCGCGTGGGCTACGGCATGGGCCAAGTCACCCGTCATGCCGGTAACTCTGAAGCGCAAGCCAAGGCCGTCGAGCTCCTTCACGTAGCATTCGACCTCGGGATCACTCACTTCGATACCGCACAATTCTACGGCAGCGGGCTCGCCAACGAGCTGCTTCGCGCGAGCTTCGGAAACCGTCGTAACGATATCCTCATCGCCACAAAAGCGGAAGCGAAACCGGTGCCGGGCGCACCGATCCCGCTGGAAGCGGCGCAGAAGCCGTTCGAACTGCGTGCTGCAGTGGAAGCGAATCTCCGCACCCTTGGCACTAACTGGATCGATGTCGTCAACCTGCGGCGAATGGACTTCACCCCTGGGTTGCTCGCCGGCGGCGAACAGGTCGTCCCGTTCGAGGACCAGCTCGCCGAGATGGCGGCTCTGCGCGACGAGGAAAAGATCCTCGGCATCGGGCTCAGCCACGTCACCGTCGAGCAGCTGCGCACCGCAATGCCTGTCGGCATCAGCTGCGTCCAAAACATCTACTACATGGTCGACCGTTCCCAAGAGCCGCTGCTCAAGCTCTGCGTCAAGAACGACATCGCGTGGATTCCGTACTCCCCCTCGGTGGTGGCTTGGCACACTCCCCAAGGTCATCGACCAGGACCGTGTCCAGGTCGTCGCTTTCCGTCTCGGAGTGACGGCATCGCAGGTCGGCCTGGCATGGCAGCACACGCATTCGCCAAACACGATGCTGATCCCGGGAACGAGCAGCATTGAGCATCTGAATGAGAACACCGCAGCGGGCAAGATTCGACTCGACAAAACGGCGATGTCTGCCCTCGATACAGCTGCGGCCGACCACATCTGAGGGCAGGCTGTCTGAATTCGCGACGGAGTCTGAGCAAGCGGGTACGCATCGGTGCCGATAAAGGTGATGTTGCCGCCGAAGATGAGTCGGTCGACGATAACGGCGAACAGTCTCCGATCGGTGAATATCTTCATCCACCGGAAAAGGACTCGTTCGAACCGATCCTGGTCTGCCCCACAGTTTGATTCCTCGCAGCAATCTGAGGATCGGGGTTCTGCCGAGAAGCGGTCGATCATTAGTCCAACCTCGACGGACATGGTGACGGCGAGCGGATGGTGAATCACAACTTGGATCTTTGGAAAGGTTCATCCTTGCGTCCGCGGTCAACTCTTGCGAGAAACAAGCGGTCTCTAAATCCCGGGCTTGAGCGAAGGGGTGCCTCTGGCTGCATGTGTTGTCGCGAGATCGGATTCGGACCCGAGGCCGCACACTGATGAGCGTCCAGCCTCCACACCGAATCCTTTCGGTATTCTCGCCTCAGCGCGGACAGGCCCTGGATCCGCTGAATCGCACGCAATTGGAGTGACAGACATGACCGACTATCCCTTTGATGGGGCGACAGACATCGATCGCGCGATTGGATACCTTGTTGGCCTCGACGACACGCAGACGAACGCACTAGCGGTCCTTGAGATCGATGACGCCATCACCGAACTGCAGGGCGAATACGAGAAGTGCACCGCCGACGTCACGTACCGGCCAGACGATGACTTCATTGCGCGGTTGTCCGGATACCTTGCAATGGCCGACGACCAGGGGAACCCGAAGCTCGCCTGACTCGCACCAGGCCCCTCGCCGAGACTGACTTTGTTCGTCTAGCGACTTGGAGGCGTTGCCCCAGGTCGAACCTTCTGCGGGACGGCGTGCAGCTGCTTTCGGAGTTCATTGTTGACTGTGGTGACGGGGTCCAGGTTGCGTTGGAGACGGCGTACGACTCGTCGGCAATTCTGAACATGGGCAGGTCGTTGTTGTTGTCGCCGAACACCACAAGTCGATTAGCACCGAGCTGTTTCATCACTCGTTCGATTGCTTTCGCCTTCGTTCCCTCTTCATGGTGAAATTCGAGCCAGTCCAGCCCGGGAGTATTAGAGTCCTCGCTGAGAAAATGCGCGGCGTTGGCAAGCGCAGGTAACAGTGCATGACGCACGTTAACGAGTGCCAGATTTTCGCCAATGATCGCGATATAAAACACTGCGGCCGAATTCAGCGGATCGTTTACCGTGATCGGGCGAAGCCGCGGGTCGTTCGCACGCGCGGCGAGAAATGCCGTCACCCCGGCGGTCATCCGGGTTGGCCGCCACCGTAGCCACTCGTGTCCGTCCTCAAATGTATGCAGGATAGGTTCGGCGGTCGGATGAGAGGTGCCCTGTTGAAGCGATAACTCGACGGCTGCCTGATCCAAGAGCCGCAGGTCGAGATGCTCTCCGCTTTGTGGTTGCACCGTCAGCGTTCCGCCGTAGGTGATGACAGGCAAATTCAACCGAAGAGCGGTAGTCACTCTTCGCGAACTCAGGTGGGAGCGCGCGGTCGCGTAGGTGAAAAGTGCGCCAGCTTCGAGCGCCGCATTCAGCATCGTGACCGAAGCCTCGCTGACAGAGCTGGCGGACGTGAGCAGCGTGCGATCAAGATCGGTGACGTAGAGAGTTCGCGAGCGAGTCAATCAAACAGTCAACAGTCCCCATTATCTAGATGAATGACGACCTCGCGGGTTGTGGCACCTCCCCTGATCGGTCGCAAAGCCCGTTGGAACACCTTCGGGCTTTTGCCTAGGTGAACGGCAGCGGTGGTGGCCGAGCCCGGCCGCCACCGCATTCGTCCTCGATTGTTCGAGAGCCGATCGTTAGGCCCGCGGGAAGTGGACTACGGCCGGACCGACCCGGTCGGCTGACAGCTTCACCCGAAGCTGGCCGCTATCGTGCGTCAGCTGCGCGCCGCCGCCGACGACGGACGCATCGGAAACACGAACACTGTCGTCCCTGACGCTCAGGCCGACTACCCCATCGCCGGTGAGGTCATCGACGAACGCGACGATCTCGTGACCGCGGTCCACCCACCGAACCCACGGCTCATCCTGCGCCGATGCGATTTCCGAGTTCAACGGCTCCGCCCCCGCCAGGAACGGCTTGGCGTGCGCCATCCATTTGCCCATGTCCACAAGCGACCGGCGCTGCACGTCAGGGATAGTGCCGTCGGCCTTGGGCCCGACATTGAGGAGGAGTCGACCCCCGCGGGAAACGATGTCGGCAAGGAGCCTGGCGATTTCTTTCCCTGTGAGGGTGAGTTCGGGGCCCTCGAGCTGGTTGTAGCCGAACGAGAACCCAAGGCCGCGGCAGTTTTCCCATTCTTCGTCGCCTTCCGCGTCCTTGTTGGCTTCGTACTCGCTCGTACCGTAGTCCTTGTGGGTGTCGCCCCACCGGTCGTTCACCACTCCCTCCGGCACCGCGGCGTAGTACTTTTCGAAGAGCGTCCCCAGGCCGGACGGTCCAAAATTCTTTCCTTCATCTGGCCAATTGATGTCGTTCCACAGCAAGTCGGGCTTGAATCGCTCGATCAGGTCGAGCACATGGTTGTAGGCGTACTCGGCGTACTTCGCATCCTTTGGACGGCTCGTGTCGCGCAAGCTCTCGCCGCTCTGATGAGGCGAGAACTCCCGCACGTGCCAGTCAAGACCGCCCGAGTAATACAGGCCCAGATGCAGGCCTTCGCCCCGCACCGCTCCGGCTATTTTGGCAATCAGGTCCCGGTGCGGTCCGCGGTGAGCGGTGTTGCGCTCACCTGTGCCGGGACCATCCCACAGGGTGATGCCGTCATGATGCTTCGTGGTCGGCACGACATAGTCCGCGCCGGTGGCCTTGAACAGCGCTGCCCAGTCCTGCGGATCGAAATTCTCCGCCTTCCACTGGTCGAGCAGTTCGTCATACTCGACGCCACCGAAGACCTCCTGGTGGTGCGCTTGGGCGGGGCTCCCCTCGATCCGAATGGTGTTCATGTACCACTCGGCGTAGGGATTATGGGCGAACCATTCTCCGTCTGCAATCGTTCCTAGGGCTCCGATCGGCTCAGCCCAGGCCGGAACGGAGTACGCCCCCCAGTGGATGAAGATTCCGAACGGTGAGTTCTTAAACCACTCGGGCATCGGCCGCAAGAGGCGCGCCCAATCCGGATTGACTTGATTTTCAACTGACATGCGACTCCGTTGGTTGAAGGCGGTTTGGGGAAGTGTGTTCTTGGTCGTACGGGGAATCTGCTCAGCCGAAGCGGAGCACGAGCATTGCGTGCCCGGTGAGGACGGTCACCTGCGCACGCACGTATCCGTCTTGCCAGGTAAAATTCAGCATCTCTCAGGTTGGCTCGAGCGAGGCCGACGAGGGCATGCTGTCCGAACGGACCGACACCGGGACATCCACGAGCGGGAACGGGTCCTCGGTAAGGTCCAGCCCGCCGACGATCTGTGTCCCATGTTGTCTTCAGCGACACGGGTCGACATGAAGCTGATGAGGTGAACCGCCAGCGTGTCCGCCTTGCGCACGATCGTGGATTCGAGACACCCGGGCCCGCCCCCGCCGAAAGCGCGGCGCGCGGCATCAGGCGCTCAGGGCAGCCACGGATGAGTTCACGGTAGGCGGGAGCCCCATGGTTCCCCATAGCCTGGAAGAGCAGAACCGCCGCAGTGATCGTCTTGCCGTTCTGGACGATCTTCTCCCATTCCGACCCCACGTTGCTGGTGAGCGTGTAGTTGTGCCCGCTGAATCGATCCCACTCGCTCTCGAAATGGAGTTCCACAATCAAGGCGAGTACTTCCGCCCCACCAACTGGTTTCAGCCGAAGCGAGCGGTCATACATGAATTGATCGAAGCTGCTGACTCCTCCGAGTGGCGTTCCCGGGCGGGTGAAGGTGTTGCTGAGCGGCGAGGGAACGACGTACCTTACCCCCGCGAAGCTCAATGTCTCCGCGCCGTTTGAACCACTCTGCGCGCCCCGGGAGATGAAAAGCGCACTGCCGCTTCCCGAGTATGCAGTGAGCCTGTCCGCGAGCGACGAGTCAATCGTCGTCGTCGTCTTGGGGATGACCACGAGGGCATACGCACCGAGGTCGACGGACGGGGAAAGGGTATCGAACTGCTGGTGCAGTTGCTGAAGCGCACGCACCGTTCCAAATCTCGCGGCTCCGGGGGTGTCGCCGAAAGAGCGGTCGAGAATGACCGCGACCTCGGTGACGAACTCTCCTCCGCAGACCAACGGTTCGCAGCTTTCGATGTAGTGGTAGACGAATCCGACGAGATCGCACGTCATCAAGTCAATCAAACCGACGGCAGTCCCATTCGCTGGAAATCGGCGGCGATCATGTTCGTAGGAGAAGCGGTGGAGCCGGAAGGTCAGTTTGCAGGAGTGCAAAGTGCCACGCATCGAGCGGGGCGGATGCCGCAGCGAAGCATCCTCGCCCAGGACGTCTACGCGATAATACGTGGCGACCTGTTGACCGGCCGAATCGAGCCCGGTTCACGGATGAACCTCGACCATCTTGCGCGCTCCCTGCACGTGTCGAACACGCCCGTTCGACAAGCACTTGCCCGACTCGAATCCGAAGGACTCGTCAGTAAAGAGGCTTACAAGGGCTTCGCCGCCTCGACCATCCTCGACACCCGGGCGATATACGAGATGTACGAATTTCCCCTCATGGTGGAGCCGCCCACGGCCGCTCGCGCTGCCCGGCACGCCAACCCGGATTCCCTCGAAGCCTTCGACAAGACCTGCGATGCAAGCCGCATCAACAGCCTGCTTGAGTCGCGTGACGCAAGAGAACTCGGCCGACTCGATATTGAGTTCCACGGCCAGATCGCCCGGCTCGCAGGCAACGAGCTTGTCTACGACACCCTTATCCTCAACCTCGAAGGTCTACATCTTTTCGCGTCGTACATGCGTAAAGATGCTGGCGCGTACGCGTGGGACCAACATCGGGTGATCTTGGACGCCCTCAAGCGGGGAGAACCCGCCGACGCTGCTGAAGCAATGCGCTTGCACTTGCACGACGCGTTCGACCGGATGAATCTGTTTGCGTAGCGGAGTTGGTTTCAAGTGACGTTGGAATGCCTCCGAACCTTGGCCGAGTGTCCAAAGCGCAAGCATGGCGGAGGGCAACCGGCGATAATGCCAAGAAGATCGATGTGCCGGGTTGGGCGAAAGCGACTCGTCTCAAAGCCGCCGGGGCGATGCGTACCCCGGTGATATTGTCTCCGGCCGCGACGTTGATTGATCACAGTTGAAGGTCGTGCTTTGCTACCGCCGCGGCGGTGATCAGGAGTCCAGCGGCCACTCCTCAGGCGGGGGCGGTGACCCAGACCGGGGTGCTGCGGTTGGTTTCGAAGCCCGCGACGATTGCGACACCAGCGACCGTGCCGCAGAGCGCTCCGGCGCTGCAGAGGGCACAACCGAGTCTGGGGCGAAGGCCCGTAAGTTCGCCGGCGCGGACCGCGGCTTTAGTTGCAGCCGTGAATCCACCGAAAACGGCGACAGGCCGCAGCGGTTCACTCGGACGTCGCTGCTGTTCATCGAAACGACCTAACTCACAATGTTTCTCCATCGATTGAAGGTTCGAGCATTTGTTCGCCAGTACAGGGGTTTACGTCCTCGTTGAGAGCGTCGAGCGTGAAGTAGGTTCCGCTGGTTCTGGTGACTTTCAACGTATGGCTTCCGTTGGACAATCCGGTAACACCGATACATGCCGCCTCGCCAATCAACGTGGCCGCGTAGGAGGTTCCCGTTTGACTCGTGCCACTGTCGATGGTGCAGGAGAACCTTCCTCGGTTATTGGGTCCGGGTGCCTGGCCCGAAAATGTGCAGCTCGTCAATGGTGAAGCCTCCGGCGACGGTTTTCTTAGCCTGGATGTAGCGGTAGGCAATAGTTCCGCCTTGGGAACACTTGATTGGCAGGGCGAAGGGCGTTGGTACAGATCCCACGGTGCACAACGTCGTCGGGCTCGACATGTTGGCGTTGTTCGATCCGATGATTTGGATGTTGCGCCGGTCGTCGCTCGAGTAATTTGTGTCTTGGCGGGGAAGTAGAACAACACTTTCAATTGTTTGGGATGCTCCGAGATCAACCGTCAACGAGGCGGAATTGTCGGTTGCGGTGCTAGCCCAGAGGGTGTTGGAATTGCTGTCGATTGCCGCTTGAGCGGAGTAATAACGTGAATCATAAGTGGACGACGCCGTCGCGGTTCCCCGTAGCGCCAGATTCACTTCCGGCGACGGATTCAGGTTGCCGTAGGCGGCTTCGAGACCAGCCGAGGCGATAATCGCCGTGGCCGCGCTGGGCCACGAAGTAAGGCCCCAGCTATTCGTGCCGATGGTGTTTGTTGTGCTGTTGCTCACAGCGCCGGCAGTATTGGACCCGTAGTTATTGGCGATCGTGTTGAACTGGGCGACCGTGTTGGGGTTACCCCACCCGCCGGGTGATAGGCCCACCGCATTTGTCGCCGACGCATTTGTCACTACGTTGCGTTCAACGTCGAAATATGATGAGCCGTTGTCGAGGTAGAGGGCAGCATTCACCTTGCCATCACCATCTATGTAGTTCCCGATCAGGGTGGAGACCGGCGTGGAGGCCTCCAAACCGTTGGTGTAAATCGCGCCTCCGTCCGTCAGCGACGTGGTCATCGTTTCATGCACATAGTTGAAGTCGACGTGATTGTCAGACATCACCGCGGGGTCTGACGTATTTCCCCATCCCCATCCGAGAGAAATTCCCGAATAAGACGTGCGAAATACCTCGTTATGAATGATCTTCGTCTGCTTTACCCAAGACGCAAAGATTCCCACGGCACCTTCAAATTCAACTCCGATATCGTGCACGTAGTTGTTAGCCACCGTTTCTTGATAGTCGACATATGTCGGTCCGGCGTATGAGTTACTGACGTCAGGGTTGGCGGCGGCGGTTCCTAGCGTTATGGCGTTGCTGGAGGTGTCGTAGATAGTGTTGCCCTGGATGACGTTGTTGTTGCTCCCCTGATCAAAAGCCACGCCTCCCGAGCCCAAATGCGCCAAGGTATTCAACGTGAAGTTGATGTGATTGCTTGCGTGAAAGGTAACCGCGCTCGGCAGCTGCATCGTCGATCGTGCCGTGGGGGTGCCCTGAATCAGGAAATTGGCCTGAAGGTCCACTTCCCCTTGCGGGCCGCTGGCGCCCATCCACGTGGCGTACTCGAACGCCAGTCCGGTGAAGTTCACAAAGGAAAGATTTGTCGCACTCAAAAGCCCATCTGTAGTGGGGAGCAGCGCCGAAGTGTCCGTAAGGGCTTCGCCAGCCAGAGGGGTGTAGTAGACCGTGCCCGCGGCGGAGTCGAGGTACCACTGGCCTGGCGTGCCGACCATGCCATACCCGTTTTCGACGGCGTCCGGCGGCCCGAGGCTGGGCCGGGCCGTGAGTATAGCGTTGGCGTAGCACGGCTGCACCATCGTGATGACGTCAAGCGTCGCGTTCCCGGGATCGGTAGCAACCGTCGCTACGTCACATCGGGTGGAGACCCAGTCTGTCATGCCAGCACCGCCGGGATAAACGAACTCGAGACCGGAGGCGATGGACGAATCGATGAATGAAGATTTACTCACCGTGTAGCCAGTTGACGTGGTTGTCCAGTTGCTGAAGGCGTCACCAGCTCGGTTGGCGCGCGCGGCGCGTCTCCCATTGACGTAAAGCTGTCGGCTTGTCGTCCCCGTCGGAACTGTTGTGTAGTAAACCGACGGGTTGCCAGCGACGGGCTGCCATCCGGTGAGTGCTGAGCCGCCACTCAACACCGGATGAGCACCCGGGGAGGCTTGCCACGTTACTGAACCCGTTATTACCGGAGTCGGTCGATGAGAAGTTCATCGTCCTGCCCACTGGGTACGTTCCATCGGCCAAACTCACAACGATATTGCTGGTCAAAGTCGAAGCCGTCAAAGCGTGAACGGCAGTACGAGCCGTTGCCAAGGTGCACGAATTAGCGCTGGAACTACAATCCGCCGTCCCCCTACCAGCGACCGACACATAGAGCTGCGTTACAGTTGTTGCGTTCGCAACGCTGGACTCGCCGAACAAACCGACAGCGCTCACGATCAGAGCCACAAGAGATACCGCGATAATGCCGGCCCTGAATGGTCGAGTAGTTCCTATAGCCATGCGCGTTCAACTCCATCGTTGATCCGATTCGATTAGATGAAAACCTAGACGGGCGCCCGCGGAAACCCCAGGAATCGATCTGAACAGACACGAAAAACACATCAGCGACCAAAATCATGCGTTACTTTTCGTGGAACCGGTCGATCTGAAACTGAGTGATACTTTGCCACTAAACAGGAACAGATACGCTTCTGACCACCACTTTTGGCGGAATCGGTGGGATTTGAACCCTAATCTCTGGCCTTTGTTTCAGCGGGAACATCCAAAAATCCCCATGAATTCAACGGTTCTCGATGAATAGAGCGATGGATGATCTGTGCTGTTTGCCCACAGATGTGGGCAAAGGGTGGGCAGACGGGGCCGGCATGGGGCCGGCCGGGGGAAGGGAAGTCGGACCCGGATGTACTCATGTCAGATCATCGAACGACACGTCACTTCTTAGGTCTGCTGATCTCGGCACCCGACCGGAGCCGGCTCACGTTCCATTCGATCCTCTCGGGCATTCTCTTCGAGGCGAGGTCCGGCGGAGCGACTTCTCGGACGGCCGACTCAATCGCGACAAGCGTCTCGTTGATAATCGTCGGGATCCGTTGCCTGGGAAGCGCGCCCCAAGACAGCGCTTCAACTGTCAGAGCCTCCAAGGAGAGCTTTCGATGATCGAAAATCCCTCCAACGGAGAATGCAAGGTTCCAGTCAATGCGTCCGACTTGGAAGAGGTTTGGCACGGCGTCATAAATCTCGGTGAGTTGCGTTCCAGCCGCGAGATGCAGCAGGGCAACGTTCTTCGCGTGCGCATCGTTGTTGCCGATCGCGACGTGATAGACGAGTTGGCGCAGCCAGTCCTCGGCTGCGCGTCCACCGCCCGGGATCGACCCCAACAACTCGCCGATGAGACGCGCCGAGGGGCGCCCTTTCCTCGATGGCAATCTGTGGTCTTGGAACTTCGCGTCGCTATTGCGCCAGTCAAGACCGAGCGCCTGCGCGAGATCCTCCTGGTGGTGAAGCAGGACACTGCCACCGACAACATGGCGATCGAAGCGTTCAATCGCCAGGTAGTTCATCGAGCCTGCCGTGCGCACCGCGCTCTGAAACCGCGATAGGCCTGCGTGGCGTGCGAGTTCATGGCTGTAGAACTCGTTGAAGATCGCCTCTGGGCGTGACTGGAGTTGGGGTTTGAGAATGTGGGTCGAATGCGCTCTGCCGTGCGGTTCGAGCCACGCGTCATCGAATCGAGCGACGAGAAGTTTGGGCTGGAACCCCGGCAGCATAGAGCGACTGTCATCACGCGCACCCAGGTCGTGCTCGTCGATCGCCTGCTGGAGTCTGGACGCGACAGTGCGCTCTGCGAGCTCGTCATAGTCCGGATGATAGTTGTTTGCTTCATCAGGATCACGGAGGGTGACCGCGCCCGCGATCGAGCCGCCGAATTCGCTCAGGATCCCATACAGGTCATCGGGATCAATACCGCGCTTTGCACCAAGCGCTATGCGCTGGTTTCCCTCTGGCGTATAGCCGCCGAGGAAATTCGATGCGAGCTCCGCATCAGGCGAGCGGCCAGGAATGACGCCAAAAGACTCGGTCAGGGTAGGAGCGTCACCCTGGTATTCCGCATCCCACTCGATCGTGACCCGATGCTTAGCTCGAGCGTCCCTTCGCACGCCACCAATTCGACGGTCGTGCAGGTAGAGGTCAAGCCTTTCCATCGCTCGCCTCACCATCACCGGACGGATACGTCAGCGTCACGGTGATACCCAGCTCGTTGAGCGTTCGGAACAATCGAGTGATGTAGAGACTGCCCTTGCCTTTCTCGAGATCGATGAGATAGTCGCGCGAGAATGCGAGCTGCTCAGCCAGGTCTTCCTGACGCACAGCGCGGCTCTCACGCACGGCCTTGATGACAGGGCCGATGTCACGAAACTTTCGCACTTGCACCGTGGGCATGATCGCATCCTTCGTGTGGGGATAACCCCACATCAAACAATGTGGCGATATCACCACATTAGAGCATGTCGGGATAATCCCACAGGCAGCAGGCGCGCGCTCACCACTCTGCCCCCGCGGGGCACTGCGAGACGGCATCGAAGTCAGTAAGCCGGGCAGGCTCTACATCATGGGATGCATCGCCAACATAAGAACTCGGATCCCGTTTCGGGCCATCCAGGCTCACGGAGCCGGGGACTACTTCACATGCGGGCAAAATGTGGGCACATTGCTATGAATAGCACTTCTGACCAGCATTTCTTTGGCGGAACCGGTGGGATTTGAACCCACGGTGGGCTCTCACCCACACAACTTTTCGAGAGTTGCACCTTCGGCCGCTCGGACACGGTTCCGGGGACAATCTTAGTACACGGCCAGACCCGGCCCACATCGGTCGTAGCGCGTAGACCATAAAATCGAGAGGTGACCGCCTTGCCCTGGATCCTGACCAGCGCGGCGGTTGTCGCCCTCGTGCTGCTGGTTGTCGTAGCGCGCTCCCTTGTGCTGCGCCGACAGCGCGGCGGAGCGGACCGGCTCGCCCGCACCCTGCATCTCAATGCCCGGTGGTGGACGGAGCGGCGCGCCAAGGACGGCGAGCTGCTTTACGTGGCCCTCGGCGACTCCGCTGCCCAGGGCGTTGGCGCGAGCCAGCCGGGCCGCAGCTACGTCGGCCTGATCGCACAGCACCTGCGGCAGAGAACGGGACGCTCGGTGCAGGTGGTGAATCTCAGCATCTCCGGCGCTCGCCTCAGGGAGGTTATTGCGCTGCAACTGGCCCCGCTGCGGCTGCTCTCCCCCGATATCGTGACGGTCGCCGTCGGAGCCAACGACATGCCGACTTTCGAGCAGGATCAATTTACCCGGGAGCTCGCGGAGGTCTTCGACTCGCTTCCGGCTGGATCAATCGTCGCCGAGATGCCGTCGTTCTACCTCGGGTCATCGGAGCGTAACGTGCGGGCCGCGAATGCAATCGTGCATCGGCTCGCCTCTGAGCATGGCTTCGAGGTCGCCCCGTTATACGCGAAAACCCGTCGCCAGGGTGCGGCGCTTTACGCACTCAACCGGGTGTCGATCGACTTCTTCCACCCCAATGATCGCGGCTACCGGGTATGGGCATCCGCGTTCCTCCCCCTCGTCGATCGAGTAGTCGCGTCCACAAGCGATGACCAGCCGAATGATGGTGACGCCGGCCTCGCTTAGGCTGTCGAGCATGGCAAGAGTCCAGTCGAATTTCCGCTGCACGGAGTGCGGTTGGACCACCCCGAAATGGGCCGGCCGCTGCGCCGAATGCCAGGCCTGGGGCACGATTGTGGATGCCACGGATTCGCCCTCCCCGCTCGGCCGAGGCCTGCGTGCCGTCACCCTGAGCGAGGAACGCACCGCCAAGTCCATCGTCGCGATCAGCGCTGATGAGGTGGCTCACTGGCCGAGCGGCATCGGCGAATTCGACCGAGTGCTCGGCGGCGGAATCGTGCCAGGTGCCACCATCCTGCTGAGCGGCGAGCCGGGGGTCGGCAAGTCGACGCTGCTGCTCGAGGTGGCCTCGAAGGCCGCCGCGAACGGCATGCGCGTGCTCTACGTGACCGCCGAGGAATCCGTGAGCCAGGTGCGGTTGCGGGCCGAGCGCACCGGAGCACTGCAGCCGCTGCTGTTTCTCGCTGCGGAAGTGGACCTCGCCACCGTGCTCGGCCAGATCGAGACGGTGAAACCCGACCTGCTCATCGTCGACTCGGTGCAGACGGTGTCGTCGTCGCTCGTCGACGGACTGGCCGGTGGTCCGTCGCAGGTTCGAGAGGTGGCATCCACCCTCATCCGCGTGTCGAAGAATCGCAACCTGCCCGTGTTGCTCGTCGGTCACGTGACGAAGGACGGCTCGATCGCTGGCCCCCGCCTGCTCGAGCACCTGGTGGATGTCGTCTGCCAGTTCGAAGGCGACCGACAGACCTCGCTTCGCTTCATCCGCGCCCACAAGAACCGCTTCGGACCGACGGATGAGGTGGGCTGCTTTGAGATGACCGGCGACGGCATCGCCGAGGTTGCCGATCCGAGCGGGCTGTTCCTCTCGCGCGGAAAGGTGGCCGTGAGCGGCACCTGCGTGACGGTGGCCGTCGAGGGGCGCCGAGCGCTGCCGGTGGAGGTGCAGGCCCTCATCGTGAGCTCCAGCGCACCCAACCCCCGGCGGGTCACCAATGGGGTCGACTCCTCGCGGGTGGCGATGCTGCTCGCCGTGCTCGAACGCCGCGCCGCACTCAAACTCAGCGAGTGTGACGTGTACGTGTCGACGGTCGGCGGCATCAAGCTCACCGAGCCGGGAGCGGATCTCGCGATCGCTCTCGCCATCGCCAGCGCTTTCAGCGACGTGGCTCTGCCTGCCTCGCTCGCGGCGGTCGGTGAGATCAGTCTCGCTGGCGAGATCCGGGCGGTGTCACAGGCGAAGCAGCGTGTAGCCGAGGCCCGGCGCCTGGGTTACACGACCGTGATCGATGCCGAGCACGGACTGCTGCGCGAGGCAATGCGCAAGGCGTTCGCTCTCGCAACCACCCAACAGGCGGATGTCCCCGCGTTCTGACGCTGCCATTGCGGTCGAAGTTGGGCGAGATCCATCGCATCGGCACGTCGTAATCCGTTCCCCCGATCACCCGTTTTGCGCACCGGCCCTCGACCGCGCGCCCGATCGTCAGCCATGCGCGCAAACGATTGGCAGCACGGCTGACAATCGGGCGCATGGTCCCCGAGGAGGGGCGGAGGCGCGTCGGCGCGGCGGCGCGGCGGAGGAAGCGTAGGCGCACTCAGTTGAGCAGGAACTGCACCGTGGACTTGGAGCTGATAGCCCCGACCTTCACCTCGAGGTGATAGCTCGCACCCCCGGCGGTCACCGGCGGTCGGCTGGCATCACAGGTGGTCTTGGAGGAGCGGGTGCGGTCCCAGGCGAGTGCGGTCGTCGGCACGGGGAGCGCGACCCCCGGTTTCAAGGTGACCGGGGTGTCGACCGGAGCCGTTTGGCAGTCTTTCGAGTCCCAAATTGTCTCAGAACCACTGGTGATGATGTATTCCTGCTGGGTCGACCCGAGGTTGATCGTGCAGTCGACGGAACCCGAGTTCGTGATCGACATACTCACCTGCGGCTGTTCGGTCGCCGCGTAGGTCGACTTGTTGGCCACGGCGAGCAACTTGATCTTCGCCGGCACGCAAGCGGTAACGGTGGCCGGAGCGGATGCGGATGCCGCAGCACTCGGCGTCACGGACGGCGACACGCCGGGCTTCGTCGATGCTGCCGGGCTCGGACTTCCCGACCCCAGGCGCCCGATAATCAGGACAATGATCACGATCACCGCAAGCGCACCGACACCGAGGATCAGGCGGCGGCGCCAGTACACCTTCGGTGGCTGGGGGCCGACAGGAGTGCGAAACGTCGACATGGCCTAAGGGTAGCCAGCGCACAGTCGTTTGCCCGGCATTTGCGGGGGTGTGTGCTCGGCTCGCAGCATCCTGATAGCCCCGAATTGTGAAATCGAGCCTCCTTAGAAGAAGGGATGACCGCAGCCACCGCCCTGATAGCCGCCGCCGCCCTTGGTCGGCAAATCGAGACCGAGGATGACCGGGTCGTGGTCGCTCGACCGGTACGGGCTGACCTCATAGAGGTTCGTCACGTTGGCATTGAACCGGCTGTACTCGAGGCCCACCGACTCGACGGAGTTGACGTTCCAGACATCCGCCCCCGACACGGTGTGATTGGCCGCGGTCGAGGCGAAGACGTGGTCAAGTGAGCCGACCATGCCGTCGAAGGCATAGGTCTGTTTGCCCGTCTTCGCAATCTGGTCGATATAACCGCCGGCTGCGATCGCTAGGATCGGATCTTCCTGCTCGTAGGAGTTAAAGTCGCCGACGAGCAGCACCTTGTCGGTCTTCGCGACCGCCTTCTGCCGGTCGGCGAAGGTCAGCAGCGCCCTAGCCTGCCGGGTGCGGTCGCCGTTGTAGGCACCCTGGCCGGCGTCCACATTGTCGCCGGTGGCGGCGTCAGGGCTCTTCGATTTGAAGTGGTTCGCAATGACCAGGAAGGTGGAGCCTTTTTTGCCGCGGACCGGCTGGAACGCCTGCGACAACGGCTCGCGGGCGTTGGTGAAAGCCGGCGAGCCGATCAGGATCGTGGATGCCCCAACCGGTACGACAGTGGCGGTGCGGTAGATGAAGGCGGTTCGGATGACGTCCTCATCGGCAGCGGCGGGCACCGCTGCCGGGGAACGCACGTAGTCCCAGGCCCGGCCCTGCGCATTCAGGGCCGCAACGAGCGTCGCGACCGCGGCATCCCGATTCTGGCCGAACTTCGCCGAGTTTTCGATCTCCTCGAGCGACACGACGTCGGCACCGAGCGCACCGATAGCCGTGACGATCTTGGCCTGCTGGCGCTGGAAGCTCGCCTCGTTGGCCGCACCGCGCACACCGCAGCCGGGATCGCTGCTGTTATTCACGGTGGTGGGCACGCCCTCGCGGTCGACGTGGTAGGTGCAGCCGGTGCGCTGCTCCCCCGTCGTGGGGAAGTAGTTGAGCACATTGAAGGTGGCCACCTTCAGAGTGCCGCGGACCTTCTTCGGCGCGGTCGTGCGGGTGTTCGCAAAGGTGGCGGGCTGCACGGTCGTCGCGTCGGCTGGGGTGAGCTCGGTGGTCGGCTGCAGCTTCCAGAGGCTGTTGCGGAACTCGAGGATCACCGGTCGCGTGAAGGTGACCGATGCCCCGATGCGCAGCGGCGCGGCCAGGCTCAGCCAGGGAAGCGGCTTCGCGGTGTTGGCCGCGGAGAGAAAGTTGGTGCTCGCCCCATCATCGAGAGTCACCCGGATGGCCGCGTTCTTGTCGATCAGAGCCTGGTAGCCGGGCGATCCGACCGGTGCGACCGCGGTGGGCTGCAGCAGCGGACTCGTATCGTGGGCCAGCTCGATCTCGCCGTACTGGTTCGTGGAGTAGTTGTCGGTCACCGTGTACGCGCCCTGGGGCGCCACGAGCATGCCTTCGAGCGACTCGCGCTGGGCATCCGTCGCCGGGAAGCCGACGGTGGCCGGCAGCGGTGCGACAACTCCCGCCTTATCGAGTTCGGTGAGTCCGGCAGTGGATGCCACGGTGAGCTCGGTGAGGTGGCTGAACTCGCTCACCGCCCCGGTAACCTTCACGTGGTCGCCGATCGCCACGCTTGCGACAGTGCTCGGAGAGTAGACGAAGATACCATCGGACGCGGTGTGGGTGCCGAGGTCGAGCGCTCCTCCGGTGCCGGCGGTCTGCAGGTAGAAGCCATTGAATCCGCCAGAGGGATAGGCGGCGGTGACGACTCCGGTGGTCTCGACGGTCTTGCCGACCTGCGGGCTGATGTCCGTACCGCCCTGGATCTCGGCGATCGACAGGGGCACCGCAGGATCAATGGGGCCGCCCGGATCGGTCGGGCCGGCGGCCTTCGGCGTGATGGTGCCCGAGAGGGAGAAGTCGCCGACGTTACTCTCGGTGTCGGCAAACGCCGTGCGCCCGAGTGACTTCACGTCGGTGTTGCCGGCCGGAGCCGTGGCATCCGCCGTCTCGAAGGTATTGGAGGTGCCATAGCCGAGCAGGTCGACGACGGCCGGATTGCCGGTGATCGAACCGGTCGGCAGCGTGAGCGCCGAGGCGGAATCGGAGAGGATGATCGTGCCGGCCGAGCCGCTCGGATTGAGCGTGCCCACCACATTCGGGGTCGGAAGTGGCGCGCCATTGCCACCGTTGCTTCCGCCCTGCACCAGGAAGTAGCCTGCCGGTGCGATGGAGCCCGACAGGGCGACGACACCGGATGCTGCGCCGCTACTGGTGGCGGGGCGGTACTGCAGCGACCACCCGGCCAGGCTCACGGCGGAGGCGCCCGGGTTGTAGAGCTCGATGAACTTGTTGGCGTAGGCCGCTCCGCTGCTGCCCCCGCTGAGGTAGACCTCGTTGATCACGACACCGGTGCCGGCGGTGTTTGCCTGGCTCGGGACGGCTGCGAGCGGGGCCGTAACGAGAGCGGTCACCGCCAGGAATCCGATCCCGATCCGTCGCATGAATCTTAGGTGTGCGGTCAGCATTGCCCTCCCCGAGTGAACACAGCTGCGTGATCAGCGCACGCGACAACCAGCCAACAATCCTCGGGTGACCGCAAGAGGGCGTAAGAGCGAACGCTGGGTAAAGACTAAGCGACGACCCTCGTTCGGGGGTAGACCCTAGATGTGCTTGATCATGCGCGTATTGCCAAGCGTGTTCGGCTTTACGCGGGCGAGATCGAGGAACTCGGCAACACCCTCGTCGGGTGAGCGAACGAGTTCAAGGTAAACCGCCGGATCGATCGGCTCCTCGGTCATCGGCTCGAAGCCGTGGCGGGTGAAGAACGGCACCTCGAAGGTGAGACAGAACAACCGGCTGAGACCGAGGTCGCGGGCATCCGCTTCCAGTTGCTCCATCAGAGCATGGCCGACACCGCGGTGCAGCCAGTCGTCTGTGACGGCAAGGGTGCGCACCTCGCCGAGGTCCTGCCACATCACGTGCAGGGCACCGCAGCCGATTGCCGTGCCGGCGGCGTCCTCGGCGATGCGAAACTCCTGGATCGCTTCGTAGAAGACAACCGAATCCTTGCCGAGCAGGATGCGGCGCTGCACAAGCGGTTCGACGAGGGCCTGGATGTGCGGCACATCACTGGTGCGGGCGGCGCGAACGGAAAAGGACATCCCTCGAGCTTAAACTCCGATCGAGCCTATCGATATCTCGACAGGCTCGATCGGTGGTTTTACCTAGGCTTCCAGCGCCGCGATCTCCGCTTCGAGCGACTCACGGCCCGGCTGGCGCCCGGTCGTGAAGACGAACTTGCCATCGATGTAATCGACGTGCACGTGGTCGCCCGCGTTCAGGTCGCCGGTGAGGATGCGCTCGGAAAGCTGGTCCTCGACCTCGTGCTGGATGGCACGACGCAGCGGACGCGCACCAAGCGAGGGGTCGAACCCAACCTTGATCAACTGCTCCTTGGCTGGCACCGCGATCTCCACCGTCATGTCACGGTCAAGCAGGCGGTCAGACAGCCGCTTGATGAACAGGTCCACGATCTGCAGCAGCTCGTCCTTGCTCAACTGCGGGAAGACGATGGTCTCGTCGACCCGGTTGAGGAACTCCGGCTTGAAGTTCTTCTTCAGCTCCTCCACGACCTTGCCGCGCATCCGGTCGTAACCGGTAGCGGTGTCCGTTGACGAGGTGAATCCGAGCGGCGTGCCCGAGATGTCCTTCGTGCCGAGGTTGGTGGTCATGATGATCACCGTGTTCTTGAAGTCGACGACGCGACCTTGGCCATCCGTCAGGCGTCCCTCTTCCAGGATCTGGAGGAGCGAGTTGAAGATGTCGGGGTGAGCCTTCTCGATCTCATCGAACAGCACAACGGAGAACGGCTTGCGCCGCACCTTCTCGGTGAGCTGGCCACCCTCTTCGAAGCCGACGAACCCGGGAGGAGCACCGAACAGTCGCGAGACCGTGTGCTTTTCGCCGTATTCCGACATGTCGAGGGAGATCAAGGCGTTCTCGTCATCGAAGAGAAACTCGGCAAGAGCCTTCGCGAGTTCCGTCTTACCCACACCGGTTGGACCGGCGAAGATGAACGAACCGCTCGGGCGCTTCGGGTCCTTGAGTCCCGCGCGGGTGCGCCGGATGGTCTTGGACAGGGCCGAGATTGCCTCTTCCTGGCCGATGACGCGCTGGTGAAGAGCCTTCTCCATGAAGACGAGACGGCTGGTCTCCTCCTCGGTGAGCTTGAACACCGGGATACCGGTGGCGGCGGCCAGGACTTCGGCGATGATGCCCTCGTCCACGGTGCCGGTCGAACCGGCCTCTCCGCTCTTCCACTGCTTCTCGAGCCGAAGGCGCTCCCCGAGCAGCTTCTTCTCTTCGTCACGAAGCGAAGCGGCCTTCTCGAAGTCCTGGTCCTCGATGGCGCCCTCTTTGAAGCCACGCACTTCGGCGATTTTGTCGTCGAACTCGCGCAGCTCCGGCGGGGCCGAAAGAATCGACAGGCGCAGACGCGCGCCGGCCTCATCGATCAGGTCGATCGCCTTGTCCGGCAGGAAGCGGTCGGCCACATAGCGGTCGGCCAGGTTCGCTGCGGCAACGATCGCGCCATCCGTGATCGACACCTTGTGGAACGACTCGTACTTGTCGCGAAGTCCCTTGAGGATGTTGATGGTGTGCGCAAGAGACGGCTCGTGCACCTGCACGGGCTGGAAGCGACGTTCGAGCGCAGCATCCTTCTCGAAGTGCTTGCGGTACTCGTCGATCGTGGTGGCACCGATGGTCTGGAGCTCACCGCGCGCGAGCAACGGCTTGAGGATGGATGCGGCGTCGATGGCGCCCTCAGCAGCACCGGCGCCGACGAGGGTGTGGATCTCGTCGATGAAGGTGATGATGTCACCGCGGGTGCGGATCTCCTTCGTGACCTTCTTCAGACGCTCCTCGAAGTCACCGCGGTAGCGGCTTCCGGCGATGAGGGAACCGAGGTCGAGAGTGTAGAGCTGCTTGTCTTTCAGCGTCTCCGGCACATCACCGCGAACGATCGCCTGGGCGAGGCCTTCGACCACGGCAGTCTTGCCGACGCCGGGCTCACCGATCAGCACCGGGTTGTTCTTGGACCGACGGGACAGGATCTGCATGACCCGCTCCATCTCCTTCTCGCGCCCGATGACCGGGTCGAGTTTGCCGTCCCGCGCGGCCTGGGTGAGGTTCCTTCCGAACTGGTCGAGGATCTGGCTTCCGCCCTGCGCGGCCTGGGTGGTCTCGCCGCCGACGGCGACCTGTTCCTTGCCCTGGTAGCCGGAGAGCAGCTGGATGACTTGCTGGCGCACACGGTTGAGGTCGGCGCCGAGCTTCACGAGCACCTGGGCTGCGACACCTTCACCCTCGCGGATGAGCCCGAGCAGGATGTGCTCGGTGCCGATGTAGTTGTGGCCGAGCTGCAGCGCTTCGCGCAGGCTCAGCTCGAGAACCTTCTTCGCACGGGGCGTGAAGGGAATGTGACCGGTCGGCTGCTGCTGGCCCTGGCCGATGATGTCCTGGACCTGCTCGCGCACGGCGTCCAGCGAGATGTTGAGTGATTCGAGCGCCTTGGCAGCGACGCCTTCACCCTCGTGGATGAGACCGAGCAGGATGTGCTCGGTGCCAATGTAATTGTGGTTGAGCATCTTGGCTTCTTCTTGCGCCAAGACGACAACCCGGCGGGCTCTGTCAGTAAATCGTTCGAACATGTTTGCTCCTCTGGCACCTAAGCAGGTGTGGTGCCGTTATAGAGAGAGTAACCAGCGGACCCTGCAAATACTGCCCCTGTTCGCCGTAGGCGTGACGGCATCTATCGCGCCTGTCCCGACGCCTGTCCGAACGCCCTTCCGAACTGCTTCCCGAACGCGCTTCCGAAAACGCAGGAGATTCGCCTGCAAACGGACCGCCCCGCGGCATCCCGAGCCATTTGCTGGCGAATCTCCTGCGTTTTGAGTGCTTGCCCCGCGGGGGTCCGGGCGCTAAGTTAACGATTATCATTGTTATCGATTGTCGTTAGGATCAGGATGTCGCAGACCGATCAACTCGCCGGACGTGGATTCGCCCCCCGCACCCTTCGCCTCGTCGTCTGGCTGTGCCTCGCGGCGGCCATGCTCGTCGGCGGAATCACGCTCGTGGTCGGCGTTACCGAGATCGTGAACGGACTCGTTACCAATAAGACCGTGCTGACGCTCATCGCCGACCGACCGCTGCCCGCCGCCGCCGAGGTGAGCAGCTCCGGTTCGAGGATCATCGAGGGCAACTTCGAGACCGCGCACGTGATCGTCACCGACCTGCCATTTGGGATCAGCGTGCTCGCAGCCGCGGCGGCGCTCGCGGACGTCCTCACCAGGGTCGCGATCCCCACGCTCATTGCACTGCTCTTTTGGCGGTTGCTGCGCGGAGCCGTCTTCGCGCGCTCGCTGAGCCTCGTCGCGGTCGTCGCTGGCGGTGCGTTGCTCATCGGCGGTGTTTTCAGTCAGGGCTTGGGATCGTTCGCCGCCGCGATGGCCGCCGCCGACCTCAACGGTCCGGGCGGCCGCGGATTCTGGCCGCTTGCTGGACGGCTGGACTTCACGACGATCGTCACCGGCCTCATCCTTTTGCTCGTCGGGCTCACTTTCGAGTACGGCGAGCGCCTGCAGCACGACACCGAGGGGCTCGTCTGATGGAAGAGAAGACCGGTATCCACTGCCGGCTCGACGAGCTGCTCGAGGCGCGCGGAATGACGCTGACGAGGCTCAGCGAGCTGGTGGGGGTGAGCATCGTGAACCTCTCCGTGCTGAAGAACGACCGCGCCCGCGCCATCCGCTATTCGACGCTCGCAGCGATCTGTCGGGCGCTTGAGTGCGAGGTCGGGGAACTGCTCGTCGTCGCCTGACGTACCCGATTCACTCACGACTGGCGGGGTGGCGCGCTCGGCCGCGCAAGGGCCCGCGCTTCCGTAGGACGCGAGATGCCACTTTCTGTTGCAAACGCCGCCGGGAAGGACAGTTTTTGGCATGTCGAGGTCGATTGCAGTGAGATTCCCGGGGCATGTCACCACGGAGAATGACGTGCGGGGACTCCGAGAAACCGCGAATCTGTCGCGACCGCACTCGGCGTCTCCCGACAGATGATCAACGCGATCGAGACCGGATGGTGCGATCCTTCGCTGCCTCTCGCGTTCGCTGTTACCCGCTACTTTCATCCCACCACTCAGCGACGCCGACTCCCTCTGTCGATGCCGCACATGGTTCTGGTAGGAGTCGTCGTGGTCGGCGCGATTGTCCCGGCCGCCGTTCAATCGTGACTTGACTGCGGCATCCTCATGGTGATCGCCGTGGTCGCCATCGTGCAGGCTCAGCTCGCTCGTCGGCCGAAATCGAGTGATCTCTCTCGCGTCAACGGCTTGGAGTGCCGCGATGAGCGCGATCGGCTCCTGGCTAGAGCCGGGTTCTCAGTGGGTGGGGGGGGGTTGGCCCCGATCGCCTCCGTCGTGGACGCAATGGCCGCGCGCATTGTGCGCAGTGTGAACCCGGGATCCGGGCCGAGCCAGGGCTCCTATTGGGTCGCCTCCGCCCAATTGATGCTTTTCATCTGGGTCGGAGCCGCGCGAACCGCGTCGCCGCCCAGCAAAACTGACTCCCGGTGGATTTCGGCATGAGCAACCGCGAGCCGCTGAACGTTCCCTCGGTTGCTCGATCGGGATAGTCATATGCAGCACCCTCCCCGAGCGGCGCTTGGCACTCAGCAATACACGGTGAGGGTCGTCCACCCTAGAGCGGATGTGGTGGCCGAGTCAGCCGGGACCTCGCGCCACCGATTCCGAGTAGCAACCGGTGGATCCCGGGCCCGCTCCGCGCCGGAGTGGACGTCAACGGAGGCATCCGCTGCCCTGCTGCCGCCGCGCGGGCCGCTTCGGCAGGGTTCGCGGCTACGACGGATGGCCGCTATCTGCGCCCGAGATACGGAGCGTGCGGCTCAAGGCTCCCGAGGACCGGTGACGGCGTTCTCGGCCTCGAAGCGGGCGCGCTCCTCTGCCTCGATCTCGGCGTAGACGCTGCGCTCGGTGCGGTCCGCCCGGACGATCGAGCGCATCACGAGCCAGAAAATCAGCCCAACGAGGATCGTCGGGATCACCGAGTACGCGGCGTTGGCCCAAAAGTTTTCGATCACGTTAACAGGATACGTCTCGCGGCTGGGGGAACGTCAGCCGTGCTGCACGATGCCGATGATGCCCTGGATGATCGAGTAGACCCCGATTCCCGCGACCGCGATCCAGAGCACCAGGCGTGTGTTCGTGGGCTTCTTGGGATCCTTCGGTTCCGGCGGGAGGTAGCTCATCACTTGACCAAGGGGAAGAGGATGGTCTCACGCACGCCGAGGCCAGAGAGAGCCATGAGCAGGCGATCGACGCCCATCCCCATACCCCCGGACGGCGGCATCCCGTATTCGAGGGCGCGCAGGAATTCCTCGTCCAGGCGCATGGCCTCGGGGTCTCCCGCAGCGGCAAGTTTCGCTTGCTCGACGAAACGCTCGCGCTGGATCACGGGGTCGACGAGCTCGGAGTATCCGGTCGCGAGCTCGAAGCCGCGCACGTAGAGATCCCACTTCTCGACCAGACCCGGCTCCGACCGATGGTCGCGCACGAGCGGCGAGGTGTCGACCGGAAAGTCCATCACGAATGTCGGCCGCGTCAGGCCCGGCTTCACGAAGTGCTCCCACAGCTCCTCGATGTACTTGCCGGGGGTCGGCTGGCCGACCTCGATGCCCACGGAATCGGCATAGCCGCTCAGCTCGTCGAGCGGCGTGTGAGCGGTGATCGACCATCCGGATGCCGCGTTGAGCGAGTCGAGCATGGAGATGCGGTCCCACTCCCCGCCGAAGTCGTAGTCTGTGCCGTCGGCAAGCGTCACGACCAGGCTGTCGCCGATGGCGAGCGCCGCCTTCTGGATCATCTCCTGGGTGAGATCCGCCATCTGGCGGTAGTCGCCATAGGCCTGATAGGCCTCGACCATCGCGAACTCGGGCGAGTGAGTGGAGTCGGCGCCCTCGTTACGAAAGTTTCGGTTGATCTCGAACACGCGCTCAATGCCGCCGACGACCGCGCGCTTGAGAAACAGTTCCGGTGCGATGCGCAGGAACAGCTCGGTATCGAAGGCATTGCTGTGGGTGACGAAGGGGCGAGCGGATGCCCCACCGTGCATGGTCTGCAGCATCGGGGTCTCCACCTCGAGATAGCCATGGTCGGCGAAGGTCTTGCGCAGCGAGGCGACGGATACCGAGCGGTCGCGAACCATCTTGCGCGCGCCCTCCCGTGCAATCAGGTCGAGGTAGCGCGCTCGCACACGCGTTTCCTCGCTGAGTTCGACATGCAGGTTAGGCAGGGGCCGCAGCGTCTTCGCGGCGATCTTCCAGTGGCGCACGAGCACGCTCAACTCGCCGCGGCGGCTGGAGATCACCTCGCCAGAGACGAACACGTGGTCGCCGAGATCGACGAGATCCTTCCAGTCGGCAAGTGATTCCTCGCCGACCTCCGCGAGTGACACCATGGCCTGGATTCGAGATCCGTCGCCGGACTGCAGCGATGCGAAACACAGCTTTCCCGTGTTGCGCAGGTGGACGATGCGGCCGGCGAGACCGACGGTGTCGCCGCTCGCGGCATCCGTTTCAAGCGTGTCGTACTTCGCGCGCACGTCGGGAATCGTCGCCGTTATGGGCAGCCCGACAGGGTAGGCCTCGGCGCCGGAGGAGATCAGGCGCTCGCGCTTGCCGAGGCGCACCCGGGTCTGCTCGGAAAGCTCCTCTTCCGAAAGCTCGGGTACTGCAGTCTGCTCGGTCATGCGTGTCCACTCCTGAAGTCGGCTCGTGCAAGTTTACGGGCTCGGCGTGCAGGGCCCTCCCCTCGAAGCGGCGGGGGAAACGCCCATGCGGCGGCGGGAACCACGGGCTGCGGGCGGAACCACTCGCTGCGGCGGGGGAACCGCGGGGGAACGCTCACGTGGCGGGGGAACGCTCACGTGGCGGGGGAACCACGGGCTGCGGCGGGGGAACCGCGGGGGAACGCTCACGTGGCGGGGGAAACCGCGGGGTCCGGCGGGTAATTGACCTCGCGGAGGGAGACGTGCCTCCCGCCGCGACGCTATTTGCCCAGCCGTGTCCCCCGCCGCGACGCCACACTCCCCCGCCGCGACGCTGCATCTTCCGCCGCGAGGGCGTGTCCCCCGCCACGACGATGCATCCCCCGCCACGACGCAGCATCTCCCGCCGCGAGGGCGTGTCCCCCGCCACGACGATGCATCCCCCGCCACGACGCAGCATCTCCCGCCGCGAGGGCGTGTCCCCCGCCACGGCGATCCCCCGCCACCATCGAAATACTCGAGCGACCGGAGACTACGAGTGGTTATCCGTGAGGTAGATCGCCCCATTGTCGATGAGCCTCGTCGTGCCAACGCGAGCAGCCACGAGTACGACGGCCCGCCCCCGGTGGGTGCCGTCGACGGGGAGGAAGGATTCGGGGTCGACAACCGTGAGGTAGTCAAGCTCGACGAAGTGCTCGCCCATGAGCACCGATTGCGCCGCGGCGAGCACCGCCTCCAGGCCCCGATCTGCGGATGACTCGGCCGCCTCGAGCGCGAGGGACAGCCCGCGCGCGGCGCGCCTCTCGTTCGTATCGAGAAACCGATTGCGGCTGGACAGGGCGAGGCCGTCATCCTCGCGCACGGTCTGGACGACCTCCGCGATGACGGGCAGATTGAGGTCGACGATCATCCGTTTCACGAGGAAAACCTGTTGGGCGTCTTTCTGGCCGAACAGAACGACATCGGGCTGCGCGATGTTGAGAAGCTTGGACACGACGGTCAGTACGCCATCGAAGTGGTTGGCGCGAGTATGGCCTTCGTAGAGCGAGCCAACGCGACCCGCGGTGACCCGGGTGTCGCTCGCGCCGGTCGGATACATCTCGGTCGCGGTCGGGGCGAACACGGCCTGCACCCCAAGCGGCTCAAGGCGGGCGAGGTCTTCGGCGAGAGAGCGCGGGTAGCGCTCGAGATCCTCAGCGGGGCCGAACTGAAGCGGGTTCACGAAAATCGAGACGATCACGAGATCGGCCATCTCCGCGGCGCGGCGCACGAGCGCCAAGTGGCCGTCATGAAGGGCGCCCATCGTGGGCACCAGCGCGATTCGCGAGCCGGTGGCGCGTGCGTCGGCGGTGATCGTGCGCAGCGCGGAAATGGTCTCGGCTACGGCGATGGGCATCCCTCGATGCTAGCGCCCTGTGCGCTAAAGCCCAGCGGCGCTAGGCGTTCTCCACGGAGGATCAGCGCGAACGGCGCAACGCGTTCTCTACGGAGGATCGCACGAGCGGACCGAGTACAGCTCCCGGTGCCTCAATGCCGATCGAGGCGAGCAGGGTGGTGGCCTGGTCGACGATCGCGCTCGAGAAACTGGTCGCCGTGGCGATCGCCTCGGCGTACGCTGGGCGATTCTCCTCCGCGATGATGATCGGCTCTCCGCCCATCTCGACCACGAGCGCCTGGCCGATCGGTTGCACAGGGCCGGGCGCGGTGACTGCGAAGTACGCACCGACGAGCTGGGCGATGTCGATGGTCGTGCCCGTGAAGGAGACGGCCGGATGGATGGCGAGCGGGATGACGCCAGCCGCGATCGCGGGAGCCAACACCGCCGTGCCGTACTCAGCGGCGGTATGAAGCACGAGCTGTCCCGGCTGCCACGCTCCCGTGGAGGCGAGCCCGGCAACCAGCGCCGGAAGCTCTGCAGCCGGTACCGCGAGGATCACGAGTTCGCTACGTTCGATGATCGCCGGCACTTCGAGGATCGGCACGCCGTGCAGCATCGCCTCGGCCCGCTCCCGACTGGATTCCGATATCGCGGAGATACCCACGACTGCGTGCCCGGCGCCGGCGAGCGCCGCCCCGAGAACCGGACCGACTCGACCGGCCCCCACGATTCCGATGCCGAGACGACCCGAACGGCGGCGGGCGTCCTCCTCGCGATCGGAGGGCGGCTGAGCGTCACTGTTCATGCCGGCAGCTCCCCGGAACGCCAGCGGTGCGAGGTGTCCGACTGTCCGGCGCGCACTGCCACCGCCGCGACCTCGGTGAAGAAGGCGAGTGCGGCATCACGGTCTACGGCTCCGAGGTCCGCGGTGATCGGCCCGTGCACCGTGTGAAGCTGAATCGAGGCGAGTCGCAGCAGTCGCAGCAGGGGGCCCTGGTGCAGCCCAACGCTCTGCAGCCGCGGCTGCGGCACGATGATGAGTCGCCGCCAAATCGCTCCCTTCCGAAGCAACAGCGAGCCGGACACGATCGCGAATCCATTACGTCGCCAGGAGAATGGCCGCAGCCACGCCGCCCGTCGCGGGGAGTTGGTGAATCCGTCGGCGCCTGTGGAGGTCATACCGCTCTCGATGAACGCGCTCGTCTCCTCCCCGATGAAGTCCGGCAGCATGAGCTTCAACACGGCCGTGACATCCGCCAGGTTGCCCACCGGAAGGATCGTCGTGTTCGCCTGGTTCGCCGACCCGCGGCTCGAGGTATGGCTGGCTCGGTTCACCCGGATTTGCCACCAGCCAGCCGGCCGCCAGAGCAGCGACTGGCTGACTTCAATCGAGTGGATGCGTCCAGGGGGCAGTGTCTCGTTGCTGGTGGAGAACAGCCCGAAGCCGACACGCACCCCGTCCTGCGTGCCAGCGATCGTGTACCGAAGCGATTGGGAGAACCGGCGCACGTAATATCCGCCGAATCCGAGGATGCCTGGGAGGGCGAAGAACAGCACGAAGAGGTGACCGCTCACCGAGATCCAGATTGCCGCTCCGATCACGACGAGCACCGCGATCACGGTTCCGGTGCCGAGGAAAATCGACCCGAATAGTCGACCGAGATGGATTTTCACGACGGACTCCGGCGGGGCGGCATCCGGATCCAGCTCCGGAGCGAGCAGCTCACTCACCCGACGATCGAGCATCGTGCCGACCGGCGCCGCAGCGGCCCGTTCGGCGGCGCGGGTACCGGATGCTTGGCGCAGAATCTCCTGGCGCAGATCGTCCGCCGCCGCGGAACTGAGGTAGGAGAGGTGCACGTTCGCGTCGTGACCGGCCTGGCTGATCTCAAGCTTTGCGGCACCGAACAGCCGGGCGATGAATGGCCGCACGATGTTGATCCCCTGGATACGATCGAGCCTTGCCTTGCGATTGGTGCGGATCAGGATACCCGAACGTACCTCTACGACCTCGCTGGTGATGCGGAAGGTATGCATGCGCCAGGAGACATAGAACCCACCGATCAGCAGGATGAGCAGCCCAGCGACCGCCGCGAGCACCTGCAGGATGATGCCGTGGCTCACCACGTAGTCCACCGGATCCCCGCCGTCGTTGAACCGCGGCAGGAACATCCCGAGCACTCGCTCGCGGAGATTGCTCACGACGTAGCCGAGCACCACGATCAGCGCGAAGCCACCCTTCAGCAGCGGTGTGGCGGGGTGGAGTCGATGCCATTCACCGTCGGTGAGTCGAGCGACGACCGCTGGCACAGAAACGGGAACCGAGATCTCGGGCTCGATCACAGGCCCGCCCGACGGCTCTCCGCAACCGACACCAGGTGGTCGCGCAATTGCTCGGCCTCTGCCTCGGTGAGACCGGGGATGGTCACCCCGGCGGCTGCCGCGGCGGTCACGAACTTGAGCTCGCTCAGGCCGAGCCCGCGCGCGATCGGACCGCGATTGATGTCTACGAGCTGCATGCGTCCGTACGGTACCGCGACGAAGCGCTGCCACATGATGCCGCGGCGGAACAGCAGGTCGTCCTCGCGTAACTGGTACCCGATGGACCGAACGCGCCGGGGGGTGAGCGCGAGATTCACGATCGCGATAATGGCGATGGCGGCGAGAGCGGCGAGAGCGACCCACACCTGGAGCAGGAACATCAGGACCCCTGCCGCGAGCACGACCACCAGGAATCCGGCGCCGCCGACGAGTTCGACCCACACGAGCCGCGGAGAAACCCGTCGCCAGGTCACGCCGGGGAGTTCGAGTCGATCCATGGTGCCCACCCTACGGCCGAACCTGCACGGCCCGGTTACCCTGATCGTCATCGTCGTCGTCTGGCGGAACCGTGCACATGTGCTCCGCTACCAGGCCACCGGCCAGCAGGCAGGCGGCCCCAACGAGTGTGGCCACGGACTGGACGACCGAGCCGGCCCCGGGAACGACGGAGCGGCTGAGGAGGTAGATGAGCACCCCGGCGCCGAATCCGGTCAGGAGTGACCCGCTCAGTGCGCTCGCCTTGGCGAGCACGAGTACTCGCGTCGAATAGAACGGATCGATCGGTTGGGAAGCCTTTCCCCTGGTCAGTCGGCGGATTGGCAGGGCAAGCACCACCACCATGATCCCGATAGCGAGAAGTGCGAGTCCGAGAGTGAGCGGGGGAAGCACGATCGGGCGTCCCGCGGCGGCGAGGAGCGTCTCGATGAATCCGCCGCCGATGCCGCCGATGAGGGCGAGCAGCACGAGAGTCGTGATGTTCGTGCGCTTCATGACTCACTCCACAGCGGTGGCGCGTCGCAGGCCCACACCTCGCGCGAGGTCGCAACGACGAGCGCATCAATGCGCCCATGCCCGCGGAGCTCGGCATCCGGGTCCACCTGCAGCCAGGGCACGATCACGAATGCGCGCTCCCAGGCCCGTGGATGCGGCAGGGTGAGGTCGTCAGTAAGACGCTCCAACCCCGCGAAGGAGATGATGTCGAGATCGAGCGTGCGGTCGCCCCAGCGCTCGACTCGCACGCGACCGTGTTCCGCCTCGATGCGGTTGAGTTCGATGAGCAGGGCTTCGGGGTGAAGCGCGCTCTGCACGAGCATCACCGCGTTGAGGTAGTCGGGAGCCTCGGCATCCGTTCCTGTTGGTTTGACCGCGTGGGACTGCACGATGCCCGAGACCGCCGTCACGGTCACGCCGCCGAGCGCCGCAATGTCGCGAACGGCTGCGCGCAGGTTGTCCTCCCGGTCACCGAGATTGGATCCGAGCGCGATCACGGCCGGCAGCACGACACGCCGCCTCACGGACGTTGTCCCGTCGCGGCGTTGTGGCTGAGCGGACGGCTGCGGGTGATGGTCACCGAGACATCGCTGAAGGGTACGGTGATCGGCGCCGCCGGCTTGTGGATAGTGACGGTGACCTGTTCGGCACGCTCATAGCCGAGGGCGATCGCGGCGACACGTTCGGCCACGGTCTCGATGAGATCCACCGCGTCCGCCTGCACCGCCGCGTACACCGCCTCGGCCAGCTCGCCGTAGTGGATGGTTTTGGTCACATCGTCGGAGACTGCGGCTGGCGCAAGATCGACCGCGATTTCGAGGTCGATGATGAACTCCTGGCCGTTCTCCCGCTCGAAATCGAGCACGCCGTGGTGGGCGAAGATACGCAGCCCGGTGAGGCGGATGCTGTCGATCGGCGATTCCCTTTCGGTCACGGCTGCATCGCCTCCCACACATCGAGGGCAGTTTTCGTCGCCGCAACATTGTGCACGCGCACCCCCCACACGCCAGCCTGTGCGGCGAGCGCACTGATGGTGGCCGTCGCAGGATCGCGTGCCGTAGTCGGGGCATCCGGCGCGAGGAGGGCACCGAGAAATCGCTTGCGGGACGCCCCGATCAACACCGGGTAGCCGATAGTGCCGAGAGCAGCGATGTTGGCGAGCAGCTGCCAATTTTCCTCGGCAGTCTTGGCGAAGCCGATGCCGGGATCGAGAATGATGCGATCCGGGCGAACCCCATTGACGATGAGTTCGGCCACACGGTTCTTCAGGTCGTTGCGCACGTCGCGCAATACAGTGCCGTGGCTGGTGCTCGACCTGCTCCCGTCACCGGGCGCGTTCAACCCGCGCCCGTTGCTCGCGCTCCAGTGACTTGCGACAAAGTGCAGTCCGGTCTCTGCGGCGACCCTCGCCATGCCGGGATCTGCGAGGCCGGCGGACACGTCGTTGATGATCACCACCCCGAGTTCTGCTGCAGCGAGGGCGGTCGACGCATTCAGGGTATCGACGCTCACCGGGATACCCCGGTCGGCCAGCGCCTCGATCACCGGAAGCACGCGGCGCTGTTCCTCGACGGCGGACACTCGTTCCGCCCCGGGCCGGGTCGATTCCCCGCCGACGTCCACAAGCTGGGCTCCGGCCGCGACGAGCGCTTCGGCGTGCGCGATTGCGGCATCCAGCCGGAGGTAATCGCCACCGTCGCTGAACGAGTCCGGGGTCACGTTGACGATGCCCATGATGCGGGGACGGGTGAGGCCGATGGGACGGTACGGCCGAAGGGCGACGAGTTCACTGTTCATGGGATAACCCCGATCAGCGCCATGATTTCGGCACGCTCAGCGGGCTGGGAGAGGGCACCGCGGCTCGCGAGCGTCACGGTCGTACTACCGGTCTGGCGGCTAGCCCGTGCGGTGACGCAGCCATGCGTAGCATCGAGTACCACGAGCACGCCGCGCGCACCGAGCCCGGCCTGGAGGGCATCCGCAATCTCCTCGGTGAGGCGCTCCTGCAACTGTGGACGCGCGGCGAGCGTCTCGACGACCCGCACGAGCGCGCCGAGGCCGACGATTCGTGTCGACGGGAGGTAGGCGAGGTGGGCGACGCCGACGAAAGGCAGCAGGTGGTGCTCGCACATCGAGCGGAATTGGATATCGCGCAGCAGGACGAGTTCACTGATCTCGGCAGTGTCAGCGATCAAGCCCGCACTGGCGGCGAGGTGGTCGAGGGGATCGGATGCCAGTCCCGAGAAAAACTCTCCGTAGGACTCGGCCATCCGCTGCGGCGTGCGGAGAAGGCCGGGCCGTGCCGGATCCTCGCCGATAGCGGCGAGGATCTCGAGCACGGCGGCTTCGATCCGTGCGGTATCGATACTCACGATTACGAGCGTAGAGGGATACAGCGCAGTGGGACTAGGCGGTGGCGATATCGGGGCGCTTGCGCGGCCGAGGCTCCCGCGCCTTCTTCACCGGCTCCGAAGTCACGCCGCCATCCACCACTCCAGCGTCGATCGGCGCTTTCTGCGGTACGAGCACGGGAGGCAGAGCCGACACGGGACGTTTGGTGCTCGACAGCCACTGCGGGCGTTCTGGCATCTTCTTCACGTCCTTGAAAATCTCGGCGAGCTCGGTGTGATCGAGCGTCTCCTTCTCCAGCAGCGCGGTCGCGAGCTTGTCCAGGATGTCGCGGTTCTCATTGAGAACCTCCCACGCCTCGTTGTGCGCGTTCTCGATGAGGGTGCGCACCTCGGCGTCGACCTGTTCGGAGAGACGCTCGGAGTAGTCGCGCTGGCTGCCCATGTCGCGGCCGAGGAACATCTCGCCCGATCCGGATCCGAGCTTGACCGACCCGATGTTCGACGACATGCCGAACTCGGTGACCATCTTGCGCGCGGTCGACGTGGCCTTCTCAATGTCGTTGGATGCTCCGGTGGTTGGGTCGTGGAACACGACCTCCTCTGCAACCCGGCCTCCCATCGCGTAAGCGAGCTGGTCGAGGAGTTCGTTGCGGCTGATCGAGTATCGATCCTCGAGTGGAAGCACCATCGTGTAGCCGAGCGCACGGCCGCGGGGAAGGATGGTCACCTTCGTCACGGGGTCGGTGTTGCGCATGGCAGTCGCGACGAGCGCGTGCCCGCCCTCGTGGTAGGCGGTGATCAGCTTTTCGTGGTCGCGCATCACGCGGGTTCGACGCTGCGGGCCGGCCATCACCCGGTCGACCGCCTCGTCCAGCGCCCGATTGTCGATGAGTTGCGCGTTGGAGCGAGCGGTGAGCAAGGCCGCCTCATTGAGCACGTTCGCGAGGTCGGCGCCGGTGAAACCGGGCGTCTTACGGGCGAGCACTTCAAGGTCGACACCGGCAGCGAGTGGCTTTCCCTTGCCGTGCACCTCGAGGATCTGCTTGCGACCAAGGAGGTCGGGAGCATCCACTCCGATTTGACGGTCGAAGCGACCGGGGCGCAACAGTGCCGGGTCGAGGATGTCGGGACGGTTCGTCGCCGCGATCAGGATGACGTTCGTCTTGACGTCGAAGCCGTCCATCTCCACGAGCAGCTGATTGAGCGTCTGCTCGCGTTCGTCGTGGCCGCCTCCCATGCCCGAGCCGCGGTGGCGTCCCACGGCGTCGATCTCGTCGACAAAGATGATGGCCGGGGAGTTTTCCTTAGCCTGGGCGAACAGGTCGCGAACGCGGCTCGCACCGACGCCGACGAACATCTCGACGAAGTCCGACCCGGAGATCGAGTAGAACGGCACATTCGCTTCGCCGGCCACCGCACGGGCGAGCAGTGTCTTGCCGGTACCGGGAGGACCGTAGAGCAGCACGCCCTTCGGAATGCGCGCCCCGACCGCGAGAAACCTGGCCGGATCCTTCAGAAAGTCCTTGATCTCCTCGAGCTCTTCGATCGCTTCGTCCGCGCCCGCGACATCCGCGAACGTGACCTTGGGGCTTTCCTTCGAGACGAGCTTCGCCTTCGACTTGCCGAACTGCATGACCTTGGAGCCGCCGCCCTGCATGCTCGACAGCAGGAACCAGAAGATTGCACCGATGATGATGAAGGGAATGATCAGGCCGAGGAGCGACGACAACCAGTTGCCTTTGTCGACCTGATCGTCATACTTGGCGCCCGAGGAATCGACGGCCTTCACGATGTCCGCCCCGCGAGCGGTCGTGTAATAGAACTGAACCTGCTTGCCATCGGCACCGGCCGTGGCAAGTGTCAGGTCAACCCGCTGCTCACTGTCGACGATCTTGGCTGAGGAGACCTTGTTGTCCTGTAGGAGGGCAAGGCCGTCCTTGGTCGTGATCTCCTTGAATCCAGATCCGCTGAGCAGGCTGAAGCCAACCGACACGACGATGACCGCCAGCAGGATGTAGATGAGCGGGCCGCGGAGAAATCGCTTGAAGTCCATAGTGTTCCGGAGGCTGCGCCCGGTGCCTTTCTGACGAAGATTGTGTTGCTCAGGCTACCCGAGCGGCACTGGGTGGCTGCTGCATGTTTGCCGAGGGCGTAATGTGCGCGTGCGCAGTGCGCCCGGCTCGGCCGACGAGGCACCCGTGCCGACCGCGTGATCGAGTACGGCGCCGGGCCGCGTACCGGGACCTTACGCGTACACGTGCGGCGCCAGGACTCCAATGTCGCGATAATTGCGATACTTCTCTGCGTAATCGAGCCCGTAACCGACCACGAAGGCATTCGGGATATCGAAGCCGACGTAGCGCACGTCGACGGCAAGCTGGGCGGCGGCGGGCTTGCGCAGCAGCGCGCAGATCTCCACCGAATCCGCGCCGCGCATCCCGAGGTTGGCTCGCAGCCACGACAGCGTGAGACCGGAGTCGATGATGTCTTCCACGATGAGCACCTTTCGGCCGTGCAGGTCGGTGTCGAGGTCCTTTAATATGCGCACGACACCGGATGACTGGGTGCCAGAGCCGTAGGACGACACAGCCATCCAGTCCATCTCGATCGGAAGCGTGAGCTCCCGGGCGAGGTCGGCCATCACCATCACCGCGCCGCGCAGCACCCCTACGAGTAACAGCCGTTCGCCCACATAGTCCGTCTCGATTCGACGGGCCAGTTCGGCGATCTTGTCGCGGATCTCCTGCTCGGTGATGAGCACACTCTCAAGGTCATCGGCGATATCGCTGTATTCCATGCTTCCATTCTTTCATCGGGTCCCCTGTCGGTCGACCTCCGCTGTCACCGGCTACCCGTCAGGGCGCATCGAGCGAAAGTTCAGCAGCCCGCCTGCCCGCTCGGCCCGGATACCCGGGAGGTCGATGGCGCCTTGCCCGTGCCAGTCGGTCACCAGGCGAGATACCTCCAGTGTCTGCGAATGGCTGAGGCTCACCCCAAACTCCGCAAGTACCGTGGCACGGATGATCCGTTGCCTCAGTGCTGGTGGGTTGTGTTCGAGCGCCCGCGCGGCAAGCGAAATCCCCGCCTCCGCATGGTCGGCCAGTTCCTCGAGCTGATCGGCGGCGAACTGGTCGAGCGCATCGGTGTCTTCCCGCGCCAGGTCCGCGGTACGAGCGAGCGCCTCGGCGAAGCCAGGCCCAAGCTCGCGTTCGAGGAGCGGAAGCACGATTTTGCGCACACGCACCCGGGTGAACCGCTCATCGTCGTTCTGCGGATCGTTCCACGGCTGCAGTCCGGAATCGGCGCAGAACTGCACGGTCGTCGACCGCCGAATCTGGATGAGCGGTCTCAGATAGATGCCGGATGACGCCGCCATGCCCTTGATGCTTCCCAGACCGCTCCCCCGGGCGAAACCGAGCAGGACCGACTCGGCCTGATCGTCGAGGGTGTGTCCGAGGAAGACTGCCGTTGCACCGGTCTCCCGGACAGCCTCCGCGAGTGCCGCATAGCGCGCGTCGCGGGCGGCAGCCTCCGGCCCACCAGCCGTTCCGACAGTGACCGTCTTCACGATGACCGGGTCGAGCCCGAGGTCGCGAGCCTGCTGGGCAGCCCGAGCTGCGACATCCGCCGAGCCCGGTTGAAGGCCGTGGTCTACTATCACGGCGCCAGCACGGATGCCCGCCCGGCCAGCCTCGAAGGCGGTCGCAGCGGCAAGCGCGAGCGAGTCGGCTCCCCCACTGAGCGCCACCAACACCCCACCCGGCCGGCTCTCATCACGTGCGGTCCCGGCATCCCCTGCGGTCCCGGCACGAAATGCAGGACTGCCCGTACTCACGGCGCTCCCTGTCCGAAATGCAGGACTGCCCGTGGCTGGAGTCGACTCAGAGGCCTCGCCTGCACCAGTGGTAACACGATGTCCTGCATTTCGAACGGTCGGAAGCGGAGGAACGGACGAGAGCGAAGCAGCGGACGGGAGCGGAGCAGCGGACAGGAGCGGAGCAACGGAGTCGGACGGAAGAGGAGCAGCGGACGGGACAGGAGGAACAGAGCCGGGCGTCAGCGGCTTGGCGTCGCCGGAGAGGAGGCACGCGCGCACCGCCGAGCGCACATCGGCGATCGCGGGGGTCAGTCGGGGGCGGGTGGTCATCCGATAACGTTATTGCGTCATCCACCAAACTTTAGGAGCGCCCCTTATGGCCAGCTACGACGCGATCATCGAGATCCCCAAGGGCAGCAAGAACAAGTACGAGGTGGATCACGTCACCGGCCGCGTCTTTCTCGACCGGGTGCTCTTCACCGGCTTCGTCTATCCGACCGACTACGGCTTCTTCGAGAACACCCTCGGCCTCGACGGCGATCCGGTGGACGTGCTCGTGCTGCTGGACTACCCGCTCTTTCCCGGTGTTGGCGTGAAGGTGCGCCCTGTCGGTGTCTTCAACATGACGGATGACGGTGGCTCAGACGCCAAGGTGATCGCCGTTCAGGCGAAGGACCCGCGCTGGTCGTGGATCCAGGACGTCGACGACATCCCGGAGTACACCCGCAAGGAGATCGAGCACTTCTTTGAGCACTACAAGGACCTCGAGCCCGGCAAATGGGTTAAGACCGAGGGCTGGGGCAATGCGGCCGAAGCCGAGGCCATCGTGCAGGCGGGCATCGCGAAGCTCGCCGACGAGGGCTCGCACTAGACCACCAACCCTCACCGGCTGGCGCGGGTGCTGTGGCAGACGCGTGGCGCTCCAGCATCCGCTCGCCGGAGCCGGCAGTAATTAGCCCAGGGGCGCGCCGCGCGCCGCCATAAAGGGAGCGGCATCGATCGCCGTACCTCCCGGCCGCACCTCGAAGTGCAGGTGACAGCCGGTCGAGTGGCCGGTGCTTCCGACGCGAGCAATCTGTTGGCCAGCGCTCACCTGCTCGCCCGCACTGACGAGGATGCCGCCATTGACGATGTGACCGTAGCCGGTCGAGATGCCGTCACCATTGTCGAGCAGGATGAAATTGCCATACCCACCGTTGTAGCCCGCAAAGATGACTACTCCCGAATGAGCGGCGACAATGGGCGCGTTACAGCCGGGAGCGAGGTCCGTTCCCGCGTGAAGCGCGTGGTCGCCGGTATAGGGATTTACGCGCCATCCGTAGGGGCTCGAGATGTGCCCACCCGTAGGCCGCACCCAACCACTCGGACTCGCGCTTGTGCCGCCGTTGCCGGCCGGGCGGGGGGACGGATGCGCCGCCGCATAGTCGGCAGCTGCTTGCGCCTGAGCGGCTGCTTTCGCCTGAGCGGCTGCTTCCGCTTCCGCAGCCGCTTTCGCTCGCACCTGCACGCCGGTGTTGAAGTCCGCTTCGGTAATGGCACTGTTGTCCACCAACACCGCCCGCTGGGCCTCAAGTCGTTCCTTGTTCCCGTCTTGCTCCTTGAGCGCTGCGGCCGCCTTTTCTGACGCCGCAGCAGCCTCTTCCAACGCTTTTTGGGCGGCATCCGAGAGCACCTTAAGTGCGTCCTTTGCCACAACGGCCTGGTCGGTGAGCGCCTGGGCCGATTTTTGGTCCTGGGTGGCCTTCTCATAGAGTCCGGCTGACTGGTCTTTCACCATGCTGGCGAGCCCGAGCTGAGAAAGCAGGCTCTTCGACCCGCCACCGTTGAAGAACAGCCGAGCGGAGAGGTCACTTCCGCCGGCACGGGCGAGGCGTGCGGCGAGCTGGCCAGCCTGCTGCTTGGACTTCGCCGCCTTCGCCTTGGCGAGATCCGCCTGTTTCTGGAGTTCGCCTGCCTTGAACGACGATTCGTCGAACTTTTGCTGGGCGGCCTGCCACTCGGCGCCCTTCTGTTCGGCCATCGCCTGCGTGGCACTGACCTCGGACTGCAGCCCAGCCAGCAGCGCATCAAGCTGGGTGATCTGCACTTCTTTGGCCTTGACGTTGTTGCGGGCGGCCTGGACATCCCCCCAGGTCGGGTAGTCGACCGCAAAGGCGGACTGTGTGGCCTGGCCGAGAACGGTGACCGATACGACTATCGCGAGCGCCGTGATGATCGCGGTTACGCGAGTCGCGAGGGTGCCGATAGTTGATCGTGAGTCGGGCATTCCTGTCGCATCGCGAACAGGGGCCTGGGCGGCTCGGCGGCCGAGCAAAATGGATTTCATCATTCCCCGAGTCGTGCCGCAGATCCCCCGCGGTCACAGGTGAAGTCACATGAGTAACACTGTTAACATCTGTCACAGTAGCAAGCGGTCAGAAAACGCGCCAGTCCCACGAACAGGTGACGGGTACCCGCCTCCCCAGTGAGCGGTTCAATTGGCCAGTTCGACGCCCATCGAACGCATGAACGGCACCGGATCCTGGGTGCCGCCGTTGTGATGGATCTCGAAATGCAAATGGCAGCCGGTCGACATGCCGGTGCTTCCCACCCTGGCGATGTTCTGGCCGACCTGCACAGTCTGCCCGATGCCCACGAGGATGCCACCATTGACGATGTGCCCGTAGGCGGTCTCGTAGCTGCCGTCGCCATCATTTTGGATGCGAATGTAATTGCCATAGCCGCCGTAGGGGCCGGCGAGCACGACGGTGCCGCTGTGTGCAGCATAGATCGGAGTGCCACAGCCGGCCGCGAGGTCGGTGCCGGCATGAAGCGCATACGCACCGTTGTAAGGATCGATTCGATAGCCGTAGGGGCTGGAGATATGTCCGCCCGCCGGTCGCGCCCATCCTTCCGAAGAGATCTGACCTGCGCGCGGAGCGGCCGCAAGCTGCGCGGCGAGCGCAGCTGCCGCGGCCTGGCGCGCGACCTCGACTCCGATCGCAAAGTCGGCCTCCGTCTGGTTGGTATTGGTCACGAGAATCGCGAGCTGCGCCGTGAGCTGCACCTGGTGAGCCTGCTGCTCGGTGAGGGCCGCGGAGGCGGCCAGGGCGGCGGCGGCCGCGGCCTTGGCGGCCTTCTCGGCCTCGCCCGCCAGCGCCTTGAGTGCTTCCTTCGCGACATCTGCTTGGTCGGTAAGCGCACGAGCCACGTTCTGGTTCTGGATGGCCTTCTCGTAGATGCCTGCGGACTGGTCCTTCATCATGCTGGCGAGACCGAGCTCTGAGAGCAGGCTCTTCGCCTCACTGCTGTTGAAAAACAGGGTGCTGCTGAGGTCGCTGCCTCCCGAACGTATGAGCCGGGCGGCGAGCTGGCCCGCCTCCTGCTTGGAGCGGTCCGACCTGGCCTGAGCGTCATCCGCCTGCAGTCTCAGCTTGACCGCCTTCGCTGCGGCTTCGTCGTATTTTTGCTGGGCAGCCTGGGCCGCTGCGCCCTTCACCACTGCATCTGCCGTGGTCGAATCGACCGCGGATTGTAATGTCGCCAAAAGCTGGTTGAGTGTGTCGATCTCAGCCTTCTTGGCGGATTCGCTTCGCCGCGCATTCTGCACATCGGCATAGCTCGGATAGCTGGTCGCGAAGGCGGCAGAGGTCGAGCCGACGATCGACCCGCTAGCCAACATGGAGAGCACGGCAAACGCAGAAACCCAGTGTCGGATCCGACCACCCACGCGACGCCGGACGCGACCATTCGACCCGGGTTGACTGTGTCGCGCGGTGCCGCCGTTGACGAGCGCCATCAGTCCTCGATTCCGTGACGTCGACGACCCCGAGTCACTCCAGTAACACTGTAAACACCAGTCACACTAACAACCCGGCTGCCGGATGACCAGTGTTTGCCAGGGTGCGGCGGTGCGGCGGCGGCTGCGGGGTGCGAGTCTATGCAGGTGTGCGGCCGTGAGTGACACTCGCCGGCGAACGTTTGGGCGCGAGTGTCACCGATGGGCGCAGAGGTTTTGCGGCGCTCGCACCGGAGACTTGTCCACAGCAGGCGCGCCCGCGCCCGCCAGCCTGCGGCGCCGATGAGGATCCGTGCGTCCTCACGTCAGCCGTGCAGCCGTTTGTACGCCCGCATGGCCGACAATCTGCCGTACGGTCAGCGAGACCGGCGGATGCGACGCGCCAACGCCGCCGCGGCACCCGCAACGCCCGGGGCGACCCCGCTGAAAACAGTGTCAGTTAGCCAGCTCGATGCCGTTACTCCGCATGAACGGCACGGCATCGATGGCGTTGCCGCCTTGTCGCACCTCGTAGTGCAGGTGGCAGCCTGTGGAGTGCCCGGTGCTTCCGACGGCCGCGATCGGCTGGCCCGGGCCCACCGGCTGGCCGACGCTCACGTGGATCCCTCCGTTGACGATGTGCCCGTATCCGGTGGAGACGCCGTCGCCGTGATCGATTAGTACGAAGTTGCCGTATCCGCCATTCGGGCCGGCATAGACGACGGTACCGCCGTGGGCGGCGAAGATCGGTGAGTTGCAGTTCGCTGCAAGGTCGGTACCGGCATGGAACGCGTAGGAATGGGTGAAGGGGTTGATGCGGAATCCGAAGGGGCTCGAGATGTGACCCCCAGCCGGACGCACCCAGCCGGTCGTCGAAATCTTCCCCGCGCCGAGCCCCGCGAGTTCGCCCCAAAGCGCCTTGATCCCGTCCACGTACTCGGTCTCGAGGTGATCGACATTCGTCGTGAGAGTGGCGAGCTGCGCCTGGAGGCGAGCCGAATTATCGCTCTGCTCGGTGTACGCGGCCGCGGCCGCCTGCGCTGCGGTCGTGGCCTCAGCGAGCGCCTTCTGCGCGGCATCCGCGAGGATCTTCAGGGCCGCCTTGGCGACATCCGCCTGGTCGGTAAGCGACTGCGCGGTGTTCTGGTCCTGGATTGCTTTCTCGTAGATGCCGGCGGACTGGTCCTTGACCATGCTTTCGAGGCCGAGCTGGGCGAGGTACGCCTTGGAATCTCCTCCGCTGAAGAACAGGCGAGTGGAGAGGTCGTTTCCGGCGGAGCGGGAGAGCCGCGCGGCAAGCTGGCCGGCCTGCTGCTTCGACTTCGCGGCTTTCACCTGGGCGGCATCCGCCTGCTTCTGCAGCTCGGCGGCCTTGAAAGCGGCCTCGTCGTACTTCTGCTGCGCCGCTTGGTACTCGTCGCCCTTCAGCACGGCGACGGCCTGGGTCGAATCGACGGCGGCCTGCAATCCGGCCAGCAGTCCCTGCACGCGGGTGACCTCGGCCTGGGTTGCGGCCTGGCTCTGGCGTGCGGCCTGTACGTCGTCCCAGCTTGGATAGTCCGCCGCGAAGGCAGGCGAGCCGGACTGGCCGAGGATCGATCCCGCCGTGAGTACCGCGAGCAGGGTGATCGTGGCGATTACCCGTCTGCCACGCAGCATTCGCGCGGAATGGTCCGTGCTTCCGTGCCCGCTAATGCGTGTCATTTTTCCCCGAAGTCTCGACAACACATTGAACCTACCGCCGAGTGGTGGCGAAGGCCCGCATCCTCGCGGAGTGGCGGCGGAGTGGCGGGCGGATGCCTCGGCCGCGGTGTGCACATCTGAGCGTGGTTTGGAAAAGGGGCCGGGCACCCCTATGCTTGGGCCTCGGTAGCTATGAAGGATCTTTCTTCACGGCCCCATCGTTTAGTGGCCTAGGACGGCGCCCTTTCACGGCGTTAACACGGGTTCGAATCCCGTTGGGGTCACGAAACATAGCTAGGCCCTGTAGCGCAGTTGGTTAGCGCGCCGCCCTGTCACGGCGGAGGTCGCCGGTTCAAGTCCGGTCAGGGTCGCAAGGCACGGTCATCTCTCGCCAGACGGCCGTGCCTTATTCTGTATCTCACCGCACTCTTTACCGGGCGGGATGCACGGCTCTGTAGCTCAGTTGGTAGAGCGTTCGACTGAAAATCGAAAGGTCACGGGATCGACGCCCGTCGGAGCCACTGTCCGATCTTCCGGCTTCTACGGGAGGTCGGACTTTTTTGTTTCCTCGAATCCCCTCGCCGGGCGTGAACAAGTGTTGATCACATCGCACCGCCGGGAGCTGGCGAACTCGCAGCTAGTGAGAACTCGATCTGGGCCGCATGGCGAGTTCACCAAGGAACAGTCCACCCCAATGTTCCGGGGACTACCCGCCATTGGATCGGTAGCTCCCGCGGACGAATAGGACCGCACCATTCTTTCCTCGGGCGCCACGATGCGTACCTGGTCCCGCGCCCCAGCTCGATGAGCCGAGGAGCAGAGCGCGCGATCGACGCGACGGCCGGAGTCGCCTCCTCGGCTGACTCGCCGTGAGAATTGCGAAGTCCGTGTCGAATTCTGATTCCACGGCATTTACCGGATCGGTCACGGTTTTTAGTTAGCCGAGTGCCGTGCGGCCGATCGCCCCCACAGGGAGCCACCCGACAACCCGATGGAGACAATCGGCTGTGTGCCGACACTGTGTCGATTGCTCTCCGGCGTGGCATTTCTTGGCAAGCGACCGCGAACGACTGAATTCCTGGGTCAGGGGATTGACACCCGTCGGCGGCACGTTCGCTATCTGCATGATTCTGCCGCGGATAGTTAGGGACTGCGCGATCGGATCTTCTTACCTGATCCGTACACAACGCTCACTCTTCGGTAACACTCGCCTGCTTAACTCGATGCATGACCGAAAGTGCCCTTCCCCACTTCTTCGCAGGAAGCGGAGTGCCACTCGTCGTCGTGCCCGGGCTCTCGGGCCGAACGGGCGCCCCTTCGCGACTCAAGGTGTGGATGGACCGAAAGGCGATCGCCGACTTCATCGCCGATCGTAAGGTATTCAGCATCGATCGACCGTATGACCTCGACCCGGGCGCAACGATCGCCGATCTGGCCGCGGAATATGCGAGGACTCTCACGTCCCTGTTCGACGAACCGGTCGACATCCTTGGCATCTCCTCCGGAGGAACGATCGCCCTGCAACTCGCTGCCGACTTTCCCGAACTGGTGAGGAGGCTCGTGCTCGTGTCATCCGCCCACCGGCTCAGCGATCGGGGACGCAAAACTCAGCGCACGGTCGCAGCGCTGCTGCGGGCGGGACGCGATCGACGGGCCGCTGCGGTCTTCTTCGGCAACACCGGCGCCACCTCGTTCGAAAATATCCTCCGGTCGATCGCCGGCCTGATCGCTCCCCGCGCCATCATCGGACGTCGCGACCTCGACCTGCTCGTCATCCTCGACGCCGAGGATGACTTCGATCTCGACGAGCGCCTCGAGTCCATCGAGGTACGCACGCTGATCGCTGGCGGCGAGTTCGACAGGTTCTATTCGTCGGCCCTGTTCGAGCACACGTCAGAGCGCATGCCGAACGCGCAATTGAGCGTGCACGCGGGAGGCGGCCACCTGGGCACGCACGGCAATCCACGACTCGTGCGTGAGATCCTGACATTTCTCGAGGCGGCATAGGGCAGCTCAGAATTCACCGTCGGCCGTCCGGTTGCTTCTGCTGCGGGCGGCCCTCCTCGTGTGGCCGCAGCGACGTCGCCGCTTCGTCGCGCACCGCCGTCGACGCTGCCTCGAGCAGCGGCGATGCCAGGTTCCACCGCTGCCAGTACAGCAGCACATCGACCGGATGCCTGCTCCATCGCCTTCACCCGCTGGGACACGGCCGAGGGCGTCACGTGCAGTTGCGATGCGGCCGCTTCGAATGCGTTCGTGCTTCGGCTCGGCATGGAAGGGACGCACCCGGATCATCGCCCCGGTGGCCGCGATCTGCGCGCTCTCCGATACCGCTCTCATCCTCGCCGGAGTGCTTGGTCTCGGAGCGCTCATCACCGCTGCGCCAGTCGCGCTCGTCGTCAGCCGCGTGCTTGGGGCCGGGTTCCTCATTGTCTACGGGGTTCTCGCCGCGCGCCTGGCCATCCGCCCCGGCGCACTGGGATCCCAGGCGCCTTCAGGAAGCACCGACCTGAGGGTCGCGGTGACCACGGTTCTCGCCCTCACCTGGCTCGACCCCGACGTCTCTCTCGACACCGTGCTCTTCCTGGGTTCGGTCGGCTCGCAGCAGGGGACATCCGAGCGCTGGTGGTGGGTCGGTGGCGCCGTCACCGCCAGCGTCCTCTGGTCCGGAGGGCTCGGATTCGGGGCGCGTGTGTTGCGCCCGGTGTTCGCCCGTCCCGTGGCCAGGCTGGTGCTCGACGCGATGATCGCTATCGTGATGATCACCCTCGGGCTCCGGCTCGCGCTCGGCCAGTGACGGATGCTGGGTGGCCAGTGTCGCCCGTACGCGCCAGAATGGGCGCATGTGCGGACGCTTTGCGATGGACAAAAGCACCGACGACCTGATCGAAGAATTCGTCGCGGTCGGCGGCGACTTCCGCGACTGGCGGCCGGGATGGAACATTCGCCCGACCGATCCCGTGGCCGTCGTGCTCGAGTCGATGAAAGACGGCCACGAGCCCACGCGCCGACTTGAGCTCGCCCGCTGGTCGCTCACGCCCGCCTGGTCGAAGACGTTGAAGATGAAGGTGCCCACCTTCAACGCGCGCAGCGAAGGAATCACCGAGAAGGCCTCCTACAGGGCATCCATCCGATCGAAGCGCGCCCTGATCCCCGCCGCCGGCTACTACGAATGGCAGACCGACCCGGCCACGAAGAAGAAGACGCCGTTCTACCTGCGAGCTCCCGAGGGCGAAATGTTGGCCTTCGCTGGTATTTATTCGTGGTGGAAGGATCACTCCCTGCCCGACGACGACCCGCGAGTGTGGACGCTCACGACCACGATCCTCACCGCGGACTCCGTGCACACCCTCGACCACATTCACGATCGCAATCCAGTTCCGCTCCCCCGCGCGTTCTGGAACGACTGGCTCGACCCGCGCATCGAGGGCACCCAGGACTTCGTGGATGCCGCAGTCGCCGCCGCCGTTCCCGTGGCAGAGTCCCTCGAGATCATGGAGCTCAATGCGGTGACAGATGACGAGCCGACGCCGAAGGCCTGACCCGGCATCTCTTCGCCGTCGGACTACTCGCTGTGGTTGATCTGTTCAGGCCTGAGCGGGCTACTCGCGAGACTGCGTGCATGATCAGGGGCACCCGCGGGTAACGCTCTGCGCATCGTCTCGTCTCGTCTCGCGCGAATAGTTACGTCTCGCGCAAAGTCACGTCTCGCGCATCGTCACGTCTCGCGCCGGAATGCCCGGATCAGCGCAACGGTGACGAAAACCGCCCCCGCCAGGCCGAGCAGCAGCGCCGTCGGGTCAGGCCCCTGCGTACAGCTGCTCACGGCAGCATCCGCTGAATCTTGGCACGAACCGGTCCGGAACCCGAAAATGGGCGCCGCACTCAGCGGTGCGGCGATCACCGCTGCGATGAGCCAGCCAACGTGTACCCGCGCTCGTGATCTCACCCAAGCAGCATTGCACCGTCACTGTGTACCGTCAACGTGAGAGATCGAGAACCTTCCTCAGGACTCTTACTCTGCAACGACGAAATTTCCGATGAAGGCCGTTCACCTCCGGGGCGCGACTACCGCTTCCCGGTGAGCGACTTCTTTGTCAGCGACTTCTCTGGCACCGGCTCGATACCAGCCGCGCGGCGAACGCGGAAGTACTCCGCCGCCTCGTCCTGCCGCGCACGCTCAGCTCCCGACGCGATCGCGGCGCGCACATGCTCCGGCTCAAAGCCGAAGGCATTCACGAGATCGAGCGCGTGCGGACGCAGCCGCGGAAGCAGGCGATCGTCGATGTAGTCGGTAATCGCCGCGGCACGCTGGGCAGAGAGGCGGCCGTTGATGAGGTACCAGGCGAGGTTCTTTTCGATCAGAGTGAATCCGAACAGGTCGCGGAGCCAGGTAAGCACCTCGACCGTCTTGGCATCGGTGACGCCCTCTAGTGCCTCGGTGAAGGCCTCCCACTGCAGCAGTTCTGCGTGAGCAAAAGCCGCTTCGATGAGCTCGTTCTGGTTGGCGTTGAAGAGCGCGGCCGCTTCGGTCGGGGAGGCCTTCTGCGCAGCGCGCAGGCGCCCCGCGAGAGAAGCGACCATCGTCTGCACTCGATCCGTAAGCAGTTGGCGCTGGGATGCCGCGTCCCGCACGAACCCGACCGACCGGGCCGTCGAGCCGAAGTCAGCCACCGTCTGCACGAATTTGCGAAGGCCGGAGCGATTGACGGCCGCGTCGCCCACCTGCCCGGCGACGTAGCCGGCCAGAGCGCCCGCATCCGCATTCCTGAATTTACGGGAGTAGTCACTCAGCAGGCGCTTGGCGACGAGCTGAAGAAGCACGTTGTTGTCTCCCTCGAAGGTCACGTAGATATCGAGGTCGGCGCGCAGTTGAGTGAGACGGTTCTCGGCAAGGAATCCGGCGCCCCCGCACGCTTCCCTCGCCTCCTGGATGATCTCGAGGGCGGTCCAGGTGCTGAGCGGCTTGAGGGCCGCCGCGAGGGTCTCGAGATCTTCGCGGTCGGCATCGGTTGCCCGCGCGCCGGAGAAGACACCATCGAAAGCGGTGAGCAGCTTCTCGTGCGCAAAGGACATCGCGTAGGTCGTGGCCAGCTTCGGTAGCAGCCGACGTTGGTGACGCTGGTAGTCGAGGATCACCTCTTCTTTCGTGGGGTCGGCGGCGGTGAACTGGCGGCGTTGCGATCCGTAGGTGATGGCGATGAAGAGGGCGAGCTTAGAGGCGACGACGGATGCCCCATCGAGCGAGACGCGACCCTGCACGAGCGTGCCGATCATGGTGAAGAAACGACGTCCGGGACTTGCGATAGCCGAACTGTAGGTGCCATCTGCGGCGACGTCACCGTATCGGTTGAGCAGGTTCTCTCTCGGCACCCGCACGCCGTCAAAGTGCAGCCGACCATTGTCGATGCCATTGAGGCCACCTTTGAGCCCGTCATCCTCGCCGCCGATGTTGGGCAGGAAACCGTGGGCGTCACGGATCGGCACGTAGAAGGCGTGCACTCCGTGGGTGACGCCCTTCGTCACCAGCTGCGCGAAGACGACGGCGGCGGCGCCGTGCAGGGCGGCGTTACCGAGGTAGTCCTTCCAGGCGGCGCGGAACGGGGTATCGATCACGAACTCCTCGGTGGCCTCGTCGTAGGTCGCGGTGGTGCCGATGGCTGCGACATCCGATCCGTGACCGGTCTCGGTCATCGCGAAGGCGCCAGGTACCTCGAGGCTCATGATGCCGGGCAGGAACCTCTCGTGGTGGCGCTGAGTGCCGAGGTGCAGCACCGCTGCGCCGAAGAGGCCCCACTGCACGCCAGACTTGATCTGGAGAGATGGATCGGCGGTGACAATCTCCTCGAAGGCGGCGATGTTGGCCCCGTGGTTGTCTTCACCGCCGAGGGCGGTCGGGAAGGCTTTGAGCACCGAACCGGCGTCGGCGAGGAGCCTCAGCTGACCGAGCACGCGCTCGCGCTGGTCGTCGAGGTTGAGGCTGTCATCGCGATGGAACGCGGCGTCTTTCATGAGCGTGCGGGACTCGCGACGCGCATCCGCCCAGGTGCCAAGGAGGTACTCCCCCAGCAAGGCGGTATCGATGCTGCCTGGCGTCGTGGGGGTTGATGCGACGGTGAGCAGGGTTGGCACGGTGACTCGGTCAACGAGGTTGGTCATGGTGAATCGTCTTTTCCGTAGGAGGTCTTTCTCGACGTTACGAGCGGGTGCGAAGTCCGCAAAAGAGGTGGTGCAGCCCGCACGAAAGGCTCGGCTGCTGAAAGGTATCCGTTGTAGACATCCACAGTAAGCAGTGCCCAGGGAATGCGAACACCTACTACGCGGTTCTGGATATTATGCCTACCATCACACTGACCACGGATGCCTTCGAAGACACTGTCTCCTCCTCCGGAATCACCCTTGTCGACTTCTGGGCCGAGTGGTGCGGTCCGTGCAAAATGTTCGCGCCAATCTACGAGGCCGCGAGCGAGAAGAACCCCGACATCATCTTTGGCAAGGTCGATACTGAGGCCGAGCGGGCCCTCGCCAGCGCCGCGGGTATCACTTCGATCCCGACGCTGATGGCGTTCCGCGACGGCATCCTGGTGTTCTCGCAGCCCGGCGCACTGCCCGCCCCCGCACTCGACCAGATCATCACTGCGGTGAAGAGCCTCGACATGGTCGAGGTGCAGAAGAAGGTCACCGAGCAGGAAGCTGACGCGGCGGCCTCGCAGCGCGCTTCGGAGTAGGGGCGGCGGCTTCTGGCTTGCTGCGCATCGTCCTCGGTGCGCGCCCGTTCACGTTCCGGCGCTCGTTTCTGTGCGAAATGCAGGATCCAGTGTGGCCGGTGGGACGGATGAGCCACTTCCACCGCACCAGTAACGCCGGCTCCTGAATTTCGAACCGGGACCGCGCGCGGGCGACCGTGCGCCAGGACCGTGCGCGCTTATGGCAACATCATCGCCGCGCCCAATCCCCCCACGAGTTCTGTGCGAAATGCAGGATCCAGTGTGACGGATGTGACGGATGGGCCACTCCCACCCCACCAGTTGTGCGCGGGCGGGCGGGATTGGCGGGACGCGAAAGCACGCTCAGCGGAGGTGCGGGCAGCGGCGCTCAGTACGCTCAGGAGGATGCCGCACTGCGCACTAATCAATGTCCCAGCGGCCAACCGCGGTGGCGTGGATGATCGCGAGGAGTTCAGCTCGCAACCTGACGTTGTCGGCGATGCTGGGAAACAGGTCGGCCTCGAGTGTGCGGGCCGAATCCCATGCCGCCTCCCCGGTCGGCGTGCGTGTGACCACGTGGCGACGGCCGTCGTGGGGATGCTTCTGACGAGCGATATAGCCCTGGCGTTCGAGCCCTTCGAGGGTGCGTGACATCGTCTGCGCCTCAACCCTCGCCACTTTCGCCAACTCGGTCTGGCTGAGGGCACCCGCGCCGAGTACGTGCAGCACGATCAGACCGGCGTGGGAGAGCCCGAGCTGTTCCAGCGCCTCGACCCAGGAGTGCTCGACCAGGCGCGCCGCGGTTGACAGCAGCCGACCCGTTGGCCAGCCGTGCATTCCGACCGGCTCCGTCATCGCGTCACCGCTTCCATAATTCCCCGATCGGGCTATCGTGAATTACTAAGCTAGCTGATGAATTAGGGAGTACCCCGTGGATGAGACCCGTGACACCCTGCGACAGGCCGTCGTGCTGGTCAGCGCCATCATCGCTGTGGTCGGTGCCTTCATCGGATCCGGGGCTGCGGGCGGAACGCCGATCCAGAATGCGGCCGGCGGCGCTCTCGCGGCGGATGCCACCCCCATCGCCCCCGGCGGGCCCGCCTTCGCAATTTGGACTCCCATCTATGTCGGTCTCCTGGCCTACGCGGTCTGGCAGTCACTACCGAAGCAGCGGACCGACGAACGTCAACGGCGACTCGGCTACCCGATCGCGGCATCCCTGATTCTGAACGCAACCTGGATCCTCAGCATCCAGTTCGGCTTCCTCGCCGCGAGCGTGCCGGTCATCGCCGCCCTTCTCGTGGTGCTGATCTGGGCCTTCCGCATTACGCTCGACACCCGCCCGAAGAATGTCGTCGAAACGATCGTCGCTGACGGCACCGTCGGGCTCTATCTCGGCTGGGTCTGTGTGGCGACGGCCGCCAATATAACCGCTTTACTCGTGGCTGCCGGCTTCCGTGGCTTCGGACTGGGAGCGGATGCCTGGGCTGTGCTGATTGTGTCGGTTGCCGGCCTCGTCGGGGTGCTTGTCGCCATTCGCGGAAACGGTCGACTCGCACCGGCCGTCTCTCTCTCCTGGGGGCTCGCCTGGGTCGCCGTCGCGCGGCTCACAGGCGATCTGCTTTCGGCGCCCGCTGCGATCGCCGCCATGGTCGCGGTCGCCGCAGTGATCGCGGTCACGATCACTCTGCGCATTCGCAACCGATCCCCGAGGGCGGTTGTCGCATGAGCGAAGTCGCCGCGGGATCCTCCCGCCGGCGGTGGGCGGGGCTCGTCTTCATCAGTATCGCGGTCGCGCTGATCATCGTCGACTCGACGATCGTGAATGTGTCGATTCCGTCGATCATCAAGGATCTCGCCATCAACTCCACCCAGGTGCAGTGGGTGCAGGAGAGTTACACGCTTGTCTTCGCCGCGTTGCTCCTGGTGTTCGGCACGCTTGCTGACCGTTTCGGACGACGCAAGATGCTCATCATCGGCGTCACGATCTTCGCGCTCGCCTCCATCCTGGCCGCGTTCGCGCAGACCGGCGAGCTGCTCATCGGTGCTCGCGTCATCCAGGGCATCGGTGGCGCGATGGTGCTGCCGACCACGCTATCGATCATCAACGCGACCTTTCGTGGCCGGGACCGCGGCATCGCATTCGCGGTCTGGGGCTCCACAATAGGCGGGATGGTAGCCGTCGGCCCACTGCTCGGCGGCTGGCTCACCACCTACTTCTCCTGGCGCTGGGCATTCGGTATCAACATCCCCCTTGGCATCCTGATCACCGTCGGCACTCTGCTCTTCGTGATCGAATCGCGGGATGCCACGGATGCGCGCCGCATCGACGTCGTGGGCGCCGTCCTCTCGATTGTGACCAGTGCGTCGCTCGTTTTCGGACTCATCGAGGGGCGGACGTATGGCTGGTGGCTGGTGAACAAACCACTGAAGCTCGGCGACTGGACCTGGCCCTTCGACCTGTCTATCATCCCTCTCACGTTCACCGTCACGATCGTGGCCGGGGCGGCATTCGTGATGTGGGGCGTCTATCGCCAGCGCAACGGCAAGACCACCCTGCTGGCATTCAGCCTCTTTCGTATCGCCTCATTCCGCAACGGCAACATCGCCGCCCTGATCGTGTCGCTCGGTGAGTTCGGCATCATCCTCTCCCTGCCGCTGTGGCTCCAAAACGTGCTGGGCTACGACGCACTGCAAACCGGATTCGTGCTGCTCGCCCTCGCTATCGGCTCCTTCGTCGCCAGCGGGTTCGCTGGTGCCTTCGGCAACCGGGTCTCGCCCGTCACGATCGTGCGGGTCGGGCTCGTCGCAGAGATCATCGGCGTCACTGGCCTGGGTTTCGTCATCTCGGCGAGCGCCACCTGGCTCGTGATCGTGCCGTTCCTCTTCGTCTACGGGTTCGGCGTCGGCCTCGCCACAGCCCAGCTCACCGGTGTGGTGCTCAAGGACGTTCCGGTCGCAGCGAGCGGCCAGGGCTCAGGCACCTCGAGCACGGCCCGCCAGATCGGGTCGGCACTGGGTATCGCTATTCTCGGAACGATCCTGTTCACCTCGGCGGGCACCGCCCTCGACGCCCGGCTCAGTAACCTGCCGGATGCCGTGCGCACGCAGGTGGTCAACGCCGTGGTCGATAGTGCCGGGGCCGCAATCCCTGGCCTCGAGAAGCAGGATGCGGCGATCGCGGCGGATGCCCGCATCGCTTTCAGCGATGCCACTCGTTTCGCAGCGTTCTCGGCTGCAGGATTCCTCGTTCTGGGATTTTTGGCGACCCTGCGTCTCAGTGGCGTCTCTCGGAATCGCGAAGAGGAACTCGTGGAAGCTGCGATTGCAATGGAAGTCCCGCCTAGCTCTGTCTCCGATGGCCCCCCGAAAACCTCGGCATGACTATTCCCCGAATACCCGCTAGGCTTTCAATACTCGTCGCATTCATTTTCGGTCCACCCAGGCCGACTAAATCGCGAGGTCTTACCCTTTACCCGATGTAGTACCTGTAATCCGACACTGCAGGATAGGCCCGATGTACCCGACATTGTGCGCTTGGCGACCCCGCCGAGCGGCTAATTTTACCCTTACCTGTGAGCACCCGGCGGGTGGCTCATGACCAGTGATGTCCGAAGTGGCATGCCCGCGCTCGGCACGCACTCCGTCTCGCCCCGCGGCCGAATCCGTCACACGAGCCCCGTCGACACGCATTCCGTGCCGGCGAACAGCCGTGCGGTCACCGCGGAGGCGCCGCACAACGCCAACTCCTGGGGGCGGCACTTTCGCCGCAACCTCTTGGCCACCGACACGGCCATCGTCGTGCTGGCGACCGCCGCGTGCCTGCTCGGTCGATTCGGGCTAAGCGCTGCGGAGGTGGATGTCGTCGGCGTCTCGGTACAGTACGTTACCGTTGCGACCCTCGTCGGAATCCTCTGGCTGGTCATGCTCGCCAATTACCGCACTCGCAACGTGCGCGTACTCGGCATGGGCTTCGCGGAGTATAAAAGTGTCGTGAATGCGAGCGTGCTCACCTTCGGCATCCTCGGCATACTTTTCCTCGTCTTCCAGGTGCAGATCGCACGCGGCTTCTTCATCGTCGCCCTGCCGGTTGGCCTCGGAGCGTTGCTGCTCGATCGCTGGCTGTGGCGCCGCTGGCTCAACCACAAGCGCCTCGCCGGTCACTACCTATCTCGCGCGATCGTCGTCGGTGACACGGATGACGTGAATTATGTGGTGAGCCAGGTCGACAAGAAGTCCGGAGCGGCCTACCGCATTGTTGGTGTCTCGATCCCCGAAGGACAGCACCTGACCGCGACCTTCGCCAAGAGCGTCGTCCCCGTGATCTCCCGCCTCGAGGATGTCGCGGACGCGGTGCGCGCAATCGGCGCCGATGCAGTGATTGTCGCTGGTAAGCCGGGAGGGTCGAGCAACTTCATCCGTGACCTCGGCTGGGAGCTCGAGGGAACCGGCGCAGAACTGGTCGTTGCCGCGAGCCTCACTAACGTCGCAGGCCCCCGCATCCACTTCCGTCCAGTCGAAGGACTTCCGCTCATGCACGTCGAGCTCCCGCAGTTCGAGGGCGGCAAGCACCTCTTGAAGCGAGTCGTCGACGTCGCGCTGTCCGGCGTCGCCCTGCTGGTGCTCACGCCGGTCTTCGCGATCGTCGCGGTCGCCATCCGCCGCGACAGTTCCGGCCCGGTACTGTTCCGGCAAGACCGGGTCGGCCGCAACGGCCAGACCTTCCGTATGCTCAAGTTCCGCTCGATGGTTCAGACCGCCGAGACGGACCTCGCCGCCCTCAAAGAGAATAACGAGGGATCCGGGCTGCTGTTCAAGATGAAGAACGACCCGCGCGTTACCCGAGTCGGACAGGTGCTGCGCAAGTTCTCGCTCGACGAGCTCCCCCAGTTCTGGAATGTCTTCGTTGGCCACATGAGCCTCGTCGGACCGCGCCCCCCGCTCGAGAGCGAGGTGCAGGGCTACGAGCGCCACGTGCACCGTCGCCTGTACATCAAGCCCGGACTCACCGGCATGTGGCAGGTCAACGGACGATCCGACCTCAGCTGGGAGGAGAGCGTGAGGCTCGACCTCTACTATGTGGAGAACTGGTCACTCACAGGAGACCTCATCATCCTGTGGCGCACGTTCAGAGTTCTTACCCATCCGGTGGGAGCGTACTGATGGGCGCTCGAATCCCTGCCTCGAGGGTCAGTCTGCTGCCGACCGCGGGAACGGCCGACAACGATAACCGTGCCTCCGTCGGGGTGAATTTCATCATCGATTGCTTCAGACGGACAAACAAATGACTTTCACTCGACCGTCAGACTTGCTCAGGGCTCAACATTCACTCACTCCTGCCGCTTCAATCACTCGACGAACCGGTTGCGAGCGTCCCGGGCCTATTACGCAAGCCATAACTGCTGGGCCTTCATGTCGAGCCGACCCAGCTCTGTTGCCAAGCGCCCGTGCGCAACCCAATGTGCAGCTTAACCTCATTGGCGACATCGTTGCCTGCGATGGCGTCGGCGAATTGGTGATACTGCCCCACCTCTGGAACTTCGACCTGCTTGCCGTGGGTGACGTCATTGTGCTGCGTACGACCGGCACTGGCCTCGCAGACGATAAGAACGGTGACGACACCTGCGCAATGACTGCCGTCCTGGCCCTTAACCACGGGCTCGCCACGGTGCAAGCCGTATCCGAAACGTCGCGACAAATTTCCCACCTGCGCGCGGGAGCGGAAGAGGAGGGGCAGTCATAAAGAAAAGTAGCCTTCTCGTCATCGGTGGCGGAGTCGCGGGAACGATGGCCGTGGTTGCGGCGGTCTCTCGTGGCTTCGATGTGATCTGGGTCGCCGATCGCATCACGCTGCACGACCAGTCCGCTCACTGGCATGGCCACCTTCACCGCGGTCGGCTGTACGATCCCGAACGCGAAACCGATCTCATCGACGAGCTCTCCCGAAACGCGCGCTTCTGGTGGAGTGATGCCATTCGTCCGTTCCACACGGACATTCAGACGATCGCCATCGGACCGGACGAACGGTGGGCAAACTCGTTTCGCGAGAGGCTAACCGAGCCGCGCCGGCCCCAGTCCGAGACATCATTCCTGCGCTCCGATTCGACGGCGGTCGACACAGACGAAGCGATCCTCGACGGGCCGGCATTCCTCGACGCTGCATATCGAACCGCAATGCGTGGAGCAACCCGCATCCTCGGCCGGTGCGATAGCCTTCGCCTTGGCTACGACGGCTCTTGGTCTGCCGACATCTCCACTGCACTCGGCGAGCAAGTCGAGGTAACGGTGGCCGGCGTCATCCTCGCCACCGGGGCAGCCGTACCCCAGCTCGTTCCCGATGAGGTCCACCTCGACCTGCAGTTTGGGGCGAGGCTCAGCCGAATGCTCGTGATGCACGGAGCGCTGCCTCGTACTGCAGCGATAATACCGTCGCGTGCGGCGGGTGGCTTGTTTTTCGCCTCGCGGGAGATCGTGGACGACTCAAGCGGCCGGGCGCGCGCATGGCTAGTCTCGGATAGCTTCTCGTCACCGGGCACCCATTCGCCCGGCGACCTGACCGACGGGTGGTGGAGTTGTTCGGTCATCGAGAGACTGCTCCGCTTCGTTCGGGAAGAAGTGTTCGAGGATGTCACGGTCGGCGGGTACCTCGCGACGAAGTTTCGCCTGGCTTCGAGCCCAGCACAGGTGCCCGCAAAAGGGGTCTCGGTGGATCTCGAGCACTCTTTCGTGGCCCTCGCCCCATCGAAGTGGTCGACCGCCCCCACCTCCGCCATCAACGCTATCGATGCGATCATTCCCGACCCGCTCTCGCTTGACGATCGCATCGACGCGATGACGCAACTCCTGGGCGCGGAAGCGGTCGAGCCGCTCTCCCGCTTCGATGAGACCTGGCAGACACTGACGAGATGGGTTCCATTCACTTCTCTGACCACACCCGGGCTTGATTCGCTCCGGAACGCAGCAAGTATTTATCACTAGGTGAGGTCGTGAATTCCGTAGCGCCTTGTCAGGACGTGCCTACGAAGGTTGCGGAATTGCCCTCACTGCAACACCCATAGGCTGATTGAAGGAGAAACTGGATGGCAAAACCAACGGTCAGTGGCTTTGAAGTGCGGGTCGGCTGCGACGTGCAGTCCATCGACGATGTCCGTACCGCCATTGGTAGCGCTGGCGACCGCTACCTGCGCCGCGTTCTAGGTCACGGAGAGCGCGCTGAGGCCGCACGGTTGGCTACTCCCGAGCTCCTTGAGCGATATGTGAGCGGTCGCTTCGCCGGGAAAGAAGCCGTCTACAAGGCGCTCCGCGTGCGACCAGACATCGCTCTCGGATGGTCCCAAATCGAGATCATCGGCGACGAGGCCGGGGCGCCGCGGGTCCGCCTCACTGGCGCAGCCGCAGAGCTGTCAGCTGCCGAAGGCATCGACGACATCGCAATTTCGATCAGTCACGCCGGATCGTTTGCGCTTGCGGTGGCGACAGCGGTCGCCACGCCGGAATAACAACGGCAGCCGACAGCAGCATGCGCCTCGACACGGTTGCACTCGCCTACCCCCCGCTCGCGGGGTAGCTTTCCTGGCAGAAGAAGGATAAACATAAATCGCTTGAAATTTCGCATGTCCGCCAGCCCTCCGTCCCGGCGGATTCCCCCCGGGAACTCCGGCCCCATGCGTGTCGCCGCACCGTGAAGGGGCCCGCATGACCATCTCCGAAACCGGCGACTTGCTGACCGCGCAGCGCCGCGCATTCCACGAAGGACTCATCGAGCACGAGTGGCTCCTTCCCGCGCGGGCCGCGATGCTCTTGGGTCTCGGACCGAAGTCTGTCGCGGTCTACGATGGCCTCGTTGCGCTCATCGCCATTACTGCGCGCGATCTCTTCGCGGCGGAGGTCACGCCCGTGCGGTTCCCACCGATATTCGCCGTTGGAATGCTCGAGCGGACCGGGTACGTCGCGTCATTCCCGCAGCTGCTCGGCACGATAAATTCATTCCTCGGCGGACCATCGGAATACCGCGAGCTCATTGCCGAATACGACCGCGGCGGGGATTGGCAGGCGATGCTCGATACGACAGGGCTCGCGCTCGTCTCCGCGGCATGCCACCCCTTGTTCGCTCATCTCGAAGGCTCAACAGCCGACGCGGGGAAGCTCTATGAGCTGACCGGCGAATGCTTCCGGCACGAGCCCTCCGAGGACCCGATGCGCCTCATGAGTTTCCGCCAGCGCGAGTACGTGCGCCTCGGCACCGAGATTCAGGCGAAGGAGCATCGGCGCCAATGGCTCGAAATTGCTCAGCAGCTCTTCGCACAGCTGCAGCTGCCGGTCGATGTCGTGCCCGCGAACGACGCGTTCTTCGGGCGAGGCGGTGCGATGCTAGCGGCGAACCAGCTCGAGACCGAGGCGAAGTTCGAGATCGTGACCGAAGTGTACGAGGGCACCCAGACAGCGATCTCGTCGACGAATTTCCACGGCGATCATTTCGGACGCGACTTTGCCATCGCACTTGAGGACGGCTCAGTCGCACAGAGCGCGTGCATCGGGTTCGGGATGGAGCGCGTCGTGCTCGCGCTCGCCAATCGCCACGGCTTAAAACTGGATGAATGGCCGGCGGGTGTCCTGACGCTTCTGGGGATCCAGAAATGACCTCGCTCGGCGAGCAAACATGGTTCCGTAGTGAAGATCGCACCCTCGAAGGCTGGGTACACCGCCCCGACGCCGGCCGTGCCGTCGGCGCCATGGTGATCGCCGGCCCGTTCGCGCACGAGGCACTCGTGACCTATCGAGCGCTCCGTGTTCTCGCAGTGGAAGCCGCCAAGCGAGGTTTTGTCGCCGTGCGATTCAGCTGGTCCGGCACTGGCGACTCCGAGCCGGCGCCCGTGAACGCCGACCTCTCGAGGGCCTGGCAGGAGGATCTGGCCGCGGCGGTCGAACTCGCCCGTGCGGCATCCGGCCTTGAATCGGTGGATGCCATAGGGGTCAGGTTCGGGGCATCCGTCGTTGCCGCGGCCAACGTTCCCCTACGAACGCGTGTGTTGTGGGAGCCGCTTGGCGGACGAGCCTTCCTGCGCATGCAGTCAAGCCTTCTTACGATGCACCTCCCGGTAGGATTTCCCCGCTCCCCGCACGGTGTCGAACTCTGTGGCTACGCACTCGATGAGGACGCAGCGGCCTCGTTACGAACCCTGTCCGACCCTCGTTCGGCCGACTTCAGAGACCCCACGCGCGGTACTCAACTCGTTCTTGACGATGATCCGAAGACAGTGGCCGAACTCTTCGGCCGCGAGCCGTACTACGCGCGCGTACAGCTACCGTCCATCGAGAGAGCGCTTAACGCCCTCGACCGGACGCCCGCCGTCGCACTGCCGGAGTGGAACCCGGAGCGGGAGCTGATCTCGGTGGATCCAGCGAGCGGGAGGCGGATTCGGCAGACCCTGCTCGCTCTCGGATCAGATCGACTGCCCGGAATCTTCACCGAGCCTGTCGATGGCCCGTCAGCGTCGGTGGCTGCGCTATGCGTCCCCTTCTCGAACGACCCGAAGGGGGTCGACCGAATCGCCAGAGCGACCTCATTTCGTCTTGCCGGAGGAGGTATCCCGTCTCTGCGCGCGGACCGGAACGGGATCGGTGACGCAGCGAACCCGCGTGCCCTCACCGAGACAACTGCCTTCGTTGAAGCGCACTACGCCGATGTCGCGCAGTTTGCCGCGTGGCTGGCCAACCGGACGGGGAAAGAGATTGTCGGCATCGGATTGTGCTCCGGCGCGTGGCTTATCGCTCGCGCGGCAACCCTCGTGCCGTTCAAGCGCCTGATCATGGTCAACAATCAGGCGTGGAGCACATCGCCTCGCTATTACGAGCGGCAGGAACGCATCCTGAGCGGGATGACCGATATTGCCGAGAACCCGGATTCTAATTTCTCGGAGGCGCAGGCGCCAGCAAGCGGACGACTCAGGCAGCGGCTCAGGCATTTCGTCCGACAGCACGCACCGTATGTGATCCGGTACCGGCTCTTCTCTCTGCTCGACCGTGATGAAGTCGGCGAGTCACTGCTCAAGCCGGTGCCGGAGCAGACAAGCATCAGTCTGCTCTTCGGCACCGACGACCAAAGGCACTGGGACTCGGCGCGGGGTCGCGATTCGCTGAGCCGCCTGAGGCGACGAGGACGCAGAATCGACGTCCGGTATGACCCGAGAGCCGACCACGGGCTCATGTCGGAGGCCGCCTTCCAGTCCTACCTTGAATTTCTCGATCGCGAGTTCGACCTTCGGGCACCGAGCGGCGCAAAATCCGCTGACGAGGCGATCGCCGCAACGATTCCGAACGCGAGTGACGCAGCGAAGGACTAGCTCCCTGACTCACCCTGGCGTCGCAGCGCCGCGCCGAAAGATTCGCCCTGCGCCGTGCCGCACGAGACCCTCGAGTTCGACCCATGTGTCCCGCGCGGTGAAACGGAATATGGGGACATAGACGGCCACGACGGTGACGCCGACCAAGAGGATACCGACCAGGTCAGGGAAGCCCGCGGTGAGCCAAGCAACCAGATAGCCAGCTCCCCCGGCTGCCGAGCCGGGAATTGCAACCTGGACGAACCTGCCGATGAGTGCCCACCCGTTGGTACGGAGCTGCCGAGCCGTGATGAACCAGCGGATAAACGTCACCACGATATTGGCGACAAGGCCAGCCACGACAACTCCATGAAGCCCCTCGTTCGATCCGATCCAGATCGCGGCGACGAGCATCATCGAGGAGTAGAGAGCATAGAGCGTCCAGAGCCGGGGCCGCCCGATCCCGGCATACAACGCGTGATCAAGCGAGTCGAGGAGGAAGACCGCCGTGAACGCGAGGATCTCACCGGGCGCGATGCTCGCATTCCACTGGTTTCCGTACATGAAGGGCACCAGGTGCGGCGCGGATGCTGCGATGAACACCATCAACGGAACGAGGAGGGCGTACATGGTGGAATACGACCGCAGATACCCCGATCGTAGACGCTCGACCGATTCACGGATCCTCGCGAAAGCCACTGTGGAGACCTGGAGGATAACCGAGAGCACGACATCCGTGACGACTCTGACGAGCCGCTGGACAATATTCAGGTAGCCGAGCGCGGTCACGCCCAGTGTGGCCGTGATGATGAAGTTGATGAGCAATTGGGCGGCGGTCTGGATCCCGGTGCTCACGACGTAGTGGCCGCCGAACCTGACCATCTTCGTTAGTTCTGACCAGGAGAACTGGAACGACGGGCGGTACCGAGCGGCAATCCAGGCCAGCAGAGTGGCGATGAACTGCAGCGTCAGGGTCTGCAAGACAAGCGACCACACGCCGAGTCCTGAGAGGGCAGCAGCAATCGCCACGCCCTGACTAACGAGTGCCGCAATCGCGCCCTGTACTGCAATGGCCTGAAAGCGGAGCTCGCGACGCAAGATTGTCTGCGGAACGGCGCCGAGCGAAACAAGGAGCGCCGCCGGCGCGAGCCCCTGCATCACCGGACCAGCATTCGGCTCGCCGAGTAGCTGCGCAAAGAGGGGCGCAGCAAAAAAGAGCGCGCAGCCCCCGATAAGGGCGATCGAGGACGAGACCCAGAAATAGGTGTGGTACACGATCCTGGTTGGAGAGGGGTGCTGAAGCACATACATCGTGATTCCGAGGTCGGCGAGGACCTGAAGAATCGGAATCAGTGTCGCTGCGATCGTAACGATCCCAAAATCGCTCGGCGACAATAATCGCGCGAGAATCAAGACAGTCACGAAGGCAGTGACGCGTGTGAGGAGGTTTTGCGCAATGGACCAGAACGCGCCAGCCGCGGCCGTGCGCGCGAGTCCGCCACTCCCCCCTTCGCCTGCTCCCGGCGAGTGAGTCGATTCGTCAGTCATGAAGTTCGGTCTTCTCATTCTCCGCGGCACCAGGCACCCCCGGAGTCACGACGTCCCGGATAGGACGACCCCTGCGAGATACTCGTTCCGGATCCGCTGCACCGAGGCGTGGCCAGGTTCGGCGCCGAGGATCGCCGTGATGAATCTCTGTCGGCCGGTTCGCCAGGAGACCTCATCTCCTGGGCCTACGTCAAGGAAGACCCGCTCGACGCCCGGGATGTTCGGCACCGAGTCGAGTTCCTCGACCGCAGTGATGCGATGGAAGCTGGCATCCGGCTGGATATCCAAGCGAAAGCCGACATCCGCCGATCGAGGAACGGTTCCGAATACAACGTGTTCGCCGAGCGCGAGTCGCATCGTCACTAGGATCTCACCGATCGCCAGCGCCCGCGTGATGAGGCCGCAGATCGCACCGCCGGCCATGCAGCCGTTGACCTCCATAGTGACCGGACCAGCGTCGATGCATTTCACCTCAACATGCAAGACGCCGGTCTCGACGTCCAGGGCTCGCGTCGCGCTCACGGCTGCCTCGATGAGACGCTCCTCCAGGTCGCGCGTAAGATCAGCCGGGATGAAATGACCCGTCTCGCGGAACGGCGGTGCCAGTGCCGGTTTACCGGTGACATCGAGCACGCTCACGAGCACGTCGCTCATGACGAGCTCGACGGAGACGAACGGGGCGTTGCCAGCACCGGTGACCGGCGCAGAAAGATCGGGAACGGAGCACTCGAGCATCATTCGGCCCAGCGTGACGTACTTTATGGCCACCTCGAGTTTGTCGAGCGAGTGGATCACCGCCGTGTCCATCGCGCCTCGGCCCCTTCTAGGCTGCATCACGAGGGGATAGGCATTGAGTCCAACTGTAGCGACGGGAGACGCGACGACCTCGTCAAGGTTCCAGAAGTCTGGGGTGGGGAGCCCGCGATTCCGGAATTCGGTGCGCTGCTGGAGCTTGTCGGTCAGACGCTCAGAGGTCTGGGTGTTGGAGAACTTCAGGCCGAGTCGATCTGCGATCTTCGAGGTACGGACTAGGTCGCCGTCGTTGAAGCAGACGATCCCGCGCGACTCGTGGCCGCCGATCACGGCGGCCGCGTCGGCGACAGTCATTCCTGTCACGTCGACAATCGTGCCGAGGCCCCGGACGAAGCGATACGTAGCCCGATCAGCCTCGTCGCCGTGCGGAAGCACCCGAAGCAGTCGGCACACCCCGTCTGCCGCCTCCGCGAAGAGCAGAGGTGGATCTTCGTCCGCGAGGCCCTCAAAGACAACGGCGAGGAGTGGCATGACATCCTCCGGCCGATTGCTGGGCGTCATCGATACCCATCTTCCGCCAGCATAGTTGAGTAGTACACCCTCCCACGCCTCTACTGCGTGCCCGAGATGGCGACGCAACCGAGCACATCGTCCCTGATGCGGCGCACCGTTTGATGATGCGGAGCCGTTCCGATGACCGCAGCGGCAAAGCCGAGCGTGCCATTGCGCCAGGAGAAATCGTCGCGGCGTCCAACGCGAGGCACCACTTGCTCGACGCCCGAACTATGCAGCACGGCGTTGAGTCTATCCACCGCAGTAATCCTACGGATATTGGCGTCTGGTTGAACGTCGAACCGGAAGACCACTCCGTCGGGCACTGGGAGGTCGCCGAGCATTGGCTCTTCACCGACAGCGAGACCCATGACGAGCTGCACCGTGTCGATGCCCAGCGCGCGCCGCATCCGGAAATGGACTCCGGCTCCCGAAAGGGAGGCGCGAGAGGGGGTACGACTCGACATCCCCAATACATCGACCATTCCGCTGCTGCTAATGAGCTCGACGGACACATACGGCGCGCTCCCCGCGCCCGTTTGCGGCATGGTGGGATCAGGAATGTGCCCCTCAAGCAGCATCCTTCCGGACGCTATCACGGCGACGGCGGCACGCAACTGTTCTTCGTCGCTGATCAGCTCAGTATCCTGACTGCTCGTCCAGCGGCGGGGTTTCAGGACGAGTGGTAATCCGCCGTCGACGACGCCGCGGGGCACGCGCTCGTCCGCGAGGTCATCGACGTTCCAGAATCGCGGGGGTCGGCAGGTGGTGGTCTCGGAACCCCGTGCGCTGCGCGAGTTTGTCCGTCAGTCGATCAGTCGTGGGACGCTCGTAGAACACAAGCCCGAGCAGTTCGGCGACCTCTGCCGTCCAGCGAAGGTGCTCGTCGATGAAACAAGCAATCCCCTCAGGTGCCAACGCACGGATCGCACTGGCGGCATCCGACGTCGGCCGGCCGCCGAAGTCGATTACCTCACCGAACCGCAGCGGCGAGCGACCGCCACCCGATCCGCCATAGACGATCACCAGACGGGAAAGGGTCTTCCGCACTGTACCGACACCTCGCTGATCTTCTCTAGCGAATCGTTCGCTGCGCCCCGGACGACGGACGAACGGGGCGTGTCACGAAGCCGCACCGCTGGTCTCGTCCGTCACCCCGCTCGCCGCAAGGGCCGCTCGCAACGAACTGACGGACGCGAACGTGTCGCGGCGCAGAAGTGCATCAGGGAACTCGATATCGAACCTGTCCTCTATACCCATCAGGACATTGACGACGGCGTGCGAGGTAAGTCCCTGCTGGTAGAGGTTGTCATCGTCACCAAGCGTTGCACTGTCTACGGCGAGCCTTGCGCTACTGTTCAGGACTTCGCGAATCGCATCGGTGATTGTTGACACACGTCCCCTTCCCTTCTCTAGTGTATGTGATCAGGATGCTTGCTGCGGCAGGCCTCCCCTTTCAGGCTCCGGCGAACATCGCGTGGATCGCTTGCTCGACGATGTCGATTCCGCGCGACAGGTCAGCGTCATCGATGGTAAGTGCGGGCAGGAACTTTATGACCTCGTCCTACGCACGCGCGTTCTCCGCTTTTAGCGCTTATGCGAACGCCGCGCGGGACACTCGGGCGCCGAAATCCGGATCCACGGTGGATGCGAGGCCCCAAAGAAGTCCGCGGCCGCGTGCTTCGGGCTCGCCGGGGTGGCGGGCTGCAATCGCCGCCAGGCGCTTGCGCAGAATGGCGCCCTCGCGCTTGATATCCGCGCTGAAGACGCCGTCTGCCCAGTAGACGCACAGCGCCGCGTCGCCCGAACGAATCCTAGGTTGTTGCCGCGAAACGTGCCGGAGTGACCGCCGGGCGCCCAGATGTCAAGTTCTGGTCTGATCAGCACCAGCGACATCGGCATACAGTACGCGGGCAGCGACTTCCAGAGGAGGACAAGATCGGGTCGGATCCCTGACTCCTCGAAACTGAAAAAATCGCCCGGACAGCCACACCCCGCCTGAAAGTCGTCGACGATGGGCGGGATCTCTCTCGGCGGTGATTTGGGCGACCGCGCGCAGCCATTCCGGACTCGCCTTATTGACACCATCCTCGCCCTGGATACATTCCACGATGATCGCCGCCGGCAGATCGGGCCCGCTCGAGGGATCGTCGAGCTGCTTCTCGAGGAGGGCGATCGTGTCGACGTCGGGACCTTAGTAGCTCTCTTACGGCAAAACGCTCACGCCGGCCAGCGGGATCGCTGCGGCGCCGCGTTACTTTCGCGCCGCCGTCGCCGCGAGAGCGCCAAGGCTATGTCCGTGGTAGCCGTGCGTGAACGCGATCACGTTCGTGGGCTTGGTCACCTGGCGCGCGAGCTTGATCGGAGCCTCCACGGCATTCGCTCCGGTGGGGCCCGTGAACTGAAGTTTGTAGCGAAGCCTGCGCGGCGCGAGTACGAGGTCGCGGAAAGTCTCGATGAACTTTCGCTTCGCAGTCGTCGCGAGATCGAGACTATGGACGACACCATCGCGTGAGAGGTAGTCCATGAGAGCCCGCGTGGAGTTCGGGTTGTTATGCCCTCAATTGAGGGTTCCGGGCCCGGCGAAGAAGTCAAGGTAGTCGATCCCGTCCTCGCCGATCATGAACGAGCCATGCGCGGTGTTGAGAGCGACGGGGAATGAGCGGATGTACCCGCGTACCTCCGACTCCCATTCGTTGAAGATGCTGAGATCCATCGGCACTATCCCCTCTCGAACCTAGGAATCAGGTCATCGTGTCCATCGATACGGACGAGCGTGGTGGTGGCCGCGATGAGGCGACGAAGCTCCTCGTGGTCGCGAGTCGTGCCCGTCAGGCGGAAGACATGCGCTTGCGATCCTTCGCGCCAGTCGATACTTTTGCCGGGCCCACGGACGAGCACGATCTCATTAACACCGTCGACGGCTTGCAAGTCGGACAGCCCCTCGACGGCATCGATCCACGTGATGTCCGATTCAGGAAACACATAGAGCAGATAGCCGACGCGAGTGCATGGGACCGGCCGTTCGAGGCCCACCGTCACCCCCAGCGCGAGACGGAGAGCGGCGCGCAGGATGCTGAAACCCGATGCGCGCTCGAGCATCTCGGACACGCCCCCGCCCGGACGACCGTTCACCTCAATCACGACGGGACCGTCGTCAGTGAGTTTGATCTCGATGTGCAGACACGCCTGCGTGACTCCTAGCGCCAGCGCCGCATCGCCAGCGACCCGAAGAATGTCGGCCTGCAGCGAGGGAGCGACCGCCGTGGGCGTGCAAAGCCCGGTCTCCCGGAACGGCCAGCGGAACGGCGTTCGAGCGCTGATCGCGGCGTGCGCGACGCGGCCTCCCTCCACGATGCTCTCCACCGAGACGAAGGGGGCGAACCCCTGACCGCCGAGGGGTTCGACCGGATCCGACACGAACTGCTCGAGGATGTATTCCTCGGCCGGTTGGCCCGGCCTCGCACGGAGTTCTGCGATTGTCGCCGTCAGCTCATCGAACGAGTCGACCGGGAATGTGTCACGGCTCGCCTGGCCGCGCCGGGGTTTCAGGACCGCTGGATAGGGGAATTCCTTGGCCAGCGCCGCGATCGCGGCATCGTCGGCATCCGGAGGAATTGTGCCGAAGGCCGGCACAGCAAGGCCCGCCGCCGCGAGTGCCACGCGCTGCTCATACTTGTCGGTGAGCTTGGTCGCTGCGTCTACGCTGTGGAATGGTTTTGCAAGCGCGGCGGCCAGCACGGCCGTCCATAGGAGGTCGGCGTCGTGCATCGAGAGCACACCGTTGGGTTGATGCTCCTCGACGAGCGGAGAAACTTGCGCCACCGTAAGCCCAGACGTGTCGATGACTGGACCCAACCTGCGCAGAAGAGGTTGCATCGCAGCTGCCTCCGGATTGGACGAGTCGATGATCCAGACAATCCGGCACAGTCCGTCTGCGGCCTCGACTATCGAAAGGGGGGCGAACGACTGTGGGTGGTAAACGTAGGCGAGAGCGGGGAGCGACGCCAAATCAGCCTCGGCCGTCATTTCGGACCTCAGAACTCTCTACGGGTTAAATTACACCGATACTATCGGCACCGTCTTGCGGTGGCCATCCCCACTTCACGGGTCTCGACCGGGGCGGTCGTTGCAGAACGTTCGGCGGTTTGGGGGGCGATGCAAGTCGTGCGGCCGACGGATATGACGACTGCGCTCAAGCCAGCTGCACGGGACCGCTCCCCCGGATCGGGTGAGTATCGACTGTTGAGCGACGCCACTAGGCTGTGGAGGAACGAGCCTGTTCTCGATTATGGAAATCCGACGCATCCGACCCGGGGAACCTCCGTGCTGAAACTCCTCGAACCGCTCGCCATGGCCCACAATCGATGACAGACTTCCCGCGTATTTCCGTCGCCGGCTTCCCCGTGCACCTGCTCGACAAGCAGGACGCTCTCGCCGCGATCATCGAACGCTGGCGAAGCGGAGGTGCGGTACCTCTTGGTGTCGCCTCAATCAACCTTGACCATGTGCATCATTTCGGTACGGCAGGTGCCTCCCACAGGCTGCGTAGCTCAGGTCGCGTGGAATGGCTCGACCTTATCGACGGTGCCCCGATCGCGGCCGCCGCACGGCGACTGACAGGTTCAGCATGGCCGCGACTTGCCGGGAGCGACCTCATCGCCCCGTTGCTTGACCAGGCTGAGCGCGACGGCGTAAGGATCGGTTTCCTGGGTGGATCCGATGAAACAAGGACTTTGCTGCTCGAGGCGCTCACGCGCGAACGGCCGGGCCTGACGATCGCCGGGTCTTGGTCGCCGTCCCGGCACGAGATCTTGGACGAGGATGCAGCGCGAATGCTTGCCCAGCAGGTGCGAGCCGCCGCCGTCGACGTGCTCGTGGTCGGTCTTGGGAAGCCCCGCCAAGAGATCTGGATTGATCAGTGGGCCGGCGAGACAGGAGCACGCGTGCTGCTCGCCTTCGGTGCCGTCGTCGACTTCCTCGCGGGCGAATTGTCGCGCGCGCCGAGATGGATCTCCCGCGCCGGATTCGAATGGGCATGGCGACTCGCCCTCGAGCCACGGCGATTGGCGAGGCGCTATCTCGCTCAGGGGCCCTCCGCCTACCTGGCATCACGCAACGCGATCATGCTGCCAGGGCGCGACATCCCCCTGTCGTCTGAAGTCCATGGCGCAGTCATCATCCCCGCCCATAACGAAGCATCGGTCATCGAGCGGACGCTCACCGGGCTCGAGCCGCTGATACGGCATCCGGGAGTAGAAATTTTCGTGATCTGCAATGGGAATACCGATGACACCGCGGATCGCGCTCGGATGTTCCCTGGCGTTCGAGTCGTCGAAATCGACGAGGCGTCGAAGCCCGGTGCCCTCAATGTGGGCGACCGGATCGCAACAGCGTGGCCGCGCATCTATCTGGACGCCGACATCGAGGCCTCGGCGACAGCGCTCGCCGCCGTGCTCGAAGCGCTGGCCCGCGACGACGAGGCCCTCGAGGCCGCGCGGCCATCGACCCGGTACGACACCGGCGGCGCCTCAGCCCCAGTTCGGGCTTATTACCGTGCCCGAGCGCGTATCCCCTCCTTCCGAACCGCCCTGTGGGGCGCCGGGGCTTACGGGATCACGGAACGAGGGCACTGCCGCTTCGAATATTTCCCCGAGGGCCAGGCAGATGACCTGTTCGTCGACGAACTGTTCCCCGCTGCCTCTAAAGAAGCCCTCCTGACAGATCCAGTTGTCGTGCGCACCCCCCGAAATCTGTCGAGTCTGCTCCGGATACTTCGCCGCGGGCTGAACGCAGGGGCAGCGGCGGGTCAGGTTACGTCGAGCCGAACGGCTCGAGAGCTCCTCCGCACCGTCCGTGGCCCACGAACTGCTGTCGACGCGATCGCCTATGCCGCGATCGTCGTGTGGGCACGCCAGGGTCCAGGAGCACGTCGAGAGGAACGGTGGGGTCGAGATGATTCGAGTCGGTGAAGCGGGGCGCCCGTGAGCATGGTCGTCGTCACGCCCTCCCACGCCCCTGATCTGGCGAGTTTCCGTCGGCTCCATGCGTCGGTTTTGCGGTGGAGCGATCCTGCAGTCCGCCATATCGTGGCCGTCCCCGAGATAGACGTGCCGCTTTTTCGAGCTGGCGGCGATCAACGACTGGATGTCGTCGGGTACCGCGGGCTGCTGCCGCGCGAATTCATCGAGACCACGCGTCTCGCGCGCCTGCGTGGTCTACCACGTGGGTACCGGATTGGCGCCGTGAATGCCCGCCGACCCTGGCCGCCGATCCGCGGTTGGGTGCTGCAGCAGGTCGTCAAGCTCGCGCTCGTCTCAGGCCTCGATGACGACGTGGCCCTGCTCATCGATTCCGACGTCCTCGCGATCGCGCCGCTCGACCAGACGGTGTTCCGACGGGGCGACGCCGTTCGGCTCTATCGGCTGCCTCACGGAGTCGATGATGGGATGCCACGGCACCGTCGTTGGCTTACCGGGAGCGCGAGACTGCTCGGGCAGGACGTTTCGGAGGCGGACTCCCCCGACTACATCGCCCCTTTCAACAGCTGGGCTCCGGTGGTGGTGCGAGCAGCGCTCGAACGCGTCTCCGAGGTCTCTGGTACCCCATGGAGCCGGACGATCGGCAGCAGCCTCGACTTCTCGGAGTTTATGCTCGTCGGTTCGTTCGCATCGACGAAGAAAGACGGGAGGATCTTCACATCCGATCGCAGCCTCTGCCATAGTCACTGGGATCCCCACCCCCTCACTCTCGCGGCGGCCCAGGCCTTCGTGGAGGCCCTCACTCCCGGCGACCTGGCGATCCACATCCAATCGAACTCCGCGACCCCAGAGGATGTGCTGCGCTGGGTGGCGCAGCGTTTGGACGACCAGCGCTGAGGCATCCGAGCCAGATCGAACCAGACAGAATGCCGAGGGCACTCGACTAAGGTCATCAAGCCTTGCTAACATCAATGCGATGATAATCGACCCCATTCGGGGCATGAGCGCTGGGAGGCGACGTGCCGTCACCGCGACACCCTTTTAGGTTGCCTCGACGGTGGAAGTCCGTGCTCACACCAATCGCGGCCGTCGCAGCCCTTGGTGCGATCGTGGCTCTCGTTACGGCATTCGGTTCCCCCCGTCCCGAATCCACGTCGGCAGTCGGAGCGGCTAGCGCCACTACGATCGCAACGAATCCACTCGCGAAACCCGCAGAACTCGGCGTGCGCTTCTCGGCCTCCGTCGACATTACTATCGCAGCGATCCGATTCTACGAAGGCCCCCGGAATACCGGCTCGCATCTCGGGCGAATCTGGGATGAGAGCGGCCAGGTCCTCGGGACGGTCAAGTTCCCGACGGAGCACCATGTCGGTTGGTCTTCTGCGCCTCTCGACGTCCCCCTCCACGTTGCCGCCGGAACTCAGTTGGTAGCGTCCTACGTCGCACCCGACGGCCATTACGCCGACAATGCCAATGGGTTCGAGAGTCCCGTCACTGACGGTGTGGTCACCTACCCCCGCGGAGCCGGTGTCTATTCAGGGACCGTAGGAGTGATGCCGAAGCTAGTCCGGCACAACTCGAATTATTTGGTCGGTATCTCGTACACGACCAATTCGCCTTCTCCGTCGCCATCAATCACCCATTCGCCCGCCGCTGCGAGTGGCCCTCCGAAGGGAATCGATTTGCCAACGACTCCGTGGTGGGGCGGTCCATCGTATTACGCGAAGTTCCCAAAGGCAGTGGCGTCGGGGTGGACGAGTTCGTCATTCTTCCCGATCTCGGTTTTCTTTGGTAAGCCCAGTGATGCGCCTGCGATGAAGGCTGCGGGCATCAACACCTACATGGGGGCCGAACACGACGGTTCGCCGATCAGTACCATCACCAGCGCGGGAATCGACGTGATCGCCCAGGACGAATGGACCAGGGCCGAGATCGGGAATGATCCGCGGGTGGTGGGATGGCACGTGTCGGATGAGTGCGAGATGGGCTCGAGCGGCTGCGACGGCGACACGGAGACAGCGCGTCTCCTAAAACAGAAACAGCTCGCGGCGCCATTCCGCGATCAAGCGGATGGTCGTTTTCTGCAGTCGAACTTCGGCAATGGGGTGCTTGGCACCTATTGGGCACCTAACACGATGTCGCAATTCGTGGGTTCAGTGGACGTCACCAGCGTGGACAAGTACGCGTACACCTCGCCGGAGGTCGACGGGGTGATTACCCAATCATGGAACTGGCCCAAGGGTAAGGACCCGGCCACCTCGTCTGCGTACGGCTGGCTGCAGGACAGGATGGCATCCTCCTCCGGTGCGGCGACGCCGAACTGGGTATTCGTCGAGGCGGCCAAGCCATTCCTGACCGAGGCCGGGGCCAGCACCATCGCTCCGGCTCAGATTGAGGGCGCGGTGTGGAACGCCATCATCCACGGGGCCGCGGGAATCGCCTACTTCCAACACAACAACAATGGCACTTGCGGGACCTATTCCATCCTGCAATGCGGCGCTGTGTTGACCGCAAAAATCACCGCGATCAATCAGCAGGTGCAATCTTTCGCCCCAGTGATCAACACCCCGTCCTACCGATGGTACTTCGGGCCTGGACTGGACACCAGCGTAAAAGTCTCCGACGGCTCCGCGTACATCTTCGCCATGACAGATGGCAGTACCGGTTCGAAGACCTTCACGCTCCCAAAAGGTGTCACCGGTACCATAAGGGTTATCGGCGAGAACCGCACCATCACCCCCACAAATGGGACCTTCACCGACACCTTCCCCGACGAATACACTCACCATATCTATACGATGGCCTTGAACTAATCCGGGCGCCGTCCGAATCCGATCAGTGGAGGTCGTCCTGGCCGTCATGTCTCCCGACGGTCCCCACGACCTCGCGGTAATTGTCGTCACGTACAACAGTGCTGGGCATGTCGGAGAACTCCTCGACAGCCTTCGGGCAGATGCCGGGAACCTCGCGGTCGCCGTCTTGGTTGCGGACAACGCCTCCGCCGACGACACGGTTGAGGTGGCGCGACTGCACGCCCCTGAGGCACTCGTCTTCGACACGGGCGGAAACCTCGGCTATGCCGCCGCAATAAATGCAGCCTTGGCGCGGCTCGACGGCTCCCGTCCGGTCCTGATCCTCAACCCCGACGCCGCGGTGTCGCCAGGGACTCTTGCGACCATGCTCGGCGCCCTCCGGGATGAGGTCGGCGCCGTGGTCCCGCGCTTCGTCGGCGACGACGGCACGACCGCGCTTTCACTTCGACGGGACCCGTCCTTGAGCGCCGCGCTCGGCGACGCCCTCTTTGGGGCGAGGTTCCGTTCCCGCCCCGGGCGGTTTGCCGAGACGGTCTTCGATCCGATGGTTTACGACGGACCCCAGGCGGTGGAGTGGGCAACAGGAGCCGCGCTACTGCTCAGCCCCGAGGCAGTCGCGGCGGTCGGCCCATGGGATGAACGGTTCTTTCTCTATTCCGAGGAGACCGATTACTTCAACCGCCTTCATAAGGCCGGCTTCCGGGTGATATACACACCTGATGCTGTCATCCGGCATTCGGTGGGTGGATCCGGATCTTCGGCACGGCTGGACGCGCTGATGGCCGTTAACCGCATCCGCTACATCCGCAAGCACCACTCGCGCCCCTACGCTGCCGTCTATCGGAGCCTCATCGCACTGGGCGAGTTACTGCGGCTCGGGCTCCCCGGTCATGCGCTGGCTCTGCGGTCGGTCACGCGCGAGTCGTCGTGGGGGCTGCTCCCCGGTCCGTCGAACCTGGCCTCCGGCACGGGGCCAGGTTCCGAGACCATCGTTTACCTCGGGGGCGTTACGTGGGACGACATCGCTGGCACTGGTCGGCACCTCGTCACGGCACTCGCTCGTCAGGGACGGGTAGTGTGGATCGATCCTCCGGTGTCGGTGCTCCGATGGCGCAGCGGTGCGCTCGGTACTGTTGTCTCCCGACCCCTGGACGGCGTCACTCGCATCCGGACCTTCGGTCCGCCCGCACTGACGCGCCCCATCGTCAGGAATTTCAGCCGACGGCTCGTGGCCGGGCAGATCCGGCATGCGATCCACCGCCTCGGCGTCACTCCCGAGCTCGTGGTTCTCGACTCCTCGAATCGCCGCTTTCCGGCCAGGCTCGCGGGTCTGCGCGTACTTTATGTAACCGACGACTGGGTCGGCGGCGCGGGGCTCATGGGCCTTTCGCCGACCGACACCGAGGAAATACTGCGCCGGAACGCCCACGAAGCCGATCTGGTGCTCGCCATCTCGCCCGCCCTCGCTGAGGTTGTCACGGCGAAGACCAGGGCGGAAAACGTAGAAGTCCTCCCCAACGGTGCGGACCCTGTCGAACGACTCCCTGCGCCCGCGCCCGCTGGTTCACCCGCAATCCTGATCGGAACGCTCAATGAGCGGCTCGACATCAGCATCTTGGAGGGACTCGCACTGGCTGGTCTGCCGCTGATCGTAGTGGGGCCAAGAGCCGACCGCGATCCCGAGTTCGCGCGCCGGCTGGATGCCGTGTTGGCGGCCCCCAGTGCCGAGTGGCTCGGTGCCCGTCCATACGAGGACCTAGCCGGCCTGATGGCATCGGCCTCCGTAGGCGTCACGCCATACGCGGATTCGTCCTTCAACCGGTCGAGCTTCCCCCTCAAGACCCTGGAGTATCTAGGAGCGGGCTTGCCGGTGGTATCGACAGACATCCCCGCGGCCCGGTGGCTTGGCGACGAGCAAATCGACATCGCCGAGTCTTCCGCGGAATTCGTGACTCGGGTTCGAGGGTGGATCGCCGAAGGCCGCACCTTCGACGGGGATCGCGAACGTCATGCGTTCGCTCGGATTCACAGCTGGGATGCACGCGCCGCACGCCTTCGCGAGCTCGCCGCTGGGACGCGGGAGAGGCTGTCTCTCAGACTTTCGCCTGACTCCGATGGCATAGAATCTCGGCTATTGCCTGATCACGGAGGAGAACAGGAATGACCGCTGAGGCATTCGTTCGCTTTCCTCGATTGCGCCGGCCAAGCTACTCGCGCCGATCCTATTTCGTGGGGTTATCGAACGCACCCTTGCTCGTGCGCTTCACGGCGTTCGCGATCTTCTTCTTCCCGTCCAGTATGGTCATCTCGCCGCTCGGCGCCGTCGGCACCGTCTCGATCATGCTGTCGTGCCTCCTGTTTGTGTGCTGGCTCGCATCGTGGTTGTGGGGCTTGCATGATCCGATCCCATTGCGACACCCGGGACGCCTTGCCGGCGCAGTTTTCGCCCTGGGGATCATGGTGTCGTATATCTCGCTGTACGGCGGCTGGGTTGGAGAGGGAACCGTTCCCGGCCTGGCCGCGGCAGACCGCTGGGTGGTGCTGGTCATCGCCAGCCTGGGGCTCATCCTGTGTGTCGGTGACGCCTTGGAGACACGAGATCAGGTGCTGAGCGTCGCCCGCTGGCTTATCGCCGGCGGTTTCTTCAGCAGCCTCGTCGGTCTCATCCAGTTCACCCTCCACGTAAATCCTATGGAGTGGATCCAGGCGGCCATGCCCGGTTTCACTTACAACGGCGGCGACGACGCATATCAGGCGCGAGGCAACCTGGTCAGGGTATCGGGTAGCACCTTCCACGCGATCGAGTTCGCAGTGACAAGCGCGATGCTCCTGCCACTGTCGATATGGCGCTCGATGTTCGACCCGCGAGGCGCCCGCTGGCTCCATTGGGTGCAGACCCTTCTCTTCGGCGCGGCGGTGATCATGACCGTCTCACGCTCGGGAGTCCTGGGCGTGGCGGTCGCGCTGGCTGTGTCTTTGCCCTTCATGCCGCGCCTGGTGCGCCGCTGGGCGATCGTGATCGCGCCGATCCTGATGGTGATCGCATTCGCGATCATCCCTGGCTTCGTTGGCACGATCACGACCGCGCTGACCGCCGACGCGTCTGACCCCTCGATCGCAAACCGTGTCAACAACTACCCGCGCGTCGAGATCATGATCGACAAGCGCCCGCTGTTCGGTACCGGCCCCGGCACCTATGACACCAGCAACCTTGTCAACGTGCTCGACAACCAGTACCTCACGTCCGCTGTCACCACCGGGATCATCGGCCTGGTCTGCGTCGCGTTCTACCTTCTGCTCCCCGGGGTCCTGGCCATCGTCGCGGCGCGGCACACCAGCGATCCGAACGCGAAGGCTCTCGCGGGCGCGCTCGCGGGCGGCCTCGCCGCGGCGGGGGTCTGCTCAGTAGCCTTCGACTCTTTGTCGTTCCCGGTCTTCGCATTGACCTACCCGCTCATGGTGGCGCTCGCCGGTGTTGTATGGAAGATCTGTAAAGCGGAGTCCGGAATCCCCGGCCCACACCCCGTCCCCTTAGAAAGAGGCAAATGACATGGATCCGATCGAGGTCCTCCGACGCCTCTGGCAGCAGCGCTGGTTCGCACTTCCCGCTCTCCTGATCGCAGTCGCCGCGTCCGTACTCGTTTTTGCGTTCGGGCCTCGCGATTACGAGTCGACCGCCTCCTATGCGGTCGTCAGCCCCGGCATCCCGACCGATGCTCAGATTCAGGCCGACCCTGCCCTCGGCAATCTCAACTCGAACAACCCCTATCTGAGGTCAGCGGATTCGACCCTTGTCACGAGCGTCGTGATGACGCAGCTGAACGCGTCGTCCACGGCGGACTATCTCAAGTCGATGGGCCTGGGCACAGACTTCACGGTTGCGCCGAGCGCGGGTGGGTCCGGCTTCATCGCCACGATCACCGGAAGGGGTGGCACACCAGCCCAGTCCGTCGCGACGACCAAGGAGCTCGGGTCGATGTTCACCTCGACCCTTCGACGGATCCAGACCGTGAATGGGGCGGACGACCGCTACTTGTTCACGGCGATCCAAGCATCGGCACCGGATCGGGCGACTGAGAAAATATCCAGTCGACTGCGCACCGTGATCATCGTTGCCGTCTGCGGCATCATCCTGATCTTTGGCTTTGTGTCACTCGGCTCCGCATTATCGGCACGACGTTCACAGCGCGGGCGGACCACGCGGGGGGGCATGATGCCGAGCAGCCAACTCCGAGGGAAGCGTCCGCGGCGGCGCGGAGCGACGGCGGCTCTGAGAGGGCCCCGGTGAGCGCTACCACAGCGCGTCGATCGCCCTTATTGAGCTGGCGAGCGCGTTCGATAACACGATCGTGAGCCTGCACGGTTGACAACCAAGGGGAGTTGTAGCCGCGGCTCATCCGAGTAGGTATCGAGTGCCGCGTGTCTAGGTCGGGCCGGCGGCGAATCGATCGGTGGCATCGATAAGCGCGGAGAGGATGCCCGGTTCGTCGAACGCGTGGCCGGCATCCGGCACCATCACGAACCTCGCCTCCGGCCAGGCACGGTGCAGATCCCAGGCCGTGACGGCCGGCGTGCAGATGTCGTAGCGTCCCTGGATAATCACGCCGGGAATGTCTCTGAGCAGGCGCGCATCGCGGATCAGCTGGCCGTCGTCGAAAAAACCACGATTGACGAAGTAGTGGTTTTCGATTCGGGCGAAGGCCAGAGCGTAATGCGGATCGGAAAAGATGGACACCACGTTCGGCGTGGGCAACAGAGTGATGGTGGATGCCTCCCAGACCGACCAGGCCACAGCGGCCGGCCCGTGGATCGCGGGGTCTGGATCATTGAGCAGCCGAGAATATGCCTGAATCAGCATATTGCGCTCCTCGAGCGGAACGGGAGCAAGGAAATCCTCCCAGGCATCGGGAAAGACCGCCTCTGCGCCACCCTCGTAGAACCAGTCGAGCTCTGACTTGCGCAGCGTGAAAATACCCCTCAGCACGAGTTCAGAGACTCGACTCGGATGCGTCTGCGCGTAGGCGAGCGCCAGCGTGCTGCCCCAGGATCCGCCGAACACCAACCAACGATCGATCCGCAAGTACTGCCGCAACAGCTCGAGATCGTCAATCAGGTGCCAGGTGGTGTTGGTGCTGAGGTCGATGCCAGCGTCGCTCGCGTGCGGGAGGCTCCGACCGGAGCCGCGCTGGTCGAACAGCACGATGCGGTACTTCGCCGGATCAAACAGGCGGCGGTGATTGGGCTGCGTCTCGCCACCCGGTCCACCGTGCAGGAACACCGCAGGCTTGCCGTCGGGATTCCCCGAGGTTTCCCAGTAGATGCTCTGACCGTCGCCGACATCCAGTAGCCCGAAGTCATAAGGGTCGATTTCAGGATAAAAGTTACGCATTCTGCGATCTTATGACGTGGGTCCGTCCACGGAACATTAGCCCCAATCTGGCCGCACGGATAGGAGGGATTCCCCCCACAGACTCACCATCTCGAGCGATCTACGATCGAATAACTGTGGGTATCGAAGAAAGGTGCCCGAATAGATCGAGGAGGATCGGAATGTCAGGAAATAGGGCTGTTGCCTACAAGGAACCCGGCAAGGTCGAGGTCATCGACATCGACTACCCCACCTTCGAACTGAAAGACGGACCGGGCGTCAATCCGGCTAACATTGGCCGCAAAGTGCCGCACGGCGCCATCATTCGCACTGTCGCCACCAACATTTGCGGCTCGGATCAGCACATGGTGCGCGGGCGCACCACTGCCCCGGCCAACCTCGTGCTTGGTCACGAAATCACCGGCGAGGTGGTGGAAGTCGGCCCGGGCGTCGAGTTCGTCAAAGTCGGCGATCTCGTCTCGGTGCCGTTCAACATTGCCTGCGGCCGCTGCCGCAATTGCAAAGAACGCAAGACCGGCATTTGCCTCAATGTGAACCCGGATCGCCCGGGAAGCGCCTATGGGTACGTCGACATGGGCGGCTGGGTGGGCGGTCAGGCCGAGTACGTGCTCGTGCCCTACGCGGACTGGAACCTGCTCGTGTTCCCCGACCGCGACCAGGCCCTTGAGAAGATCATGGACCTCACGATGCTGTCCGACATTTTCCCGACCGGCTTCCACGGGGCGGTTACCGCCGGGGTGGGGGTCGGATCGACCGTGTACGTTGCGGGCGCCGGCCCAGTGGGGCTGGCAGCCGCGTCATCCGCGATGCTGCTCGGTGCTGCGGCGGTGATTGTCGGAGACATGAACGCCGATCGCCTAGCCCAGGCTCGGACCTTCGGGTGCGAAACAATCGATCTCTCCGTCGGTGAAATCGCCGACCAGATCGAGCAGATTCTGGGAGTGCGAGAGGTGGACTGCGGCGTTGACGCCGTCGGCTTCGAGGCCAAGGGCCATCACGGTGGCGGCGAAGCACCGGCGACAGTGCTCAACTCCCTGATGGATATCACGGCGGCGGGCGGCGCGATGGGTATTCCCGGGCTGTACGTCACCGGCGATCCAGGCGGCGTAGACGCGGCCGCCAAAACGGGGTCCCTGTCCCTCAGCCTCGGCACCGGATGGGCGAAGTCGCTGTCATTCACGACCGGCCAGTGTCCGGTGATGAAGTACAACCGCGGGCTCATGATGGCGATCCTGAACGACCGAGTGCACATTGCCAAGAATGTGAATGCCAAGGCGATCACTCTCGACGAGGCTCCGCGTGGCTACGCAGAGTTCGACGCCGGAGCAGCGACGAAGTACGTGCTCAACCCGAATGGTTACCTGGACGCCGCCTAGCGCCGAAGTGCAGGGAGGGCCCGGCGATCACACGGTCGCCGGGCCCGTTGTCGCGTTGGGCTACCTCCGCGCCTCGCCAGCCGCGCCGCCCGAGGGCCGCGTACCCTGAAGGTCTGGTTGCGAAGCGCGGCCGGGACCGAGGAGCTTTGCGTGAAGATCACCCACCTGCGGCATTTCGTGGCCGTTGCCGAGGAAATGCATTTCGTTCGCGCCGCCAATTCCCTCGGCATCTCCCGCGCGAAACTCGACTCGTCTATTCGCACGCTCGAGACCGAGATCGGTTCTGACCTGTTCGACCGCCGCCAAGAGACGACAACCCTCACCGGTGCGGGAGAGGCACTTCTCGAGCAGGCTCGGAGCGAGCTCGCGGAGTTCGACAATCGACCACCGGCTCCCGCTGCACCGCCCGGCGGCAAGGCCAGGGCATCCAAGGGCAAGGGTCGCGCGCCGATCGTAAAGGGTGAACCCCGACCCTACAAGAATCGCCAATCGCGCTAGTCAGTGCAGGTCCCGGGCGCGCAGGTCCCGGGCGCGCAGGTCCCGGGCGCACCGCTCAGCCGCGAAGCACCTCGAGGATCGCCTCCCCGTACTTGGCAAGCTTGTTCTCTCCAACGCCACTCATCGTGCCGAGCTCGGCGAGAGTCGTCGGGGTGCCGGTAGCGATTTCGCGCAGGGTCGCATCGTGGAAGACGACGTAGGCAGGAACGCCCTGCTCCTTCGATTCTGCCGCCCGCCACATCCTCAGGCGCTCGAACACCGGAGCTGCACCCGCGGGCAGCTCGACGGCAGGACCACGGCGCGACCTGGTCGGTCGTACTGCCCGCTCGGGTTCACGGCGCAGCATCACCGGTCGCTGTCCGGCGAGCACGGTCGTGCTTGCCTCCGTCACGACGAGCGTGCCGTATTCGCCCTGCACCGCGAGGAGTCCCTGCGCAAGCAACTGCCGCACGACCCCCCGCCACTCCTGGTCAGTGAGCTCGGTACCGATGCCGAAAGTCGACAGTGACGCATGGTCATTCTGGGTAATGCGGGCGGTGCTGCGCCCCAGCAGGATGTCCACGATCTGCCCCGCTCCGAACTTCTGGTTACGCTCGCGCTGCAGCCTCACGATCGTGGAGAGCAGTTTCTGCGCTGGCACAGTGCCATCCCACGATTCGGGGGGCGCGAGGCAGGTGTCGCAGTTACCGCAGGGCGTCGATTCCTCACCGAAGTACCCAAGGAGCTGCACCCGACGGCACTCGACGGTCTCGCAGAGGGCGAGCATCGCGTCGAGGTGCAGGCCGAGGCGGCGGCGGTGCTCTGCGTCACCCTCAGAGCCTTCGATCATGCGGCGCTGCTGCATGACATCCTGCAGCCCGTAGGCGAGCCAAGCGGTGGACGGCAGGCCATCACGACCGGCGCGGCCGGTCTCCTGGTAATAGCCCTCCACCGACTTGGGAAGGTCGAGGTGCGCCACGAACCGCACGTCGGGCTTGTCGATGCCCATCCCGAAGGCGATGGTGGCGACCATGACGATGCCGTCTTCGCGCAGGAACCGTGACTGGTTCGCCGCTCGCACGCGCGAGTCGAGACCCGCGTGATAGGGAAGGGCCGCGATGCCGTTCTGCACCAGGAAGTCGGCCGTCTGCTCAACCGACTTGCGCGACAGGCAGTAGACGATGCCCGCGTCTCCCGGGTGCTCGCTGCGCAGCAGCTCGAGCAACTGCTGCTGGGGAGCGTTCTTCGCCGCGATGCGGTATTGGATGTTTGGACGGTCGAAGCTCGCGACGAAATGCCGGGCATCGCTCAGCTGCAGTCGCTTTTGGATCTCGAGGTGGGTCTGCTCCGTCGCGGTTGCCGTGAGGGCGATGCGCGGCACGGTCGGCCAGCGCTCATGCAGCATCGACAGCTGAAGGTAGTCGGGTCGGAAGTCGTGGCCCCACTGCGAGACGCAGTGGGCCTCGTCGATCGCGAAGAGGGAGATCGCGGCTCGGTCGAGAAGATCCGCCGTCGCCGGCACGCGCAGTCGCTCGGGCGCGAGATAGAGCAGGTCAAGTTCGCCGTTGAGTAGGGCGTGTTCCACGCCCCGGCGCTCGGACTGGTCCTGGGTGGAGTTGAGGTACGCCGCACGCACGCCGACAGCGGAAAGGGCATCCACCTGGTCCTGCATCAGGGCGATCAGTGGAGAGATGACGACCCCGGTGCCCTCGCGCACGAGCGCGGGGATCTGGTAGCAGAGCGACTTGCCGCCACCGGTGGGCATGAGCACGAGGGCGTCCCCACCATCGACCACTTGCTGGATGATCTCGGCCTGGTCACCGCGGAAAGAGTCGTAACCGAAGACCGTCTGGAGAGCATCGTTCGCGCTCGAATATTTGGAGGAAGCATATTTGGAGGAAGAGGGACGAGTTGGCTCGCGAGCGATGAATTCTCTCTCACGATCGCCATCGGAGGGAGGTTCGTAATCGAACTCGTCCGGTGGGACGAGGTCGTCGGGATCCCAGGGGATGTCCGCGCTCCAGCTCACCCTACAGATCCTTCTCTCGTGCCTCTCTTGCCCACCGGGCGAGTCTAGCCGCGGGCTGTGACAGTGCCCTCCGTGCCGCCTTCGCTGTGCACAATGGTCGCCGGATCCGGCGGTGCAGGCAGCGTGATCACCCGCACCCTCTCCAGCGCGAATCGCTTCGCCGCGCGCGCTACGAGCCACGCATAGAGCGCGAGGGTGACTGCCGAGATTGCGACCTCGAGGCCGCTGCCGGTTTTGGAATTCACGTCGACAAGGCCGAAGGCACCGATCACGAAGATCACCGTGTTGTTCACGACGTGGGCCACAATGGATGCCTCGAGCCCTCCCGTCTTGAAGACCAGCCACCCGGCCACCACGGCAAACACTGACACGTCGATGAGTCCCCACACGTCGTACTGGTGACCGATGGTGAACAGCGGCACCGGTAGCAGGATCGCGAACAGCGGATGCTTCAGCCAGCCGCCGATCGTCTGGGCCAGGTACCCGCGGAAGAAGAATTCTTCGGCGGTGGCCTGCAGCGGCACGAGCAGCACCGCCACGAGCACCACAGGCCAGGTGCTCGCTGTCACCGACGCGACCGGAAGTGTCTCGCCCGTCAGCAAGGGCAACAGCAGCACAGAAAACAGGGTAGAGGCGCCGTACGCGATGACGACGGGAAGGATGAGTCGCAACATCCATCGCCAGCGCAGCCGACCAGCGATCGACGACAGCAGGCCGACCGGGCGCGGCCCCATAATGAGGCGCGCGAGCCAGATCGATGGCAGGATCACCGCGATCGAGGAGAGCGAGAACCCGAGCACCACGGGAAGGCTGTTATCGATTTGGCCCGTGGTGATGAGCTTCGTGATCACCGGTCGCACTTCGGGGAAGACCAGCGTGGAGGCCAGCAGCAGCACGACGAGCACGATGGTGAAGACGACGAAGATGCCGAGGGCGATCAGCCCGGTGACGAGCGGCTTCCACCAACGGTAACCGGGAGCGCTTCGGGCGAGATGGTGATAGGCGAATTCCACGCGAAAAGACTAGCTAGTGAAACGGGGAGTCCGATCAGAGCCGAACTCCCCCCGTTGACGAGGTCGGCGGCTCAGCGCACGAGAACCAGCGCCGGGAACGACGCCGAATCCACGAGCTGCGCGTCACCCGAGTAGGTTGCGGTGAGCAGGTGGATGCCTCGGCGCAACTTCGGAAGCGTCACTGTGACCCGGCCATTGTCGGCGGGTGTCAGGGTCACGGCGGTGAGCACGTTCCGCCCATCGCGCACGACGATGTCACCCGTCGGCACCAGGCCATGGCCCGTGACGAGAACCCGATAGGCGACCGGTGATTTGTGGCTCACGAGCACGCGGTCGACGGTTCCGCGGGTGACGGATGCCAGACGATCGACCGTTATAGCGGCAGAGGTCGCGACTCCCGGGGTGGTGCCTGGCGCGCTGGCGGTGACCGTTACCGTGATCGCTCTGCCCGCATCCGCTGCGACCGGTGAGTAGCTCGCGGCGGTCGCTCCATCAATGGGTGCTCCCGCACGATTCCACCGGTAGGCGAGCGTCGGAGAGGTGACACTCCAGGTGCCAGGAGACGCTGTGAGAATGTGGCCCACCGTCGCGGTTCCACTGATCACGGGAGCGGTAACCGAAGCTATGGTCGGCACAGTGATGGTGAGCGGGACATCGATCGCCGTTCCGGTCTGCGGTACAGCGACGGTCAGCACCAGGGTTCCCGCCGGGGTGGCGGTGGGGATGGTGACTGCGACGGATGCCCGGCCGGTCTCATCCCCGAGGTCAATGATTGCGGGATCGATGGCCGACTGGGCGAGCACGGTGCCGCCCACGCTTACTGTGGCGGTGCCGCTATTCGGCTCACCGTTCGAGAACAGCAGGGAGGACAGCCCGAGGGTCACGATGTCACCCGGTGTCGCTGCGGCCGCGGACAGGGTGACGCCAACGGCACGCTGAGCGTAGTCCAGAGAGGCGACCGGGTTGGCGACGAAGTAGTCGACCATGCTCTGCAGGTCGATCTTGCCGGTGTCACCCGTGTTCGTTCCCGTGGCGAGTGTCACGAAGTTGTCACCGCCAGAGGCGAGGAACGAATTCGCCACCACCGTGATCGAGTCGGTGGATGCCACGGGCAGGCCGTTGAGGGTGATCGCCGTGATGTGGCTGCCGGCTGCTGCCGTGGGGTCATAGCGATACTCGAGAGACTTCGACACGCCGAGCTTGAGGAACGGGCGGGTTGAGGCGGCTGGCTGCCACTGCTCCTCGAGCACCTGCCTGAGCTGAGCACCGGTGAGCGTCTTCGTCACCAGGGTATTCGCGAAAGGCTGCACGCTCGCAGCCTCCTGGTAGGTCACGCGCCCGTCGACATCGTTGGGAGTGTTGGCGCTGGCCTTATACCTGAGGTCGGTGCGAAGCCCTCCCGGATTCATCAGCGCCACCTGCGCTTTTCCGTTCGTGGCCCACAGCTGCACGTCTGCCACGAAGTTGCCGAGCGGAGACTCCCCACCGCGGTTCTCGGTCACGCCGTCCTTCTGGCTCGCCCGGTTGAAGTCGGCGGTGATCGTACCGACGGGCACCGAGCCCCTGTCTTTCGCGGCGGCCGCGGCGGCGGCAACGATTGCCGCGACCGCGGCATCAGGAGCGAATGCTCCAAACAGCGGCTTCACTTCGGAGCTGATACTGAGCAGCGCCTTCGTCGTTGGATCTACCGACAGAGAGATGTGGCCGTATTTCTCGCCGTACTTGCCCGCCTGCAGCACCGGACGGGTGCGGTCGGTGCCCGGGATCGGCAGCTGCCAGTTGTAGGCCTGGTGCGTGTGGCCCGACACGATGGCGTCGACGTTGGCGTCCACAGTATTCACGATCTTGCCGAAGGCCGAGTCGCCGGTGGCGCTTGCGAGCGTGGTGTCTGCCGCGCCCTCGTGCACCGTCAGGACTATGACATCCGCCTCACCGTTGGCCGGGTTGCCGTCGCTGAGCTGGTCGGCCACGCGATTGACCTCGGTCGGGATGTCGCGGAACTCGAGGTTTGCAACCCCCGCCGGACTCACGAGCGAGGGGGTCTCATCCGTCGTCGCTCCGATGAACCCGACGGTCACGCCGCCGGTCTGCTTGAGCGCGTACCGGGCGAATTCGGGCTGGCCGGTCGTTCTGTTGTAAATGTTGGCGCTGAGCAGCGGATAGTTGGTGGCCGGAATAATTCGGCCCTCGAGATCGGCCTGGCCCCCGTCGAGCTCGTGATTGCCGATCGCACTCGCATCGACGCCGATCGCGTTGAGGGCGTCGATGGTGGGCTGGTCCTTCTGGATGAAGCTCGTGAATGTGGAGGCCCCGATTGAGTCTCCACCGGAAACGACAAGCGTGTTCGGGTTGGCCGCCCGGAACGACGTGACCAGGCCGCCGAGCACGGCGGCACCCGCTGACGGCGAGGATGCCTCGAGACGGCCGTGAAAGTCGTTGAAGCTGAGGATGTCGATGGCGACCGGTGCCTCCGCAGCGGTCGCGGCCGAACCAGCGAGGGTGGGAATACCGAGAGCGACGGTGAGGGCGATTGCTGCAAGAGTAAATCGGTGGGAACGGGCTGCGAAAAGTGCCATGACTCCGGGAGTCTCCTTGGATTGCGGACCTGTCTTTATAAGAACGTGAGTAGAAGAAAGCCTATAGACGACCAGGTTCACCCCCGATTGGGGGGTTTGAAATGCACCCTAGCGTCTCGGGCGTCGCCGACGGAAGCATCTTCACGAAATCGTCATCGATGCTTACCGCTACCGTTGAGTACTCCCACCAGAAAAGGTCCCCCGTGCTCGCTGTGTTCATCGGCGTCACGGCAGCGCTCATTTTCGGGTCTGCAGACTTCGCTGGCGGCATGGCCGCGAAGCGCATCAGTGCGGTACGCGTGACCGCGATCGGTGGCCTGTCCGGACTCGTCATCCTGCTGCTCGCTTTTCCGTTGTTTCCGAGTGTCTGGTCGACGAAGGCGGTGCTCCTCGGCGGCGTCACCGGCATCACCGGCGCCTTCGCGGTGGTGCTGCTCTACGCCTGCCTCGCGATCGGGCCGATGAGCATCCTCTCCCCGCTGACGGCCGTGATCTCGGCCATGGTGCCGGTACTCGCCGGCGTCGTGCGTGGTGAGCACCGTGGTGGGCTCGGCTATGTCGCCATCGTCGTGGCCTTCGTCGCGGTCGTGCTCGTGGGGTTTGTGCCCGAGAAGGGAGCAGTTCGGCCGTCGCTCCGGGCTCTGGCAATGGCGGTCGGGGCGGGGGCGCTCATCGGTGCGTTCCTCATCCTGATCGACCTGACTCCGCGAGACTCCGGGCTGGTGCCCCTGGTCATGAGCCGCACTGTAAATGCCATCGTGATGTTCAGCGCAATCGGTATCGGTGCCCTCTTGGCACGACGGCGCGGAACCACTCCACGAGCGGTCGGCGGATGGAAGCCGGGACTGGTTCTGGCAATCGTCGCAGGAGTGATCGACGCGATCGCGAACGCACTGTTGCTGTTCGGTCTTCGGCAGGGCGAACTCACCATCCAATCCGTGCTTACCGCGCTCTATCCGGCCGGCACGATCCTCCTCGCCGCAATCGTGCTGCGCGAACGGATCGCACCGATTCAGATCGTCGGACTCGTGCTCGCGCTTGTCGCCGCCGCCATGCTAGCCGTGGGCTAGGCACCACCATGTTGAGTGTCGCCCTCGCGCTCGCCGGCTCCGTGATCTACGGAGCAAGTGATTTTTTCGGCGGTCTCGCCGCACGGGGCACCAGTGCCGTGCGGGTGACCCTGATCAACTCGATCGCCGGCCTCGCGGTGCTGGTGGTCGCTGCCCTCGTGCTGCCCAGCCGATGGGGTGCACCCGTGCTGCTCTGGGGCGTTCTGGCCGGGGTCTGCGGTGCTGTCGCGCTGGTGCTGCTCTACGCCTGCCTCGCTCTTGGACCGATGAGCATCCTGTCCCCCATCCTGGCGCTCGTGGCCGCGGTGATCCCGATCACCGTCGGGTTCGTGCGTGGAGAGCGGCTGAGCGGCCTTGGTTACCTCGGCCTCGCGATCGGGCTCCTTGCGATCGTCCTCATCTGCCTCGTGCCGGGCGAGCGTGCCGTGCGGCCGAGCCCACGCGGCCTCCTGATGGCAGTGGGGGCCGGGGTCGCGATCGGCGGGTACCTTGTCTTCATCGACCTGACCCCACCCGACAGCGGGCCGGCGCCACTCCTCGTCACCTTTGTCGTAACCGGCATCGTCATGTCGGTCGCGCTACTCGGCCAGCGCCTGGCCCGGCGGGGCACGCCGAGGCCGACGATCACCCGCGTGACGGTGGGCTTCGCAGTGCTCTGTGGGGTGACCGATGCCGCTGCCGCGTTCCTGTTCCTTCTCGCGTTGAGAATGGGGGAACTCTCGATCGTGTCGGTGCTGAACGCCCTCGCACCGGCCGGCACGATCGTGCTGGCCGCGGTGGTGCTGCGGGAGCGGATCGCGCCGGTGCAGTGGATGGGACTCGCCGTCGCACTTGTCGCGGCGGTTTTGCTCGCGCTGGCCTGACCTTCCGGCGCGGTTCCCGCGCGGCGTTGGGCGATGCGCTTGAGGGTGGTGATGCCGCCAGCACGGAACTGAAAGAGTGGGTCGTAGCTCTGGAGTCCCTGTTTCGAGGGAGGGCCTGGGGCATCCGTCGCCGGTCGCGAGCACTCGCCGGCCTGTTATCGCCCGAGCGCCGCCTACCGTCCGTACGCGCGAGCTACCAGCGTGCGCTGCCGAACCCGAGCGGCCGTCGGGAATAGATTCATCATCGGTTTGCTGCTCTCGCGGACTACCGATGTCCGTCGCCGATGCCGCGCTACAGCTGGTCGGGCTGCGTTGGGGCGGGAGGTGGTGGGGATTGAGGTGGGGCTCCGGTGGTGGCTGCGGTGGTGGAGAAACCAACGGCCTAGAGCAGCGCGGGAGGGAGTTTTTCAGAATCAGCGCGCGCTGGAGGGAGTTTTTCGATGGGAATGAAGATTCCCCTCCCGACTCGTCCTCCCCAAGCCGCCATTCGGGCAGCGACGCACAATTTCGTCGAGAGGAATCCGCGGGGCTAGCCATCGTTTCACCCTTGAGCCATGCAAATCACAAGGACCATGGAACAGTTCGGGTTTCTCGCCTCGCGTCGGCAGCTCAAAAGCATGAACATCGGGCGTCATCGCATCGACCGGGCAATCGCTGACGGCGACCTGTTACCGGTGCGGATGGGATGGGTTGCGACCGCGAACGCGAGCCAGGCCTCCATCATCGCAGTACTCCACGGTGCGCGGTTGACCGGCGGTACGGCCCTGGGCTCCTACGGAATCTGGTGTGGTGACGACCATCGAATTCATCTCCAGGTTCCTGAGGATTCCCATCGTGTGACGCAGGCTCCTCTCACCCCCATCGCTCGGTTCACGCCCCCGCGATTCTTCGTCCCCACACTTGTGACCCATTGGGCCCCGTTTGAGATCGGTGAGGGCCTGGCACCGGCGTGGCGGGTGTCCATCTCAGATGCGATCGGCCGCTTCGCGACTACTGAACCCGTGGAGCAGGTCGCCGCCGCGTTAGAGAGCGCAGTCACCGCGAATCGGATGACGCGTCGGGCTGTTGCGCACATCATCCAACGCCTCCCGAAACGCCTGCATCGGCTCTCGAAGGACTTGACATTTCTCGCCGGGTCCGGCCTGGAAACAATCGCCAGAATGCGGTTTGACGCACTCGGCCTTCGGGTTGTGCAGCAGGTGCAGATCGGGATTGACAGAGTCGACCTTGTCATTGATGGATGGCTCGTTATCGAGCTGGATGGCGACCAATGGCACGAGGCGGCCACCGATCGAATACGCACGAATCGCATCATCCGATCGGGTTACGGTGTGTTGAGGTTCGGCTACGCCGACATCTTCGAGCGCTGGGAGGAAACGGTGGCGACTGTGATGCGGATGCTCGAGGATGGGCACCGCAGATGAGTCCCGGGTGTGTCTGCTGCAGATCGCGTTCGCGACGGCGATCGATTTCGTCGGCCGCTCCGCAGCGAGGGAGGGAAATATCCGAATCTCATCGAAAACTCCCTCCATCTGATGCTAATTGCTCAAAAATCCCTCCCGCGGAGAGGAGGAGCTGAGGCGGAGAGGCGGTGGCTGAGGCGGAGAGGTGGCGGTTGAGGAGGAGAGGTGGCGGTTGAGGAGGAGGAGGAGGAGGAAGTGAAGGAGGAGGAGGAGGAGGAGGTGGTGAAATCGATTGGGACCGCGGCGCTACGCCCATCGTCGCGTGAGTTTCGACACGCTAAGCCCCGAAGGGCGCCCACCCCGAAGGATGGACGCCCTGCACGATCACCGCTATTTTTACAGCGCGGCAAGCTCTTCGATCACGCGATCGCCGGGAGCGGCGATCTGCATGGACGCCTTGATCTCGGCACGTCCAAGCAGCTCATCCATACGGCGGCGGCGCGCCTTCGAAATCAGGGTGACGACGGTTCCGACCTTGCCCGCGCGGCCGGTACGACCGGAGCGGTGCAGGTAGGTCTTGTACTCATCCGGAGCGTCGGCTTGGATGACGAGACTGATGTCATCCACGTGGATGCCGCGAGCCGCCACATCCGTCGCCACCAGCACGTTAACCCGCCCGCTCGTGAGCAGTTGCAGGTTGCGCGTGCGGCGCGACTGGTTGAGGTCGCCGTGCAGGGAGGTGGCCGGGATGCCGGCATCCTCGAGCTGGTCGGCCAGTTGCTCGGCGAACGCACGGGTACGGGCGAAAATGAGCGTCTTACCTTCGCCAGCAGCGAGCTCCTCGATGATGCGGGTCTTGTCGCGCTGCTCGATGAGCAGCACACGGTGGTCGATCGTGGACGAAGCCTGGTCTTCACCGGCGACCTCGTGCACGGCCGGCTCCTTGAGGAACTGCTTGACCAGGGTGGCGACACCCTTATCGAGAGTGGCCGAGAACAGCAGCTTCTGACCGCCCTTCTTGGTGGACTCGAGGATGCGCTGCACCGGCTCGAGGAAGCCGAGATCGCACATATGGTCGGCCTCGTCGAGCACGGTTACGAAGACCTCGCTGAGATCGAGACGGCCCTGCTCAATGAGGTCCTCGACTCGGCCCGGTGTGGCGATGACGATATCGACGCCGCGCTGGAGGGTAGAGACCTGCTTGTACTGCGGAACCCCGCCGACAATTGTCGTGGTGAACAGGCCGACGCTGCGGGCGATGGGCTGTACCGTGCGGTCGATCTGCATCGCGAGCTCGCGGGTAGGAGCGAGGATCAGCGCGCGGGGCTTGCGGCCCGGCTTGCGTCCGGCGCCACCCATGTTCTCCATCAGGCGCTCGACGAGCGGTGCCCCGAAGGCGATGGTCTTGCCGGATCCGGTCTTTCCGCGACCGAGCACGTCCTTGCCGGCGAGCACATCCGGGATGGTGGCGGCCTGGATCGGGAACGGCGACTCCGCACCCATCAGGATGAGCTGGCGAGTCATGTTGTCGCCGATGCCCAGGTCTTTCCAGGTGACACCGGCCGCGTCGCCCGCGGTGATGACCTTGGCCTCGAGACGCTCGAGCACGACGTCTTCGTGGGCGGCGAACGCCGCGGACTTGGAGTCGTTCTTGGCCGGGTAGTAGTCGCTGTCGCGGCGGGGTGCGCGATCATCAAACGAGCGCTGCGGACGGTCGTTGCTGTACGACGGGCGGTCCGTACGAGCGGGACGGTCGTTATAGGCCGGACGCTCGGTACGAGCCGGACGGTCGTTATAGGCCGGACGCTCGGTACGAGCCGGACGGTCGTTATAGGCCGGACGCTCGGTACGAGCCGGACGGTCGTTATAGGCCGGACG